>JBBDIT010000055.1:92958-119264 GCA_040880285.1 Pseudomonadales bacterium | reverse complement strand
TCGCCAGGGGGGTGATGTCGGCCAGGGTCAGCGCGGTAGTGTTGACCGTGTAGTTGCCGGCATCGGCGCCGTCCAGGCTGAGCGCCGTGCCGGTGACGGTCTTGTCCGTACCGACATTCTTATCAGCAAACACTGCGCTGCCGCCAACGTAGCTGACGTCGTCGGTGCCGAGTACGCCGGTCAGGGTCCGGGTCAGGATGGTGGCCGCATCGGTCGCGTCATAGACCTTGTCGTCAGCGGTGATGTCACCGGTGATCGCCAGGGGGGTGATGGTGCCTGTCGCCGTATTGACCGTAACGGCATAGTTATCACCGTTGTTGCCGTCACTCACGCTATAGGTGCCGTCGGCAACCAGGGTGCTGTTGCCCTCGCCCAGTACGTCCTTGCTGGCAAATGACTGCACCAATTCACCAATCAGCGAGTCACCGGTCTGCAGGCCGGTAACTGTCGGCGTACCCGCCGAGTCGGTGGTGGCGTCATAGACGCGCGTGTCGGTAACCGCATCAACCGTCAGGGGCCTGACAAGAATATCGGCCCGTGTCGTATAGGTTCCCGCAGGCGTTCCAAAGGGCGCGAAGAGTTCATGAGTCGTATTGCTGAAATCGCTGTCATATGTAATCAGCTTGTCCGTTCCTACGTGCTTGGTATCGAAATTGGCTTCGGTGACAGTGCCCAACGTGGCATCAGGTGCGTTCCCCAACACATCAAGCTCGAGACCGCTTACGGTTGCGACTGTCGTGCCGTCGTATAGCCGGTCATCCCCCAGGCCGAAGACCCATGCTTTCGCATCGAGTAGCCCGCCACCTGTCAGATGCGAGCCATACGCCGTGATTTCGGTGTCCGTCGTGGGATAGCTCTCCGGATTGAAGCGTATCTTCAGCGTACCGGTAGTGATGGAGATGCAGTTGCTGCCGCAGGTCACGGTCACCGTACCGCCAACCAAAGCTCCAGGTCCGGTACCGTCATTGTCGCCAACTAACACGACATTGCCGGTGGTCACCGTCATCGCCGCATTCACGTTAACATCGCCGCCGGCTATCGCCGTGATGCTTCCTGTAGTAACGGCAATAGCCACGTTGAGATTGAAGTTGCGACCGGCATTCGCTAGAAAGCTGCCAGTGGTGGCCGTCACTCCTGCGTTCACGACCACGTCCCGAATGGCATTCAACGTCAAAGTCGGTCCATTCACATGGGTCCAGGTCAGCGGATCGGCGACAGTGATATCGCCAGCCTGTGCGTTGGTGCCACCAGTGCCGGTCGTAACGATTACGCTGGTGCCATCGTTCAGCGCGGTCTCAATGCTTTCGGTCGTAACGATCGCACTGTCATCGGTACTGGTGAAGTTCGGGCTGGCCGTGACGTTTGTATCTGCACCCCCGGACTGGATGGTGATGTCATTCGGATCAAGCAACCAGGTTCCGGCACTGCCGTTCGGTGCACTGGCATGGATGTTGATGCCCGCCACGTCAAGCCAGGCGCCGGACGTCTCAATCAGACCGCCGTTGCCGGTTTGCGCACCGCCGCGTGCTGAAATGCTACCGTAGGCGCGCGTTGGGCCGTCTGCCCACAGCACCACCGTGCCACCGCTGCCGTCGGTGATGGCGTCGGCGGTGATCGTGGAGTCTGGACTCATGTAAGTCGCAGCGGCATTCCGGACGGCAGGATTCGCGCCATATAGATCGCCGCCGACGAGCACCGTACCGCCGCCAGCGTAGCCGGACGCATTGATATTCCCGCCAATCAGGCCGACCCTCTCGCCCAGCACCTGCACCGATCCCCCGGCCTGTCCTGCGCCGGTGCTGGATGCGTCGATGGTGCCAGATACGAGTGTGGTGCCGGTTTCGGAGTGAACGACTATCTCTCCGGCCTGCTCGCCACTGGTACTCAGATGGCTGTCTGCCTCGAGCGTGAGGTCCTTGGTCGCACGCAGGACAATCTTGCCGCTGGCATCCCGCACCACCTGCTCGGCGTTGATGATGCCCGCGTTCCGAAACGATGCAGCGTAAATGCCGACTTCACCGCTCCTCGCGATGATTTCACCGAGGTTTACCGCGACGTTTTCGCTTCCCGTGACCTCGACCCTGACACCCGGCGTACTGGAGTCGAAAATCCTCGCCGAGTGACCGGCCGCCAGGATCACGTCGCCCTGAGGACTGTTGATCAAGCCGCTGTTGTTGACGTTCGCCCCCACCAGGTAAACACTGCCACCGGAGGGCGTGACGATCCTGCCGTAATTTTCAACGGTGCCAGCGAACGGATCGGGAACAAAGTCGTATCGGCCGGCAGCAAAGTCCTCGTTGGTCAGATTGAGGGTAGAGGCGACCAGGCCAGCCACGTCGATTCGTGCGCCCTCGCCGACGATGATGCCACTCGGATTGATGAGAAAGACCCGGCCGTTCGAAGTGAGTGTCCCGAGGAGCATTGAGGGGTCGGGACCGATGACGCGATTGAGGATACTCGAGGCGGCGTTCTGCTGGATGAAGCGCGTGGTTTCGTTCGCGCCAATCGAGAACCCCTGCCAGTTGATGACTGTTCCCGGGCTGTTGGTGATGTTCAGCGAACCACCCTGCGTGGAAAAGCTGGCTTGTCCAGCAACCACGGTAGGATCCGTGGCGTTCGCCCCCGCCTGACCTGCCGCCAGGACAATACAGGCTATCACCAGACGCGCAACGGTCGAAGACCACCAGGTCGACCCCCGGGTGTCCTTGACTTCCACGGGAAAAGGGATCCAGACCGCCGGATTCTGCGGACAATCACTTGATCTGCAAGTACGGCCTGATAATTCCGCAATCGTCATGATCGGATGCAACGCGTCAGTTAAATTCTGTTAAATCATGTTGGCATGTTGGCATGTTGCCATGCGGTTCACCGTGCGATAACGAACAGATAAGGCAGGAATCCAGAAGCTGACGGTTCATGATGACGCTGAAAGTGGCGACGACCGCAACCCGGTCGGAAATCGTTGTCTGTGGTGGTGTGCTGTTGCCCGGCAGTGACTACCACGAACCGCCACAAAGGTGCTTGCCATTGGGATCAAGAAATGTGAGAAATGTGGCGGGCCGATGACGGTCGCGGCTAAAGGACCGGTAGCGGTGACGATCGGTGGATCACCACATATAAATCATTTTGATTGAAGCGTCCTCTTTGCTTCCGCAACACACCTTACTTGCGGAAGTCGTCGGTACAACGCAATCGAACACCTTGCGCCGGGCAGGTTCCACACCAACGCAAAACGTCAGAACAGCTGCTATTCCTCCTTGCGAAACAAGAGCAGCGATACGCCGATCACTATTGCACCAAGCCCTGCCCAGATCGGGACGGTGACATATTCCTCCTCATCAACTGACAGGCTCAACGGCCCAAAATCTGCCTGGTGAGTTTCACTGGTAAAGCTGAACCCCCCATAGACCAGGCCCATAACACCCGCGACAATCAAGACAATAGCGAGTAATTTTCGAATTGGCATTGCTGCAGCCTCTTAAAGTTTCTTGCCCTGGATGACCCGGACAACAATAACGACAAGGGCAATCACCAGAAGCAAGTGAATAAGCCCGCCCATACTGTAGGATGAAACAAGCCCAAGCGCCCACAGGATCAGTAAGATAATGGCTATGGTTTCGAGCATGATGACTTGTCCTTTGTGTCTGTTGAGGTTGACCCATATTGCTTATCCAACAGTCAAAGGTCTGTGCTCTGTCGCACAGATCAACGTCAGCGTTCCGTCTAATCTCCAGGAACTGAACCTGGAGTGTCTGCTCCTTTGAATGGTCGTCCAGTTACTCTCATAGGCTCTTGCCTTAAGGATTCAGCCTCGATCCTCTGCCGAAATAGCCCATTTCAGCGAAACAATACCACCAACCAAAACTCAAGGAGTCACAACACAATGGAACAAATCAGAATCTACTTCGCACTACTGGTAGCTTGTGCCCTGCTGGCTACAGTCGGCTGTGCTTCTACCGCGACACAATCCAGCACTGGCGAATACATCGACGACACGGTGATCACTACAAAAGTCAAGGCGGCGATCTTCAATGATCCCGATCTCAGCTCTGCTGAGATCAACGTGGAAACCTTCAAAGGCGTCGTGCAACTCAGTGGCTTTGTTGCAACGCGAGCCGAAGCTGACAAGGCCGCACTACTGGCCCGCGGGGTAACCGGCGTCCAATCCGTTCGCAACGATATCGCCATCAAGTAGAAACCAGGCGAGGCACCCAAGCACTTAAAGAACCCTGGAAAGCAGGGTTCTTTTTCGGCCGACAATGGCTTTATTCCTGGTAGCTCCACGGGCGATCGTGAATCGCTCTGCCGCGCAACACTCGCAGGCAAGTGCTTCTAGTCCGGCGCGATCGAGCGCTCGGGAAGGAGCTGCGCGAGCGCGCCTGGTAAATCGAGTATTGTCCAGGCTTAAGGTGACTTCACCGGATTTACAGTAGAATAGGCTTCCTTCCCGGAACTGACGATATATGTCACGCCGCACTACTCGCGTGTTGAACCTTCGCGACCTGCTTGTGGTTATCCCCCACAGCGGCATCCTGATACCTGCAGAAATCCAGCGTGATTCACTCACTCCCGAGTTTGTCCCGGCACTACGCAATGTAGACTGGTACACCAACTGGCTGTACAGTTTTACAGACATCCTCGACAATAAACAGGTGATCTTCCCTTATTGCAGTCTCTTGCTGGAGGCCAATCGACATCCGGAAGTACTCGATGATGCAGTCCCGCTTGTCGATGAGTTTGGCGTTCGCCTTTATAAATCACAGCAGGAACCAAGTCTGGAAGATCGTCTCTATCTTTCCACTCGCTATTTGCAAACATTTCATCGAGAGATTGAAACCCAGATTGCCGCCGGTGCAGAGTTTCTGCTGGACGGTCACTCAACGATCGAGGCGCGCGGAGTTGCGAAGAATCAGATTGACATCATGAACTACCAACACTCCAAACTCGATGAAGCACCAGTTCAATATTCGCCTGCCGTTTACGCGGAGATCTACGCTGAGGAGTTACAACGCCGGCTGCCGGACGTCAAGGTGACGCTGAACGCATCTGAATATTTCGATGTCTATGGTCATGTTTGTGCAGCTCATAGCGTCAATGCCACCGGGCGTGTAGGCCGCAAGGTACCGGCGATCTGTCAGGAAACGTGCCGTGGGCTGTACATGAACGATGACAACACGCCTGATGTGGACGAAATCGATCGTCTAAGGCGCGCCTTCGCAACCGCCATTCACACAACGCTGAGCCGGGTCAGGAATCTTCGTAAACCCTCTGCTGTGATTGAACTCGCGAACCTGCGGCAGACCTATGATTTTGACTGCGGCGTCAAGGCATTGCAGGGTGTTCTTGCTTACTATGGCGTCGAGGAGCGCGGCGATGCCCTGCAAAAAGACCTGAAAGCAGATCCGGTGCTCGGCACTAATATCGAAAATATGATTGCTGTCGCCGAGCGGCATGGTTTTGTCGTCGAGTCGGGAACCAACTGGACGCTCGACAAACTGAAACACTACCTGGATCAAGGGCACCCGGTCATCGTCTCAATGCAAGCGTGGGCCAATCGATACCTCACGTTAAAAGAGTGGCGAAGCAACTTCGATGATGGTCACTATGTGGTGGTCATTGGCTACGAGGGCAACATTCTTTACTTTGAAGATCCGGCCTCATTTCACCGAACATTTCTCAAGGAAAATGAGTTTCTCGCCAGATGGCACGACCTTGATCCGATTTCCGGTGAACGCTTGATGCGTGCCGGCATCGTTTTATTGGGAAAAGATCCTGTCGGTCAGAATGTCATGCAGATGGAATAATCCCTTGATCGGTTAGGCCGTATCGCCTCAGGCTGCCTTGAGGCACTGCCTATAGTGTTCGAAGCTGCACCATTGGAATGGAATCAGTTTTTCCGATCAACTGACGCTGCGGCATATAGTGGAGTAACAGTTCTGTTTCGCTCTTGACTACCGCGTAGCACTCGCAACTCAGCTTTTCGAGTTTGTCCCGATCAAGCACCTTGATCAATCCGCGCGAGTATGAAATTACACCCAGACCCCGCAGTTTTCGGGCTGCCTCGGTAACCCCTTCACGGCGAACGCCAAGCATGTTGCCGATAAATTCCTGAGTCATGGTCAAGTGGTTGTGTGACAAACGATCCACCGACAGCAGGAGCCAGCGACAGAGTTGCTTATCGATAGAGTGATGCCGGTTGCAAACTGCCGTTTGGGCGACTTGCGTGATCAATGCCTGGGTGTAACGCAGCATCAACACCAGCAACTGGCCGTGTCGGTTGAACTCCTCTTGCACCCGCCGCCTGGGGAGACGGTATGCGTAACCAGCGCTCTGCACCAGCGACCGGCTCGGTGTGGTCTCCCCACCCAAAAACAGGTTGATACCCAACAAACCCTCGTTACCCACTACCGAAATTGCGGTGGATGCGCCGTTTTCCATTACATACTGCAGCGAGATGATGGAGTCCGTTGGGAAATAGACATGATTCATGGCACGGCCGGTTTCATACAGGACTCCACGCAGTGAGAGCTGTACCAACTCCAGATAAGGGAACAATCGCGCTTGAGCTTCAGGCGTAAGCGCCGCCAGAAGATGATTCTGTTGGGGATGGGGCTTTTCGGACATTTTTATACTCTGGAATTAGACATTGGGCACAAGCCGCCCGAAAGCACTTGAGCATAACGGTCTAGCTACAGAAGTTCTGTGCGGTAGACCGCATTGGATGAACAAAAAAACAACAAACGGACACACACCAAAACGGGCTCACCGTCATCTGACATCTCCGTCAGGCGCAATCGACAGTTTCCGGTAGGCATTACCGTCTTTCTCTGAAAGTCACACGGCCCGGACGAGGGCACACTTACCAAATGGCGACCGCAAGTGGCGAGTCCGCTCGCTGGATAGCGTTCACACCGGACAGGCTGGTGAGTTGGGACAACTTTAAACTCAAGGACTTGCGTCGAAAGTCGTAAGCTAAAAAATTTTGCACGCCTTCGTCCGATGAGAAACTGATGACGCAAGGCAAGGTGAGTTATGGCCAGGTTCGGGAGCATTGAATGATGGGGCTATTTGGAATAGCGTTTAAGCATTCAGAAATAGGCATCACGATGATTGAATCATGGTGACGTTGATACAAATGTTATGTGCCTGTACCTCGACTTCAGCTCGTGAGGTAAACTGAAACGATGAATACACAATATACGGCATTAGTGAAGAAGGAAGGCGACTGGTGGATTGGCTGGATCGAAGAGGTTCCAGGGGTCAACTGCCAGGAAGCTTCTCGTGAAGAGCTTTTGGAGTCTCTTTCCGTGACCCTTCGAGAAGCTTTATCTCTAAACCGGGATGAAGCCATAAATGCAGCGGGCGATGACTTCGAGGAACTCAATATCGCATTATGAAACGACGCGACCTGATTCGATGGCTCGAACCTCACGGTTGCGAACTGCTCAGGGAAGGCGGTAGACATTCTTGGTGGCACAATCCTTCCCTCGATAAGCGTTCAGCAGTTCTCCGCCATCGAGAGATAAACGAAAACCTCGCCCGCAAAATTTGTAAAGATCTTGGGGTACCTCAACCATGACGGCACATAACAATCTCAAGCAAACGGACGCTCACTGCGTTCGCGCCGCTGTTGAAGGGCGCTATGTTTCCTAAATACATGGAGCGCCTGGCTCTGAGCCTATCGGTGCTGGCCGGCTTGTTACTGATGATCGGCGGCACGCTGTACGGATACCGTGAACTGACAATGATCCTCGATACCACGCCGCCTATGAAGAAGAAAGTAACTCAGCTATTGGAAGCAAACGATCCCAAACCCACTCAAAAAGAATTAGAACGCTTGTTGCTAGATACGTCGGAATTAGCCGACCGAAAAACAGCATCACATCAGCAGACCGTCGATATTTTCTCTCGAATTGCGTTGGTCCTGATTGGACTCGGGATACTCCAAGCCGCTCTATGCTATTCCCTGTTTCTAGACTCGCGCACTAGAACCAAAAGAGAACAAGCTATTGATAATCAGACGGAAACATAACATGGCGTTGAAGTCGTTCGCTCCTCGCGTCGCTCACTTGGACCGCTTTCATCAGCGCTTCAGCGCGGTCGCTTAACCCGTTGTTAAATGGATTTCATATGATTGACCATCTGAGCACATACGCAATCAAATATGAAAGAACGAAGTTCTTTTATGAGGCAATCTTTAGGGAGCTGGACTGCTCTCTTCAGACAGAGTTTGTAGCCACATGGAATAGCGATTTCCCTGAACAGCGTATATGTGCCTATGGCCCGCCAGATGGAAACAATGTAGAGGCGGTGTGCCATGCTTCGGAGTGATCCATTTAACAAGCGGCTGCACCGAGCGTTCAGGCTGTAAATACATCGAGGAATCTGATGAGCCATGATGAAATACATAGATCGAATCGCGTGGGCTGGTTGCGCGCCGCTGTTTTAGGCGCAAATGACGGAATCGTATCTACAGCCAGTCTTATCATTGGTGTTGCCGCTGCAAGGGCAACACAAGAAAACATTCTTCTTGCAGGTATTGCTGGACTGGTGGCCGGGGCCATGTCTATGGCGGCTGGTGAGTATGTATCCGTCAGTTCTCAATCTGATACAGAAAAAGCGGATCTAGCCCTCGAAAAAAATTCATTAAAGAACGATATAGAGTTCGAAAAAAATGAGCTTGCAAATATATACGAAAACAGAGGGCTTGAGCCTGTTTTGGCAAGACAAGTTGCTGAACAATTAATGGCTCACGACGCCCTAGGAGCGCATGCTCGAGATGAAATAGGTATATCTGAGACTGTCAGTGCCCAGCCTGTTCAAGCGGCATTTTCTTCAGCTGGTACATTTACAGTCGGTGCTGCACTTCCTTTAATTGTGGCATGGGCTACACCAGGCACCTATCTAATATCTGCTGTTGGAATCTCATCTCTATTATTTTTAGCACTTCTTGGTGGAGTGGCTGCACGAACTGGCGGCGCACCAATTGCTATCGGCGCTATCAGAGTGACTTTTTGGGGCGCACTGGCTATGGGTTTAACTTCCGTTGTGGGTCGTATATTTGAGGTGGTTGCCTGATAAGGCATTAATCAGTTGAGCACGCATCATGAAAATAAAGTCAATCTATGGAGTAATTATCGCTTCTCATGACCCAAAGGCTTTGGCATGGTTGCTACGTATAAAGACCCGGAAGGAAATCATTTTGAAATCGTAGAGTTAAACTATGACTTCAGTCGCCCATAACAAAGCATTTATATCGTCGGCTGGGAAGGCTTCCAATTCGTTCGGTAATCCCCCCATTTTTAACTGCGCTCCTCAGTAGAAAATCTTGTGCTGCCTTCCCCGGTTTCTGGATGGAGGGGAATATCAGACCCGCCGGACCCGAAAGGTGCGGCCTTTCATTTTGCCGCGGGACAGGTGTTGTTCTGCCTGTTTTGCGATGCCCCGTTTGATCGCCACATAAGCACATTGATCGAAGATCTGGATCTTGCCCACCGCACTCGCGGCGATCGCGCCTGCACCGGTCAAGGCGCCGAGTATATCGCCCGCTCGCACTTTTTGTTTTCGGCCGCCGTCGATCTGCAATGTCACCATCGATGGTTGGTAGGCCGGTTGGTCCTTTAGCTCCGATACTGGAAGTGGTGCCCGATCGATCTTGTGGCCGAGGAATTCCTCCAGCCGGGAAATCTTGCGCTCTTCCTTGTCAGTGAACAAGGTACAAGCCACGCCCTTGCTTCCGGCTCGCGCGGTTCGGCCGATGCGATGGATGTAAACTTCCAGCTCCCGTGGCACGTGATAATTGATCACTGTGTCGATCGCATCGATATCAAGACCACGTGCAGCGACATCGGTGGCCACCAGGACAGACGTGCTTTTATTGGCAAACCGCACCAGGGTCTCATCCCGGTCCCGTTGTTCCAGGTCACCGTGCAATGCCTGGGCGACAAAGCCGAGCCCGGTTAACTCATCGGCCACCGCTTGCGTTTCCCGTTTCGTGTTACAGAACACCAGGGCTGAGTCTGGCCTATAGTGCAGCAGCAGTAGCTGCAAAGCGGCCGTCCGCCCGGTATTATCCGCAACCTGGTAGAGTTTTTGCTCGATCGTACCGGTGTCGTGGGTACTGGCTACCTGCACCAGCACCGGGTCCACCATCACGCGTTCAGCAATGGCTTTGATTTCGTCCGGATAGGTGGCGCTGAATAACAATGTCTGCCTCGCCTTCGGTAGATACGAGATAATGGCATCAAGTGTCGGCTGGAAGCCCATATCCAACATCCGGTCCGCCTCATCCAGGACCAACAGATTGAGTTCCGGCAATTTCAGGCTACCCTTACGAAGGTGCTCTTCCACACGACCGGGCGTGCCAACAATGATATGGGCGCCATGTTCCAGAGAGCCGAGCTGGGGCCCGAACGCTGTTCCACCACACAGGGTTAATACCTTGATGTTATGGATTCCACGACCCAGTCGCCGGATTTCCTTTGCCACCTGGTCGGCCAATTCACGAGTAGGACAGAGTACCAGCGACTGTATCCGGAATCGTTCAACTTTCAGCTTTTGCAACAGGCCCAGCCCGAACGCGGCCGTTTTCCCGGACCCGGTCTTGCCCTGGCCGATGACATCCTTACCAGCCAAAATGTGCGGCAGGCTTTGTGCCTGAATCTGTGTCATCGCCACATAACCCAGGGATTCCAGGTTTAAAAGCAACCGGGACTCCAGGTTCAGATTGGTAAATGTCGCCTCGGTCAAAGCGGGTTTCCTTATTTGAATGACAGCTGCGGGTCAAAGCAACTTCAATTGCCCATCAACTCGCGAACCATACCTTAGCACCGGGCGTAAGGCGAAAGATTCGACTTCGATGCATATGGCTGGAGACCACAGAACGGATCGACGTAACGCCGGGATGCTACCCTTCGGACCATCCCACGTTTGCTGGACAGGTTTCCGCCTTTCATATTCCAGGATCGTCGCGTACCTTACGGATTGCCCAACCGCTTTTATAGGATTGATCTACCGGCAGGGCGCTCCGGCGTTACGTTGCCGCTAATTCAAGAATTGCAGGGAGCCTTGCATGGCATACGATTACGAAACCATTGATTGCACTTCGATAAACGGCATATTGACCGCAACTCTCAACAATCCACCGGTTAACGTCATGTCATTGACGCTGTACCAGGACCTTTCCGGTTTTACGGCTGAAGTGGCACAAGATGATGACGTAAAAGTGGTCGTTTTCCAAAGCGCGAATCCGGGGTTTTTTATCGCCCACTTTGATGTTGAGTTAATTCTGGCGTTTCCGAGCGAGGGCGAGCCGGAGAAGGCAACTAAATTAAATGAGTTCCATCAAATGTGCATGCGCCTTAGAACCATGCCGAAGGCGACGATCGCCAAGATCGCCGGACGCGCTGGCGGCGGTGGTAATGAATTTGCCTCCAACTGTGATATGCGTTTTGGCGTCAGGAACAAAACGATCATTAACCAGATGGAGGTTGCACTCGGCATATTGCCAGGTGGCACAGGTACGCAGGCTATACCACGCCTCGTGGGACGAAATCGCGCCATGGAAATAATGTTAGGAAGCGACGATATAGATGCCGATACTGCCGAACGTTGGGGTTACCTGAACCGGATATTCGATACCACCCGGGAACTCGATGAATTTGTGGATCAATTCACCAAAAGAATTGCGGGTTGGTCCCCGGAGGCTATCGCGCTTTGTAAACAATCTATCAACAACGCCGAACTACCATTAGAGGAGGGTCTGTTGGAAGAAGCCTACCTGTTCCAGAAGACGCTTCGCAGCCGGGATGCACAAATCAGCATGCGCAAGGCCCTCGATCTTGGTGCACAGACCATGGAGGGTGAGGTGAGAATAGCCGCCTTGTGCCTCGAAGTTGCAAGGGCGATCAAGGATTCGTGAGTCACAGTTCTCGCGACCTGCCTGCTACCGAAAACTTACAAATACTTCAGAAACCACTGGCGTGCCAGGTCAGCACTTTGTTTGAAGTTCTTGTCATAAATGTCGTAATGCGATCCTGGCAACACGTGATACTCGCTGGTTACGGTCTCCGGGATGGCGCTTTTCGCCGCAAGCCCCGAGTTTTCACGACCACCATACTCTTCCTCTTCCTGGTCAATTATCAAGGTTGGGGCCCTGATGTTTCCTGCCGCGACCCGTGGCAAGTACCGCCACATGGTGCGCAGGTCTCCAGCTCCCTTCAGGGACGCGGGAATGCCCTCTGACCGCGGGACAATCTCCACCTCACCCCTTGCCATCTGCGCGGCCAGGTGCTGGCTTGCTGGCGGCACGTCGGCAAAGCCATCCTCGCCCGGCGCCTGTCCCATGCCGGGTACCTGGCTCACAATTGCCTTGATTCGTGGATCGGTGCCGCCCACATAAATCACATGACCACCACCATAACTCGAACCCCACAGGCCGACTCGCGCCGGATCGACACAGCCGAGTTCAAGCAGGTAGGCCAGTGCATTGTGAATATCACGGTTCTGGTCCAACGGATCGACCACTTCCCGTATCGGTCGTGCGCGCACGGTCATATAGCCGTCTGCCTCAACCAGCGGCTGGGGCTCCATGGTTACAAGGCGCGCATCACTGTCGTACCATCCGCGATAATCGAATGTCAGGCAGACGAATCCTGCCTCACAGAAATAAGGCGCATAGGTCTTGCTAAGCTGCGATTTCGGCCCGGCCCAACCATGGCATAGTAAGATCCCCGGCCGCTGCTCACCTGCTACATGCGCATCCGGGGTGAACAGATCGGCCGCAAGGCGCGTACCCTCGCTCCAAACAGTAATCGCCTGTTTCATTCGCTGTCTCCATCAAACTTCACGTTGGAAAAGCCAGCTTGCGTAGTACAGTCGCAAAAGTCATCGGCCTGGATCAAATTTTTGATGTCTTGGCCTTTTCGCACGAGCCGGTCTAGCGGCAAGACCTCGCGGGCTTGTTCGGAAGTTCCCTAGATGCTGTAGCTTTCCTTGACGTTGCTTTTATTGAAAACAGCCTCGTCGAACTTGCCCTCACTCCTGCCAACAATCGTTGCAATGGTTGCATCGCCGGTGACATTCACCGCGGTACGCATCATATCAAGCAGGCGGTCAACACCGATAATGAGCCCAATGCCTTCCACCGGTAAGCCAACCTGTTGCAGCACCATGGCAAGCATGATGAGTCCCACTCCTGGCACCCCGGCAGTGCCAATGGAGGCAAGGGTCGCCGTAAGGATCACCATCAGGTACCCGGTCAGGCTGATATCCACATTGAAAGCCTGGGCGATAAAAACCGTGGCGACACCCTGCATAATTGCCGTCCCATCCATATTGATGGTTGCACCTAACGGCACCGTAAAGGCGGCGACTTCATTTTTTACGCCCAGGCGATGTTCAACGGTTTCCAACGTCATGGGCAAAGTGGCATTGCTCGATGAAGTGCTGAATGCGTAAGCCATCACCGGGAACATGCGTTTGACGAAATCGATCGGATTGAGACCCGCCAGAAAGCGTATCATGAGCCCATAAGTGACCACGAAATGTAGCACCAGCACTCCCGCCACGCACAGGAAGTAGGCCAGAAGGTCACCAATAGCCGTAAAGCCCAGATTTGAAAAGAGCGCGATCAACAAGCAAAACACGCCTATCGGGGCGACCGCCATCAGCATCATCACCATGCGCATGATGACCTCGTTCCAGTCTTCGAGCGCCGCCTTGGCACGTTGGCCATGCTCACCCGCCCTGGTGATCGCAATGCCAACCAGCAAGGCAAACACGATAATTTGCAGCATATTACCCTGGGCCATGGCATTGATCGGATTTTCCGGGAAGATATTGACGATCACTTCCTTCAGGGTTGGCGCCTCCGGCGGCGTAAAGTCCGTCTGGGCCGAGAGGTCAATACCCGTCCCGGGGTCCACAATACGTGCGATAGTCAGGGCGAGTGTAATCGCAATGGCTGTAGTGCAGAGGTATAAAAGCACCGTCTTGGTACCAATCCTGCCCATGCTGGCACCACTGCCTAGATTGCTGGCACCACAGGCAAGCGAGACGAACACCAGCGGTACTACCAGCAGCTTCAAACTGATAACGAACACCTGGCCACCGATGTCAAACAAACCATCAATCAGGAAAACTTTGATAAAGTTATCGTCACCCAGCTCAATGGCGTAGATCAATGAGCCGAGCAAGATGCCGAGCACCATGCCGATCAGGATATTGCGGGTTAGTGCTGCTCGATCCATATCAGGCAATTTCTACCATTTCGAAGTCTTCCTTGGCGACTCCACATTCGGGGCATACCCAGTCATCCGGCACGTCTTCCCATTTCGTACCCGGCGCGATGCCGTCGATCTCACATCCTTCCGCCTCATCGTAGATGAATCCACATACGATGCATTGATATTTACTCATTACTTCAACCTACCGACTACCTTTGAAATTTACTGCTCGAGACGGTATTTCGATACCGCTTGCGATTCTCGCCCCAGGTTTTGAAGGACGAACCAAGCCACGTATACTAACCGATTTGATCGTGTGACAGAAATTGGCCACAGCTCCCCTGATTGACAAGCTCTTCTCGCTGTATGCTGGCACCCTTGTGCGATTCCCTCGCATGCCACAATTCATCGCGATTGCCAGGCTAAATCGCCCGATTGGTATCTTGCTATTACTCTGGCCAACACTCTGGGGTCTCTGGTTTGCTGCCGGCGGCTGGCCCGGCTGGCATTTGTTCCTGGTGTTTGTTGCCGGCGTGGTTTTGACTCGTTCAGCTGGCTGCGTCATCAACGATATCGCTGACCGGGGATTCGATGGCGAGGTGAAACGTACCAGGGACCGGCCGCTCGCGACAGGTATGATCCGGGTAGAAGAGGCGGTCCTGTTCACCGGTGGGCTCGCATTTATTGCCCTCCTGTTGGTGCTCTCGACCAACCTTCTGACGGTGAGCCTGGCGTTTCTGGCGGCGATCGTCGCCGGCGTCTATCCCCTGATGAAGCGCTATACCTATATGCCCCAGATAGTACTGGGTGTGGCGTTTTCATTTGGCATCCCCATGGCCTATGCGGCCCACGGAAATACCGTTCCGCCCCTGGCCTGGTTGCTGGTGGTTGCCAATGTAGTCTGGACCGTCGCCTACGACACCGAGTATGCAATGGTGGACCGGGACGATGACATTCGTCTGGGGCTGAAATCCTCAGCGATCCTGTTTGCGGACATGGACAAGCTGATTATTGGCGTCCTACAAGCACTGTTCCTGTTTATCCTGTACCTGGCTGGTCGCCAGATTGAAGCGACCTGGCTTTACCATGCTGGCCTGCTGGCCGCCGCCGGTTTGCTTGCGTACCAGCAGTATCTGATCCGACGCCGGTCGCGGGAGGGCTGTTTCACTGCATTTTTGAATAACCACTGGGTGGGGTTGGTTATCTTTGCCGGGATGGCCCTGCATTTTTCATTTTCGTGACGCTGGCAAACTATGGCAAGGTAAATTCCGTTTTAAGCCTGGGATCAATCCGAGCGGTCTACACTGCGGCGATCCTGGAGCCGCCGGTCCGGCTGGATTGCACCCGGGCGTGGCGGTCTGCGCGTCCTGATTCGCCGTTCACCCTGACGACGTTTCTCCTCGTATTCCAGCATATCTTCGTGAATTTCCTGCACATAACACTCAAATCCGCAATCCAGTATCCTGATCATCAATTGCATGGCCGAGGGCTCATCCACATTGCGCTTCACCACATGTTCATTGCCGTCCACCAGTCTTCTGGCACGCCTCGTATTGACGCGAAAGGCTTTGGCGAAAAGTTCCACAGCTTCTGCTGCTTCAAATTCCCCCGTGAGGACACCTGTGACGACGACCTGGTAAAGCGCACTCATTTGTTTGCGTGAAGACTCCGATTACTGCTATCAAAAAACGCGAACTTGCGGGTTGCATATTGTATCAAATATGACCAGCCGGGCACCTCCCCAATGTCACGTCACATTGCCAGCGGCGGATTTTATTGCCCGATTGGTGAGTGCTGAAAGTGTTCAACCGACAACCACGTCCGAGGCGGCGCCGTGATAGAATTCAGCGGTCGAAACCGGACGACTAACCAATCGATTTGATCAAGACATTATCAAAAACGATCACCGTGCTGGATGCCATTGCCACCTGCACGGGTAAGTTGATCGCTCCGCTGACGCTGGTCATGGTGCTCTTGACTTCGATCGTCGTGACCGCGCGCTACTTGTTTGAAACCGGTGCGGTCGTCCTTACCGAGTCGGTCATGTATCTGCATGGCATCGTCTTTATGCTTGGGATTGCCTACACCTTAAAAGATGGCGGGCATGTAAGGGTCGACATCTTGTACCAGCGCTTTTCAGACAAGGGTCGCGCCATAATAGACCTGGCGGGTGCAGTTTTTTTCCTGTTCCCTGTCTGTATCTTTATCCTCTGGTCCAGTTTTGATTATGTGGCCATGTCCTGGCGCATGCAGGAAGGTAGCGCCGAACCCGGCGGTCTGCCTGGCGTCTTCGTGTTTAAAACGTTGGTACCGGCCATGGCCTTGTTGCTGATGCTTCAAGGTATTGCCGAGGCCCTTCGAGCCGTCAAGCAATTGCTGTTTCCTTATGCTTGAATATGCCGCACTCATTATGTTCGCGGCAGTCTTCGTCCTGCTGCTCCTCGGTTATCCTGTCGCCCTTACCCTTGCGGGAACCGCGCTGATCGCTGCCGGGATCGGTATCGTCGGTGGCGTTTTTGAACCAGGCTTTATGTTTGCGACCCCCAATCGCCTGTTCGGTATCATGACAAACCAGACCTTGATTGCCGTTCCACTGTTTGTATTTATGGGTGTGGTACTGGAACGTTCACGCATCGCCGAACGCCTGCTGGATGCCATGGGACGGTCTTTCGGCAGGTTGCCTGGTGGTCTTGGGATCGCGGTGACGTTAGTCGGCATGCTAATGGCTGCCAGTACCGGCATTGTCGGGGCCACAGTCGTCACCATGGGGTTAATGTCATTGCCAACCATGTTGAAGGCTGGCTATGACCATCGTCTGGCCACCGGCACGATCTGTGCCACCGGCACTCTGGGACAGATTATTCCGCCATCCATTGCCCTGGTACTCCTGGGAGACGTGATTTCAAACGCCTATCAACGTGCGCAGCTCAGTATGGGGATCTTCAGCCCCAGGACCGTGTCAGTGGGAGATCTGTTTGCCGGGGCATTAATACCGGGCCTGATTCTGGTCGGCGTTTACCTGTTGTATATTTTTGCGCTGGCTTCTGCCAGGCCCGCCATGGCTCCACCCATCGATAACCGGCAAACGGTTTCGCCAGGGGAACTAATCGGTAGTATCGTTCCGCCCCTCATCCTGATTGTTGCCGTATTGGGATCGATCCTGACGGGTTTTGCGACCCCAACCGAAGCAGCGGCAGTGGGAGCCATGGGTGCATTGATCCTGGCAAAGTTTACTCGTTCACTTGAGTGGTCGATGTTGCTGGAGGTCTGTCAGTCCACCACCAGAACAACTGCGATGGTGTTCTTTATCTTGATCGGTGCTTCAATTTTCTCGCTGGTCTTCCGCGGTTACGGGGGTGAAGACCTGGTGCACGGATTGTTTCGAGATATGCCCGGTGGTGTTATCGGCGCCGTCATTATCGTTATGCTAGTGATCTTTCTGCTTGGATTCATACTGGACTTTATTGAGATCACGTTTGTGGTCGTCCCGATTGTAGGCCCGGTGCTGTTGTCGATGGGTGTCGATCCAATCTGGCTCGGCATCATGATCGCGGTAAACCTGCAAACATCCTTCCTGACCCCGCCATTCGGGTTTGCCTTATTCTACTTGCGCGGCGTCGCGCCACGATCCGTTACCACCACAGAAATCTATCGTGGGGTGATCCCTTTTATTCTCTTGCAATTGGCCATGCTGGGTCTGCTTGCCTGGCAACCGGGTCTCGCGACCTGGCTGCCTGGCATTTTATTCGGATAGATTAGCGCCGCATCAGGTGAGCGACTCCTGCAACGCACTGGTCAGGCGATTGAAGCCAAACGCAGCGATCTGCGTTAAAAAACCCTGGGTACTGCCAAAATGATGTTTTGGTGCTGATGATCCTATTGAGTGTCGTCATTGGCCTGCACGCGGTTGGATTCCAGTTGCGGTTGAGTGGAGACCCGGGTTTTCACCAGCGGTTTGACGAGATACCGGTTTTCTCCAGCATGCACGTCATCGGTGGCACCGGTTTCCGCGGGTGGCCTGGTAGCGCACTTTGGCTTCGGGTTACTTGCGATACTCTGGTTGTTCAGCGGCGAGCACCTCGACGGGCCCTCGCCCTGTAACGCTGGGCTCAATTGCCGGTTTCCGCACGGGCATTGATATAAGCGCGCTCGGAGATCTCATGGTAAGCCTCCACGTCATCACGAAATGTTTTGTAAGACTGGTAGATACGTTGCGCCAGTGCATCGTCGCCGGGAATTTCCTCAATCATCTCATCAGAGATATCCCGCAGTGCCTGCAAAACGTCATCCGGTAGGCGGCGCAGTTCAACCCCATGCTTATCGACCAGTTCACGTAGGGCCGCATTGTTACGGGCCGTATACTCCGACAGCAGATCCTCGTTCACCCTGCGAGAGGCGGTACGCAAAATGACCTGCAGATCGTCAGGCAAGCCATCGAATGCCTTTTTGTTGACAATGGTTTCAAGGGCAGGACCCGGCTCCTGCCAACCAGGGTAATAGTAGTACCTGGCAACCTGATGCAGGCCAAATGCCAGGTCATTGTAAGGACCAACCCATTCGGTGGCATCGATTACACCAGTCTGTAAACTGGTGAATATCTCACCTCCCGGCAGGTTGATGGCGGTACCGCCGGCGCGTTCGAAGACTTCACCACCGAGGCCTGGAATCCGCATTTTCATGCCCTTGATGTCACCTAACGAATTAATTTCCTTGTTGAACCAGCCCGCCATCTGCACACCGGTATTCCCGCCTGCAATCGGCACCAGGTCATACTTCCCATACAACTCTTCCCACAGTTGCATGCCACCACCGTGGTGCAACCAGGCGTTCTGTTCCTGCGCAGTCAATCCGAACGGTACGGCGGTAAAAAATTGTGCAGCCGGCACCTTGCCTTTCCAGTAATAGGCGGCACCATGCCCCATTTCAACATTGCCGAGTGATACCGCCTCAAACACCCCCAGCGCCGGCACGATTTCCCCGGCACCATACACCGTGATCTTGAGCCGGCCGTTACTCATTTGGTCCACCAGCTTTGCAATCTGCTCCGGCGCAAGTCCCATGCCCGGCAGATTCTTGGGCCAGGTTGTCACCATACGCCATTGGTAAACCTGTGCTGGTTCAGGTGAAGCAGTCTTCGTAACACTCGTGTCCTTGCCGCCACAACTGATCAACATCAGTGCAGTTACAACCAGGGTCAAAATCCGAATCAATTGCGTTCTCCCAATGATTATTTTGGTATTGTCAGGGCCCGTGCCTATAGCGCGTGCCTATAAAGATTCCAGGTTAGCGTAAGCCATCATCAGCCATTTGCTGCCTTCATCCTTGAAGTTTACCTGTACACGGGCTTGCTTGCCCTGCCCCTCATAGTTGAGCACCACACCTTCACCAAATTTAGGATGCATGACATGTTGGCCCAGGCTCAGGTTCGTGCCTTCGACTTCATCATCGAACTTGCTTCTCGCCGGTTTCGATGAAGCAAGCACCGGGCGGGCACCACTGCCTTTAATCCGGACTTCCTGAATCAGTTCATCAGGAATCTCTGCCACGAACCTGGACATGCGGTTATAGGTGTCCGACCCGTTGATACGACGGGACTCTGCATAGGTCATAAACAATTGCTTCATGGCGCGAGTAATTCCGACATAACAGAGCCGGCGTTCCTCTTCCAGTCGCCCTGGCTCCTCCAACGACATCATATGGGGGAAGAGTCCTTCCTCCATACCGGCAAGGAAAACCAGTGGAAACTCAAGGCCTTTGGCGCTGTGCAAGGTCATCAACTGCACACAATCCTGGTTTGGTTCACCCTGACCCTCACCGGCTTCCAGGGCAGCATGATTGAGGAATTCATCCAGCAACGTTTCCGGTTCCGGTAGATCCTGCAAGGTAGAGTCGAAAGTAAAGAGATTATCCGGATCAAAGGTCCGTGCCGCGGTGATAAGTTCTTGCAGGTTCTCGAGACGCGCCTGGCCCCTTTCACCTCTCTCTTTCTCGTAGTAGGGCCTAAGGCCACTCATCTCGATCACCGTCTCTACGAGTTCGCCAAGATCAGCGTCCGGCGTCGCATGGTCCATCTCGTTGATCAACTGGACAAAACCGCTGATGGCGTTACGTGCACGGCCTGCCAGATCCGGTGATTGAGATAACGTTTGTGCCGCTGCCCACAGTGAAGTTGTGTTGGCGCGCGCAAACCGGCGAATGTCATCGAGGCTTTTATCACCGATACCGCGGCTGGGCGTGTTGACGACTCGCTCAAATGCGGCATCGGAGTCCCTGTTGCTGATCAGGCGCAGATAGGCCAGTACGTTACGAATCTCGGCACGTTCAAAAAAGCGCTGGCCTCCGTAGATTCGATACGGAATACGGGAACGAAGCAAAGCTTCTTCCAGGACCCGGGACTGGGCATTGGAGCGATACAGGACGGCCGCCTCTTTATAGTTATTGCCTTGCTTTGCCCAGTCTTCAATTCGGGAGACAATGTAGCGCGCCTCATCAATCTCGTTAAACGCAGCGTAGAGGTTAATGACGTCACCGTCGCCAGCGTCAGTCCAGAGCTCTTTGCCCAACCGACCCGCGTTCTGGCTAATAAGGCCATTGGCGGCCTTGAGGATCGCGCCGGTGGAACGGTAATTCTGTTCAAGGCGAACGGTGCGGCTATTGGGAAAATCCTGCCCAAAGCGCTGGATATTTTCTATCTTCGCCCCACGCCAGCCGTAAATAGACTGGTCATCGTCGCCCACCACCATCAGGTTGTCATTATCGCCCGCCAGTATCCGGAGCCACGCGTACTGAATGGTATTCGTATCCTGGAACTCATCCACCAGCAAGTATTTGAATCGTTCACGATAGTGACGAAGCAAGGCTTCATTGTCACGCAGCAGTTCGTGGGCCCGCAGCAGGAGCTCCGCAAAATCCACCATGCCACCACGCTTGCAGGCATCTTCGTAGGCTCGATAAATCGACAGGTGCGTTTTGATATAGAGATCGCCGTAGTCTTCGATATGTTGTGGCCGCAGGCCCTCATCCTTGTGTTGGTTAATAAAATAGACAGCCTGGCGCGCTGGCCATTTCTTTTCATCAAGGTTGAGTGTGGTAATGACCCGTTTAACCAGGCGCAGTTGGTCATCTGCATCGAGTATCTGGAAATTTTGCGGCAACTCCGCATCTTGCCAATGGGTACGTAACAATCGATGCGCGATGCCATGGAAGGTACCGACCCACATGCCACGTAGCGGCATCGACAAGAGCGTTTCGATTCGGGAACGCATCTCGGAAGCAGCCTTATTGGTAAACGTGACCGCCAGAATGGAATAGGGAGAGACTCCCTCGGTCTGGATCAGAAAAGCAATACGGTGCGTCAGGACCCGGGTTTTACCACTGCCGGCACCCGCGAGCACCAATAGGCTGCCAGGCGGCGCGGCAACCGCCGTGCGCTGGGCGTCATTCAGCGAGTCGAGTATATGCGAGACGTCCACTGGCTACTCCACAGTGACGGACTTCGCGAGGTTCCTCGGTTGGTCAACATCAGTTCCTTTCATCACCGCTACATGATACGCCAATAATTGCATCGGTATCGTGTAAACCAGCGGTGAAATCAGGTCCGGGCAAGTTGGCATCTTCACAATGGTGGTGCCTGGCTCGTCCTTGAATCCCTCCGCACTACTGAAAACGATCAACTGACCGCCACGGGCACGCACTTCCTGCAGGTTTGATTTGATCTTCTCGAGAAGCTCGGTCTTTGGCGCCACGGCAACCACCGGCATATGCTCATCCACCAGCGCCAGGGGCCCATGCTTCAATTCACCGGCGGCATAGCCCTCGGCGTGAATGTAGGAAATCTCTTTCAATTTCAGCGCACCTTCCAGTGCGATGGGGTAATGATCACCGCGACCAAGGAAGAGGGCATGGTGTTTATCCACGAACAGTTCCGCAAGGTGCTTGATCTCCTGGTCCAGGGCAAAAACCGCCTCGATTGCATCCGGCGCCTGCCGGAGTGCCCGGACCATCTCTGCTTCCTGAACCGACGTCAATCCATTGTGCTTTGCCAGCGACACCGTGAGCAATAATAGATCCGCCAGCTGCGTCGTAAACGCCTTGGTGGACGCAACACAGATTTCAGGGCCCGCCTGAATCATCAGGCACAGGTCGGATTCGCGTACCAGTGAGCTATTTGGCACATTACAAAGACTAAGGCTCGCCAGGTAGTTCTGGTTCGTCGCATCTCGCAGTGCAGCGAGGGTGTCGGCAGTTTCCCCAGACTGGGAAATGGTCACAAATAGGGTATCCGGCGGAACGGCAACCGTGCGATAACGAAACTCGCTCGCAATCTCGACCTGGCAGGGCATGCCGGTAAACTGTTCAATCCAGTACCGCGCCACCATGGCGGTATAAAAACTGCTACCACAAGCCACTATTTGAACTGCTTTGGTCCTGGCAAAAATCGCATCAGCACCAATGCCGAATGCGTGTTCCAACACCTGCTTGTCGGTGACACGGCCTTCGAGTGTTGCCGCAACCGTCGCTGGTTGCTCGTAAATCTCTTTCATCATGAAGTGGCGGTAATTGCCCTTGTCCGCCGCATCCTGATGCTCATCCAGACGGACCGTGCGACTCCGTACGGATGCACTGTCGACCCCAAAGATCGAAATTTCTGAGGCGCTGACTTCAACCACTTCACCTTCTTCGAGGTAAATGAACCGGTCGGTGACCGGGCGCAGCGCGTGGGTGTCAGAGGCGATAAAGTTCTCACCGATACCAAGACCCACCACCAACGGACTACCGGCTCTGGCTGCAACGATGCGATCCGGATAGTCGCCGTGCGTAAAGGCCACGGCGTAGGCGCCATGCAACTGGGCCAGGGCGTGTTTGACTCCTTCCAGGAAGTCACCGGCACTTGCAACTTCCCGATGCACCAGATGGGCGATCACCTCTGTGTCCGTTTCGGACACAAAAACATAACCGCTATCCTGTAGCTGCTGACGCAAGGATTCGAAGTTTTCAATGATGCCGTTATGTACGACACTGACCACATCACTGGAAACCTGCGGATGCGCATTAACTTCACTGGGTTTGCCGTGGGTGGCCCAGCGGGTATGGGCAATACCGAGGCACCCGCTAAGCGGGTTTTCCGCATGAGCGGATTTGAGTTCGGCCACCTTACCGGCCCGGCGCAAACGCTGGATGCCACCTCCATCGCCAAGGACCACCATACCGGCAGAGTCGTATCCACGGTATTCAAGTCGTTGCAAACCTTCCAATAGGATCCCTGCGACCTGGCGCCTGGCCACTGCACCGACTATGCCACACATCAGCTTTCCCCTGATTTGCCATCAGCCTGGGGGCCAGCCCAGTCTTCGATATCACGTTGCCGTCCACGGGCGATGGCCAGATTACCCGGCGCGACATCTCGCGTAATGGTTGAACCTGCCGCAATCCAGGCACCATCGCTGATGGTGATGGGTGCCACCAGGGCCGTATTGGATCCGACAAACACCTTGTCACCGATGTGCGTCTCGTGCTTGTCAATGCCATCATAGTTGCAGGTAATAGTGCCGGCGCCAATATTGACGCCGGCACCGATGGTGGCGTCGCCGATATAGGTAAGGTGACTCGCTTTGGTGCCTTCGCCGATCCGACTCTGCTTCACCTCGACGAAGTTGCCAATATGCACATCTCGTTCCAGCCGGGCACCGGGGCGGAGCCGGGCAAAGGGGCCGATACTGCAGTCCGAGCCAATGACCGCGCCTTCAATCACCGAGTTCGGATTGATCACCGCGTTGTCGTCAATCAGCGTGTCCTTGATCCAGCAGTTGGGACCAATCATGACATTCTTGCCAATCGTACACTCCCCTTCAAAAACACAATTGACATCGATGCGTGAACCGGCGCCCGCCGTTAGCTTGCCACGTATGTCGATGCGGGCCGGGTCGATAAGATGGATGCCGGATCGCATCAGTTCCCGCGCCAATCGCCGCTGGTGCTCCCGTTCGAGGGTCGCCAATTGTTCAAAGTCGTTCACGCCCAATGCCTCCGTTGCATCAATTGCCTTGATTGCCTGTACTTGCTTACCGTCCTTGACGGCGAGGTCGACGATGTCTGTCAACAGATATTCCTGTTGTGCGTTATTGGTATCTATGCGATCCAGCCACTGCTTGACTGATTGGCTATCGGTGACCATGACGCCGGTATTGATCTCACCTATCCGCTGTTGCTGTTCGTCGGCGTCCCTTTCTTCCACAATTTGCAACAGCTCGCCACCACTACCGCGAATGACCCGACCATAGTTGTGCGGATCAGCGACTTCAGCGGTCAGTACGCCGAGGTCACAGTCCGCGTCCACCATACGCTGCATGGTCCGAGGCGTGATGAGCGGCGCATCACCCAGGAGAATCAATAATCTGGACGCTTCACCCAGGTGCGGCAGAACTTGCATGACCGCGTGCCCTGTTCCCTTTTGTTCCGCCTGGTGTACGAAATTGATATCCGCCGCGGCAAACAGTGCTTCTACCTGGCTTGCACCCTTACCGGTAACAACGTGAATCCTTAATGGCGCCAGGGCACGTGCCGAACGCAGCAGGTGTTCGAGCATCGGCTCGCCGGCGATTGGCTGCAGCACCTTTGGCTGGTCCGACTTCATCCGTTTGCCGAGACCGGCAGCGAGGATACAAATTTCTATCTTCTGGTTTGACCGCATCGCTTCAGTTTACTTCAAAAAAAAGGGGGCTGACGCCCCCTTTTGTTGTCATTTTTCTGACACCTGTAATCAGCGCTTTTGCTCCCGGTGCTTGCGAATTGTGCGCAGCATGGCCGCCTGCTCGGCAAGGTCTGAATTGACTCTGGCAAAGTCTATATCGGACTTGTTGTCGGCCAGCTCACGCTCCGCTTTCTGCTGCGCTTCGACCGCTGCCGCTTCATCAATATCGTCAGCACGGACCGCCGTATCAGCCAGAATCGTGATCGCGTTCGGTTGTACTTCGATAAAACCGCCGGAGGCGAAGAAGACTTCTTCTTCACCACCTTCGAGCTTCAACCGAACCGGACCTGGTTTGACGCCAGACAAGAGCGCTGTATGTCCTGGCAGGATACCCAGCTCGCCCATTGTGCCGGTAGCAACAACCATTTCGACCATACCGGAAAAGATTTCGTGCTCGGCACTAACAATGCTGCAATGTACCGTCTGGGCCATAGGATTTGCTCCTTAAAGCTTTTTAGCTTTCTCAATGGCGTCTTCGATGCTGCCAACCATACTGAATGCTGCTTCTGGCAAGTCATCATATTCTCCATCCAGGATGCCTTTGAAGCTGCGAATCGTGTCGGCAAGTGAGACGTAAACCCCAGGCTGGCCAGTAAAGACTTCCGCGACATGCATGGGCTGGGAGAAAAACTGGCTGACCTTCCGCGCCCGGTAAACCGTGAGCTTATCCTCTTCCGACAGCTCATCCATACCCAGGATCGCGATAATGTCCTTCAATTCCTTGTAGCGCTGGAGCACGCCCTGGACACCCTGGGCGACCTGGTAATGTTCTTCACCTACCACCAGGGGATCGAGCTGGCGGGAAGTCGAGTCAAGTGGATCAACCGCGGGGTAAATGCCCAGTGAAGCAATATCACGTGACAAGGTAACCGTTGAATCAAGGTGCGCAAATGTCGTTGCAGGAGACGGGTCCGTCAAGTCATCGGCTGGCACATAGACTGCCTGGATAGACGTAATAGAGCCATCCTTGGTAGTGGTAATTCGCTCCTGCAGTACACCCATCTCTTCAGCCAGGGTCGGCTGGTAACCAACTGCCGACGGCATACGGCCCAGAAGCGCTGATACTTCAGTGCCCGCCAACGTATATCGATAGATATTGTCGACGAACAAAAGGACATCACGACCTTCATCCCGGAACTTCTCCGCCATGGTCAGGCCAGACAGCGCCACTCGCAGGCGGTTTCCAGGTGGCTCGTTCATCTGCCCGAATACCATCGAAATTTTATCGAGTACACCGGCATCCTGCATCTCGTGGTAGAAGTCGTTGCCTTCCCGCGTGCGCTCGCCGACGCCGGCAAATACAGACAGGCCAGCGTGCTCCTTGGCAATAT
>JBBDIT010000055.1:55695-92858 GCA_040880285.1 Pseudomonadales bacterium | reverse complement strand
GTGCGCTCGCCGACGCCGGCAAATACAGACAGGCCAGCGTGCTCCTTGGCAATATTGTTGATAAGTTCCAGCATGGTGACGGTCTTGCCGACGCCGGCACCACCAAACAGGCCGACTTTACCGCCCTTGGCGAATGGACAAATCAGGTCAATCACCTTGACACCGGTTTCCAGCAGGTCACGCCCGCCGGCCTGTTCCGCATAGGAAGGCGGCTTGCGGTGGATCGGCATACGCTCCTTCTCGCCAATCGGGCCCTTCTCGTCAATAGGCTCTCCCAGGACATCCATAATGCGCCCCAGGGTCTCTTCACCGACTGGCACCGAAATAGGATTCCCGGTATTCGATACGCCAAGCCCGCGGCTTACGCCTTCAGAGCTACCCATAGCGATGGTTCTTACAACGCCGTCGCCCAGTTGTTGCTGCACTTCGAGTGTCAGGCCCCTGTCATCGACCATAAGTGCATCGTAGATCTGAGGGACATCGTCCCGCGGAAACTCCACATCAATGACCGCACCAATTACCTGTACGATACGTCCGCTTCCCATTTTGGTTTCCTCTCATTTGGGGTCAGAGTAAAAACCCAAACCCGGTTACTTCAATCTCAAACTTTGGCCAGAGTTTTTACTCTGACCCCAATTACACCGCAGCGGCGCCGCCGACGATTTCCGCCAGCTCCTGCGTAATGGCCGCTTGTCTTACATTATTCATGATGAGTGACAATTCATCGATCAGGTCACCGGCGTTGTCGGTTGCGCTTTTCATCGCGATCATCTTGGCGGCCTGTTCACAGGCCACGTTCTCGACCACGGCCTGGTAAACCTGCGACTCGATAAAACGGGTAATCAAACCTTCTATCAGGTCGCGTGCGTCCGGCTCATAGATATAATCCCAACGGTGCGCCATGCCCTCATCCTCTTCCGGGTCGAGGGGCACCATCTGGGTAATGGTTGGCTGTTGCGTCATGGTATTAACGAAGACATTGTTGGCAAGGTAGACCTTGTCCACCCGGCCCTCTTCGAACGCATCCAGCATCACCTTAATGCTACCGATAAGATCGCTCATCGCCGGTTCTTCACTCTGGTGGCTACTGGCCGCAACGACATTACCGCCATAACTCTTGAAAAATTGCGCGCCCTTGTTGCCAATCAGGCAAAGCTCAACTTCAATTTCTTCTTCACGCCACTTCTGGATATGCCGGACTGCCGTCTTCAGCAGATTAACGTTGAGTCCACCACACAAGCCACGGTCAGTAGTAACGATGATGTAACCGACACGTTTAACGTCACGCTCAACCATAAACTTGTGTCGATACTCTGGCGATGCATTCGCGACATGACCGATAACCGTCCGGATATGGTCCGAGTAAGGGCGGCCACGTGCCATACGATCCTGCGCCTTGCGCATTTTGCTCGCAGCCACCATTTCCATCGCGCTCGTGATCTTCTGCGTATTTTTGATACTACCGATCTGCGTTCGAAGTTCTTTGGTATTCGCCATAGTCTTCTCGTTAGCCTGTTATCTGCTGCCTACCAGGTTTGCGTCGACTTGAAGGTTTCGATCGCACCACGCATGGTGTTTTCGATCTCTTCGGAGTATTTGCCTTCAGTATTCGCTGCTTCCATGAAGTCTGCGTGTTCTGAATTCATATAGCTGAGCAACGCTGCTTCGAAATCGAGCACCTTGTTGACCGGTATGTCCTGCAGAAAACCTTCATTAGCTGCAAACAGCGACACACCCATCTCAGCAACCGTCATCGGCGCAAACTGCTTTTGCTTCATCAGTTCGTTAACACGTTCGCCATGCTCTAGCTGGCGACGAGTGGCTTCATCCAGGTCAGACGCAAACTGCGAGAAGGCCGCAAGTTCACGATACTGGGCAAGTGCAAGCTTGATACCACCTGAAATTTTCTTCATGAATGATACCTGGGCGTCACCACCGACCCGGGACACGGAGATACCCGGGTTCATAGCGGGTCGCTCGCCAGCGTTGAATTTGTCTGTCTCGAGAAAGATCTGGCCATCAGTAATGGAAATGACGTTGGTCGGTACAAACGCCGAGACGTCACCAGCCTGTGTTTCAATAATTGGTAACGCCGTCAGCGAACCCGTCTTGCCTTTGACCTCACCTTTGGTGAAGTTTTCGACATAGTCAGTGTTAACCCGGGCCGCCCGCTCCAGCAAACGCGAGTGCAGGTAGAAAACGTCGCCCGGATAGGCTTCCCGGCCAGGCGGCCGCCGTAGCAACAATGAAATCTGCCGATAAGCCCACGCCTGCTTGGTCAGATCATCATAAATGATCAATGCGTCTTCACCACGATCACGAAAATATTCGCCCATGGTGCAACCTGAGTAGGCGGCAAGGTACTGCATGGGTGCAGGGTCAGCGGCACCGGCGGCGACCACAATCGTGTTCTCCATTGCGCCATGTTCTTCCAGCACCCGCACCACATTGGCGATAGACGATAGCTTCTGCCCGATCGCGACATAGACACATTTAATACCGGACTTCTGTTGATTGATGATGGTATCAATTGCAATTGCCGTCTTACCGATCTGGCGGTCTCCGATAATGAGCTCACGCTGGCCACGACCCACCGGGATCATGGAGTCGATCGCCTTGAGACCGGTCTGCACCGGCTGGTCCACGTGTTGGCGAGCAATAACGCCGGGCGCGACTTTTTCAACCGGATCTGTCAGCCGGGCATTGATGGCACCCTTGCCATCAATCGGATTACCCAGTGCGTCAACGACTCGGCCAAGTAATTCCGGGCCAATCGGCACTTCAAGAATACGGCCGGTACACTTTGCAGTCTGACCTTCCCTCAGCGACTTGTAGTCGCCCAGGACAACTGCACCCACAGAGTCGCGCTCGAGGTTGAGCGCGAATCCGAACAGGTTGCCGGGGAACTCAATCATCTCTCCGTTCTGGACATCGGCTAGCCCGTGAATTCGAACAATACCGTCCGATACGCTGACGATCGTGCCCTCGTTTCTCGCTTCTGAAGAGACATCAAGCTTTTCGATACGTTGCTTGATGATCTCACTAATTTCGGAAGGGTTCAGTTGTTGCATGTTCCGTTCCTCAAGGAATGGTTAAAATTCTTTACCTAATAAAACCGGTGCGTCCTAGCTCAATGCCAGGGACAGTTTTTCCAGCTTGCCTCTTACCGAGTTATCAATGACGGTGTCTTCGGTGCGGATAATTACACCGCCGAGCAGACCCCGATCAACCCGGGTCGTAATCTTTACCTCTTTTTGAAGTCGTCGTTTGAGTGCTTGCGCCAGTTTGTCCTCGTCGGCAGGATCAACTTCGAACGCACTGGTCAGGTCCACATCCAACGTCTTTTCGTACTGGGCCTTGAACTGTTCATAGAGCTCACTTATGCGCGGCAATGAGGCTAATCTGCCGTGGTCTGCCAAAATACTGACAAAGTTACGTCCCGCATCGTCGAGATCATCTGCAACAATATCAGTTAGCAACTTTGCTTCCTGCACCGTGGTCAATCTGGGATTTTCCAATGCTCGCCGAACCACATCCGCTGCCACAGCCGCGCCGAGCAATGCCAGCATTCGAGACCATTTGGCAAGGCCATCGGATTCGCTCAGGGCGTAGGAAAACGCCGCCCTGGCGTAAGGCCTTGCAATCGTTGTGAGTTCTGCTTCTGCCATATCAGTTTCCGTTTACAGCTGTGCTGCCAACTTGTTCAGCATTTCCTGGTGCGAGCCCCGGTTCACTTCGGACTCAAGAATTTTCTCGGCGCCTTCCACTGCGAGCTCACCGACACGGACTCGCAATTCTTCCCGGGCACGGTTCACCTCCTGGTCAATCTCAGCGTGTGCGCCTTGCCTGATCCGTTCAGCTTCTTCCCTGGCCTGCGCCTTGGCTTCTTCCACGATTTGATTGGCGCGGCCACGTGCCTGGGCAATCAGTTCAGCAGACTGTTTTTTGGCCTCATCGAGCTCAGCATCGGCTGCAGTGTTGGCTTCTTCCAGCTGCCTTTCAGCAGCCGCGGCCTTTTCAAGACCTTCAGCCAATGCTCGTTGGCGCTCACGCATAATTTGTGTCAGCGGTGGCCAGACAAACTTCATGCAGAACAATACGAACAGTATGAAAGAGATCAACTGTCCCAGCATGGTTAGGTTAATAGTCACACTTCACCTCTGAGTTGGAGTAGTCGTGATAGATGCGACTTAAAGCGCAAAAATCATGTAGAGAGAAATACCCACGGCAATAATAGGTACCGCGTCCACCAAAGCCAGGGAGATAAATAACTGGGTCATCAGCATGGGCTGTAGTTCTGGTTGGCGTGCGACACCTTCCAGGTACTTGCCACCCAGAATGCCGATACCGACGCCACTGCCGATGGCACCGAGGCCCATCAGAATGCCACCAGCGATGAAAATGAGGGATTGTTCCATGACTTACTCCTGCAGTTGCTCTTCAAAAAGTCGTTTGGTTAATGGTCTCCGGAATCATGCGCCTGGGCGAGATACACGATTGTCAAAATCATGAATACAAACGCCTGCAAGCTAATGATCAGGATGTGAAAAATCGCCCAGGGCAATGCCAAGGCCCATTGTGCGTAGAAAGGTAACAGCGCAATCAGGATAAAAATCATCTCGCCCGCGTACATATTGCCAAAAAGCCGCAAGCCGTGTGACAAAGGCTTGGAAATAAGCTCCACCATTTCCAGCACAAAATTAAAAGGGGCCGCCGCCCAGTGATTGATGGGATGCGTGAACTTGCCGGTAATAAACTTGATTGGGCCATTGATCCTGATGCTGTAGTAGAGCACGAGGAAGAAGACGCCAACGGACATAGCCAGGGTCGCGTTGGGGTCTGTAGTCGGTACGACCTTGAAGTAGTGAACCCCCGCAGCACTGGCAAGGGCCGGTATAAAATCAACTGGTACCAGATCCATCAGGTTCATCAGGAACACCCAGACAAGGATCGTCAGTGACAAGGGTCCGATGATGACATTGGGACGGGTACCGAACACCTGGCGGATATTGTCTTCGACAAACTCGATTGTAATTTCACAAAAATTCTGCAGTCCGCCTGGTACCCCGGCGGTTACTCTCCGGGCACTCAGATAGAACAGGCCACAAAACAGGCTACCAAGGACAATGGACCAAAACATGGTATCGACATGGATCGCCATAAAGCCCATTTGCTTCACTTCATCTACCGAGTGGGCGAAGCCCCAGGTGCCGTCGGGAAATTTTCCGTACGTCAGATTGGTAATGTGGTGCTGGATATATTCGCCGGATGATTCAGCCATGACCTTAAAAAATTATCCTCAACATTGCGTCACTGGTCCCACAGGGGAATTAGAACATTACATAAGAACCCAAGCACCAGCGCCAAAAAGAAGTACGGAAGTGCGATGGGTTCTACCGTCAAAAATATCCCCGTAAACATCGTCATCGTCATCAGCAGCTTACCCACCTCACCACGCACCAGATTGGCAAACGCAGTGCCTGGATCCGCTACTTCCCTTATGAACCGCCACGCCATAAATGCGCTGGGCAGTGCACAGGTCAAACCACCTAGAAAAGCAGAATAGGCAGCTACCCAGTCGATCATCAAACACAATGCAGATGTAAGGAACGTCGCTACAAACTGCGCTCTGACTATTCGGTAGGCAGGTACGCTGACGTCGATTAGTCGTCCGTCTAGCCTGCTGCTCTTTTCATCGACGTCCTTTCGGGCCAAGGAGAATCCCATTCGTTTCGCCTGATTGCCCCAGTTCGTCGCGGACCGAGAGTATAGAGATTTCGCTCTGGTCGATCAACTTGGAACCGCTGAAATTTCGGGCTTCTCGCTGGCCTGACAGGGATTATTCCAACTCGCCAAAGTGGCGCAAAATACCGTCCAGCTCATCGAGGCTGTTGTAGTCGATAATGACCTTGCCTTTACCCCTGGCCGAGTGTTTGAGTGCCACCGGCTGGCCAAGCTTGTTAGACAGCGCCCGCTCCAATTGGCGCGTGTCCGCGTCCACCACCCGGGAGGATGGTTTTTTCTTCGGTGCCGACCACTTACGCACCATTGCCTCGGTCTGGCGGACACTGAGGCTTTTGGCGACAATTTCCCTGGCGGCCAGGGCCTGGTTGTCGTCACCCAGGGTCAAAAGTGCACGCGCATGGCCCATTTCAATTTCCCCTTGCGCCAGCAGCTGCGCGACCGGCGCTGACAAATTGATCAGGCGCAGGAAATTGGTGACTGCGGTCCGGCTTTTTCCCACCGCCTCGGCCACTTGCTGGTGGGTCAGGTCGAATTCCTCAATCAGGCGCTGCAATGCCAGCGCCTCTTCCATGGGGTTTAAATCTTCCCGCTGGATATTCTCGATAAGCGACATGGCCACCGCTGCTTCATCATTGACATCTCTTATAACCGCTGGAATCTTGTCCAGCCCGGCGAGCTGGGTCGCTCGCCAGCGGCGTTCGCCGGCAATGATTTCGTAGCGTTTGTCGCCGACGCTGCGCAATACAATGGGTTGCATTACGCCTTGCGCCTTGATTGAGGCCGCCAGTTCCTCAAGGCCCTGCTGGTTCATGAGCTGGCGAGGCTGGTATTTGCCCGGGCGAATCCACTCAACCGGGATCTCCCTTAACGCCTGCTGACCACCCTCGAGCCCTGTGTTACCTGCGCCGGGTCTGGACTCGGCACCCAACAGGGCGTCCAGCCCGCGTCCCAGCCCTCTCTTCTTTGCAACCATTATGCTTGTTCTCCAGACGCATCCGAGGCATCCGATGCGGTCGACAGCCAGCCCCGTTCTTCGTAGCGCCGAATCAATTCACTTGCCAGCGCCAGGTAGGCCCTGGCGCCACGCGACTGCCTATCATAATACAAAACCGGTAACCCATAACTCGGCGCTTCCGCCAGGCGAACATTCCGCGGCACCACGGTGCGAAATACCCGGTCCCCGAAATGATCCAGTAATTGGCGCGACACATCAATCGTCAGGCTGTTCCTCGGATCAAACATGGTGCGAACAATACCTTCAATCTTGAGGTCAGGGTTCAAGTGACCGGTAATCCTCGAAATGGTATTGACCAGCGCCGATAAGCCTTCAAGCGCGTAGTATTCACATTGCATCGGAATGATGACCGCATCGGCTGCTACCAGTCCGTTGATCGTCAATAACGTCAGCGAAGGTGGACAATCGATGACGATAAAGTCATATCGATCCCTCACGGCGGAAAGGGCCTCCGCCAGGCGAAACTCCCGCCGTTCGAGATCCATCAGCTCCAGTTCGGCACCGGTCAGATCCACATTTGATCCCAACAATTCGTAACCGGCGGACTCTGCTTCAACGATGGCATCGACCACCGACATGCCATCGCATAGTACGTCATAGACTGAACTCTCGAGTTCTGCCTTATCGACGCCACTGCCCATGGTTGCGTTGCCCTGGGGATCGAGATCAATTAACAGCACAGTCCTGCGCATCGCGGCAAGAGACGCCGCCAGATTGACGCTGGTGGTAGTTTTCCCGACACCGCCTTTCTGGTTGGTCACCGCTAATACTATTGCCAACCTTCAGCCCCCCGATGATGTTTGCCGTGACCCATAATGACCAGATGCCGCGCTGTCGAAATACCCGGTACCTCAAGCGCTACCGTCTTCTCGATAGTCAGCGGAGATAGATCCTGCGCCAACTCTGTCCGGTCGAGTTCGCCTTTCATGGCAAGGACCTTGCCAGCCGGGCGCAGCAAGTGTGCCGTTAACGCACTGATGTCCGCAAGTGACGCCAGGGCACGACAGGTCACTATATCAAACTGGCCTGTGAAGGCTTCCGCACGAGCCTGCACCACCGTGACGTTAGCCAGCTGCTGCTGGATGCGAACCTGCTCGAGAAACCGGGTTTTCTTGCCGTTACTGTCCAATAACGTAACCTCTTTGTCAGGAAATAACAGCGCAAGCGGCAGGCCGGGCAACCCATTACCTGTACCCACATCAAGAATAGCCTGGCCTTTTACCCAGGGTGCGATGGCAAGAGAGTCCAGCAATAACCGGGAGATCCAGTCTGCCACGGGAATCCCGGTCAGATTGTATACCTTGTTCCACTTTTCGAGTTCAACCAGGTACGCAAGTAACCTGCTCACCAGCTCATCCCCGCATGGCAGGCCCAACGATTCAAGGCCGCGCGCAAGCGCGGCAGGGCGGGTCATCGGGAAACGCTCATGCAGACTTTCGAATATGACCCGATTTTTTGAGGTGCACCAGCAGCAGGGATACTGCCGCTGGCGTGACGCCTGGTATACGACTGGCCTGGCCAATGGTTTGAGGTCGCACCTGATCCAGCTTCTGGCGGACTTCATGAGATAGGCCACTGATCCCGATGAAATCAATGTCGCCAGGAATCGCAACGCCATGCTGGGATTTTACCCGCTCGATTTCATGCTGCTGTCGGGCGATATAGCCCTCGTACTTGAGGTCAATCTCGAGTTGCTCATTGACCTCCTCGTCTTGCCACTCAAGCTGAACCGCTTCGAGCAGTTTCCCGATTTCAATATTCGGCCGCCTGAGCAGCTCGGCGAGGTTGTATTCCCGGGCGAGTCCTTGTCCCATCACCGCATCAAGCTTCGGGTTACCTGGCTGGCACCAGTGAGCCCCCAGCTTTGTCTTGCGCGCGTCAATCAGGTCCCTTTTTTCGCAATACCTGGCCCAGCGCGCCTCATCAACGAGGCCCAACTTACGGCCGGTTTCCGTCAATCTGCGATCTGCATTGTCCTGCCGCAGGATCAATCGATATTCGGCCCGACTGGTGAACATGCGGTAAGGCTCTTTGGTCCCCATGGTGATAAGGTCATCAACCAACACTCCGATATACGCCTCATTCCGTGCCGGACAATAGGGATCTCGCCCCAACGCCAGTTGTGCCGCATTGATCCCGGCGATCAGGCCCTGTGCGGCGGCTTCCTCGTAACCGGTTGTGCCGTTGATCTGGCCGGCAAAAAACAGCCCGCCCAGCAATTTGGTTTCCAGGGAGGCCTTCAGACCCGTGGGTTCAAAAAAATCATATTCGATGGCATAACCCGGGCGAGTGATTTCGGCACTCTCAAAGCCCTTGATACTGCGGACCAGGTTGATCTGGACGTCAAACGGCAAGCTGGTGGAAATCCCGTTGGGATAAAGCTCACGGGTGGTCAGGCCTTCCGGCTCGATGAAGATCTGGTGACTGTTCCTGTCGGCAAACCGAACCACTTTATCCTCAATGGATGGACAATAGCGCGGTCCCACGCCATCGATTTCACCGGTATAAAGCGGTGAACGATCAAGGCCGGCGCGGATTATTTCGTGTGTCATTTCGTTCGTGTGAGTGATGTAGCAGGGTACCTGGGTTGGATGCATCGCCCGGGAGCCCAGATACGACATGACCGGTCGTGGTTCGTCGCCAAACTGCGGCGTAAGTTCGGAAAAATCGACGGTTTTGCCATCAATTCGTGGTGGTGTCCCGGTTTTCAGGCGGCCCACATTGAACGGTAATTCCCTCAATCTTGCTGCCAGCTGGTTGGACGGCGCATCGCCCGCCCGGCCGCCCCGGGACTTGTCCATCCCCACATGAATAATGCCGCCAAGAAAGGTTCCGACTGTCAGCACCACGGCGTGCCCGTAAAATTTCAGGCCGAGGCCTGTTTCAACCCCTGTCACCCGCTCGCCTTCAACGATGAGGTCTTCGGCTGATTGCTGAAAAATCTGCAGGTTGGGCTGGTTTTCCAGGATGCTGCGGATCGCCTGTTTATACAGGGCACGGTCTGCCTGTGCCCGGGTTGCGCGTACCGCCGGACCTTTACGGGCATTCAGGATACGAAAATGGATCCCCGCCTGGTCAGCAGCCAGCGCCATGGCACCACCGAGGGCGTCGATTTCCTTGACCAGATGACTCTTGCCAATGCCGCCGATGGCAGGATTGCAGGACATCTGGCCCAGGGTTTCAATATTCTGTGTAAGCAATAAAGTTCGACAACCCATGCGCGCAGACGCGAGCGCAGCCTCGGTGCCGGCATGGCCGCCACCGATTACAATCACATCAAATTTACCTGGATAGTCCATAGGAGTGTCATCTTGATCCGATCAAGCGCCGCCTTCAAGGACCGGCAAGTATACGCACGAACGCGCACTTGTCCATGGTCCGGCTGCGCTATTTACCGATGCAAAAGCTGGAGAAAATCTTTCCCAGCAGGTCATCGCTCGAAAATTCGCCGGTGATTTCAGTCAGTGCCTCGTGGCACAAACGCAATTCTTCAGCCAGGAGTTCACCGGCCCGTCGCTCGTCCAACTGCCGCGCGCCCTCGCTCAGATGTATAAGCGCCCGGTCGAGCGCATCGAGATGCCTTCTGCGGGCGATAAACGCGCCTTCCCCACTACCGTCAAATCCGGCCAGCGACTTGATGTGTGACTTCAATTCATCAATGCCACGACCGGTTTTGGCAGACACCAGGATCACATCATCCATCGATGCGGTCACGCCGGGGACAAGATCGGATTTATTAAGAACTACCGTAATGCCTGGATGCTTACTGAGCTCATCCGTGAGTTCGTCGACCTGTTTTCGCCAGTCGTTCTCGTGTTCCACAAGATCGATAACCAAAAGCACCTGATCGGCACTGCCAGCCTCGGCCAGGGCTCGTTTAACTCCTTCGATTTCAACTTCATCATCAGTGACGCGGATGCCTGCCGTGTCCACCAGCTTTAATGGAATGCCATCGATGTGAATGTATTCACTGACAACATCCCGGGTTGTACCTGGTACCCTCGTCACAATGGATGAGTCCTTGCCCGTGAGACAATTCATCAGGCTGGACTTCCCGGCGTTGGGCCTCCCGGCAATCACAAGACTGATGCCTTCTCGCAACAGTGCACCTTGGCCTGCCTGTTTTTTTGTTTCCTGCAACGCTTCCCTGATCTCTGCCAACGACTGTACGATTTTTTCATCTGCCAGGAAGTCTATTTCTTCTTCCGGGAAGTCAATCGCCGCTTCTATATACATTCGAAGATTGACGATGAGTTCACTCAAGTGAGAAATTCTTTTTGAAAATTCACCTTGCAGAGAACGGATCGCCCCTCTAGCTGCTTGTTGGCTAACACTATCTATCAGATCCGCTATTGCTTCCGCCTGGGACAAGTCAATCTTGTCATTCAAAAAGGCACGTTCGGAGAACTCCCCAGGCCTGGCGATTCTGGCACCACAGCTAACGACTCTTTTAAGTAGCAAATCGAGTACAACCGGGCCGCCGTGGCCCTGCAATTCAAGCACATCCTCGCCCGTGAACGAACGGGGCGCAGGAAAATAGAGCGCGATACCACTGTCGATAACCGAACCATCATGATCGGTAAATGTGCAAAGGGTTGCATATCGTGGTTGCGGTAGACGCCCGACAACAGCAGCGGCTATCTGGCCCACGTTCTTGCCGGAAACCCGGACCACCCCAACGCCGCCGCGACCCGCAGGCGTTGCGATCGCGACAATAGTGTCAGTCACGGGCTTGCCTAGGCCTTCTCGATCTGACGCTTGACGTAGTACTGCTGCATGATCGAGAGAATATTATTAACCAGCCAGTAAAGCACAAGACCTGACGGGAACCACAGGAAGAAGAAAGTGAACATGATTGGCATCAATTTAAAAATCTTTGCCTGCATAGGGTCGGGTGGTTCCGGCTGCATGAGCTGGGTCAAGTACATGGATATACCCATCAAGATCGGCAACACGAAATAAGGGTCCATATCCGAGAGATCGTGGATCCAGAGCATAAAGGGTGCTTGCCGCAGTTCGACGCTTTCAAGCAATGTCCAATACAAGGCAAGGAACACCGGCATCTGCAAAAGAATCGGAAAACAGCCACCCAGTGGATTGGCCCCCTCTTTTTTGTAAAGTTCCATCATCGCCTGTGAAAACTGTTGGCGGTCATCGCCGTAGCGTTCTTTTAGCCTTTGCATCTCCGGCTGTAATTTGCGCATCTTCGCCATAGAGCGGAAGCTAGCCGCCGATAAGGGATACAGCACAGTTTTGACGATAATCGTTAACAAGATAATGGCGACACCCCAATTACCGACAAAACCATGGATCAAGAACAGCAAGTCAAATAGTGGCTGAGCCAGCCACCAGAGGAAGCCATAGTCCACGGTGAGATCAAGGCCTTTGGCGATGTTCTTGAGTCGGTACTGGTCTTTTGGACCCGCATAAAATGCCGCGCCAATTGTCCCCGTCTCGCCGGCTGGTACCCTCATAACGGGCGTCGTAAATTCGAAAAGATACGTGTCCTGGTTGGCCAGCTTTCGCGCCCGGTAAGTGTGAGTATGCTCCACCGAAGGTACCCAGGCGGAAAGGAAATAGTGCTGCACCATCGCAACATAGCCGCCTTCAATGGCTTGTTTGTATGGTTCCTCGGCAATATCATCAAAGGTCAATTTAGTGTACGGTGATCCTGGAACAAATGTCGCACCACCTACATAAGGGGCGAGCCCCATGCTGTTCTCGTCAGAGAATGCCGGCTTCTGGCTATCACGTTTAATCTGTCCAAACATGGCGGCGGACCAGGGCGTATCCCGTGGATTATCGATGATGTATTCGACATCGATGAGGTAGTCACCACGCTTGAATGTGAATCGCTTGGTGATAACGACGCCATCTTCCGACACGAATCGCAAATCCACACTCAGGGATTCGCCGGTCAACTCATAAGATGATTGCATTGTTTCAAACAATGGCCTGCCGGCAGAAGTATCTGTCCCATCAGTCCCAATCAATCCACTTTGTGCGGCATAGTTATTTCTGGAGTCTATCAGCGGAAACGGAACGTCGGGCGTGTTGATCCGTTCGGGGTAGGCTGGCAGGTTGACACGCTTAATATCACCACCACGCCGATCAATGGTGACTTCAAGGACATCGGTTTTCACAGAAACTGATCGGCCGTCATCTTTCGTTGGCGTAATAGAAGGGAATGATTCACTTGCTGTTGGTGTTGGTCTTTGAAGTTCAAGGTCCGACGCGTCAGGAATTTCATCGGCAGTGAGTTCAACAGGCGCTGTTGGTACCGCTGGCGTCTCCTGACTGCTGACCTGTTCGACAGGTTCATCAGGGACGGGCTTTTGCCCATAATCTTCATTCCAGGCCAATACCAGCATGTAGGACGTCACGGCAAGACCTAAGAGGATAAAGATGCGCTGAAAATCCAACTCGTATTACTCCCGCACCATAATTTTATCGTTAACAGCCTGTTTCTCTGGAACCGGATCGACACCACCAGGGTTGAATGGGTGACACCGACCGATACGGCGCAAGGCAAGCCAGGAACCTTTCGCCAAACCGTATCTTTCAAGCGCTTCCATGGCGTAGGACGAACAGGATGGATAGAAACGGCATCGTGGCCCAATCACCACACTGAGCGTCAGTTGGTACAAGCGTAAAAGGCGAATGATCAGGTAGCTAACGAACTTCATTGTTGTGCTTGCCGCTTTTTTGCTAATTGCTCCCAGAGTCCGGCTAGTACGTCCAGCGTTTCCCTGTTCGGCTGATACCTCACCGGAGGCCTTGCGACGATGACAATATCCAGTCCCATATACCCGAACCTTTTATCGAACTCTGTCCGGAACGATTCTTTAATGAGTCGTCGGATCCGATTCCGCTGGATCGCATTACCCGCGACTTTTTTACTGACAACCGAACCAATTCGACTGATCTGGCCATCCGTTTTTTTTGCTAGCAGCAGGAATTCCCTGACACTGGCACGATAGTCAGCCTGTTTGAAAACCGCATCATACTCACGTGCATTCGTAAGACGACGGGTCCTGGGAAATTCGTGAGTGGCCATTGGCCATGTATGAAGATTGTTGTCGGTTGGGGTCGCGTCAGCGTTGCAAATCAGGCTGAAAGTACCTTGCGCCCTTTAGCACGACGCCGCTTCAATACCAGTCGGCCACCTTTCGTCGCCATTCTCGCGCGAAAACCGTGGGCTCGCTTGCGTTTTAGTACACTTGGCTGAAAAGTTCTTTTCATGGCGCTACACCGGTGACCGGGTTAAAAATGAGCGGCGATTCTAATGAAGAACCTGGCTCCAGTCAATTTAGCTGTTTGCCTGTCCCCCCGGGATCCATGGGACCTACTAAATAATAAGATCTTTCTATATATAAACGTTTATTACTATTACTCTTGTTAAGGGCCTGGATACGGTTGGTAACCAGGGTTTTGGTCGGTATATCAGAGGCTTGAGAGGAGCCAAACCCTCTGGATGAATCCTGTGTGGTGGTTGTTTAGCCTGTGGGTAAACTGGGTGTGGAACCGCGAGTTATCCAAGGTTGTGGTAGCCTGTAGACAAGTTGCGTGGTTATGCACAAGTTATGCACAGCTTAGTCACCGCTTATCGACGGGATGTTGTTATAAACCTTTGAAATAAAAGAATTTTTTTTCCGTTTTTTTTCTTGCTAACAGTTGGATTAAGGTGGCTAATGGGTTTAGTATTCTGAGCTTGCAGCGGCAGTCCCGACTTATTGTCCTGTAACCCAAGAATTCCGACATTTCTCTAATAATAACGTAGTCGAGTGGAGGGCCTGTGGGGGCTTCAATCTGGCAAAAATGCCTGATCTGTCTGGAAGGTGAATTAACATCACGCCAGTTTAATACCTTGATACGGCCACTCCAGGCCCAGGGTTCAGACGAGGAGTTGACGTTGCTGGCGCCGAATAAATACATTCGCGACCAGGTCAGCGACCAGTTCCTGCACCGGATCACTGAAATCTTGCGGGAAAACGGCTCGAATTCTGTCTCTCTTGAGATTGGGACTCACAGCCAGCGCCCGAAAAGAAGTGATGAAAATAGCTTCGCGGCCAGGGAAAGCTTTTATCCGCTGCTCGACTTGAACAAGGAGTTCACCTTTGATTCGTTCGTTGCGGGTCGCTCGAATGAGCTGGCTCGGGCTGCAGCGGTGCAGGTGGCTGAGAATATGGGGGCCACGTACAAGTGTTTGCTCCTGTACGGTGGTGTTGGGCTTGGCAAGACGCACCTGATGCATGCCGTGGGAAACGCGATCCTCGAGAAACATCCAGGGATCAAGGTCGCGTACATGTATTCACAACGATTCATGGAAGACATGGTACGGGCCATCGAACGTGGAGCCATGTCGGAATTTACCCAATATTACCGCTCGGTGGATGTCCTGTTAATGGATGATATCCAGTTCCTGGCCAAAGGACCCAAGTCCCAGGAAGAGTTTTTCCATGTTTTCAATAGGTTACAAGAAGATGGTAGCCAGATTGTGCTCACTTGTGATCGTTATCCGAAAGAAATAGAAGGTTTGGAAGAGCGACTCAAGAGCCGGTTTGTGTGGGGGATGACAGCCCCCGTTGAGCCGCCGGAGCTCGAGACCCGGGTGGCTATCCTGATGAAGAAGGCCGAGAGCGAAAAAGTGGAACTTCCTCACGATGCCGCTTTCTTTATCGCTGAACATATCCGTTCCAATGTGCGAGAGCTTGAGGGCGCCCTCAAACGAGTGGTCGCCAATGCCATGTTTACCGGTCGGCCAATTTCTATCGATCAGGTGAAAGAATCTCTGAAGGATTTGATTGCAATTTCAGATCGGCAAGTCGGAATTGAGAATATTCAGCGCACTGTGGCAGATTACTACAAGATCCGGATGGCTGATATGCATTCCAAAAAGCGATCACGGTCGGTTGCACGACCCCGCCAGGTAGCGATGGCGCTGTCAAAAGAGCTGACCAATCATAGTTTGCCGGAGATCGGCGATTCCTTCGGTGGCCGTGATCATACGACCGTGCTACATGCGTGTCGTAAAATTGAAGAGTTACGTGAGAGCAATCGAGACATCAAGGAAGACTATAATAATCTACTGAGAACGCTGACCGCCTGATGCCTGTGAGGGGGTAGTGACTTGATCTTACGCTATAGATGGGTGGCCGCCTGAGAGAGCTGTCATATCGGGGAGGAGGTTCATGAGGTTTTCCATACAGCGAGAAGCGCTACTGGAACCGCTCTCCGCAGTGACTGGGGTGATCGAACGTCGCCAGACTCTGCCCATATTATCCAATATCCTGCTATCAATCGATGCCGATGGGCTGACGATCACCGGCACTGACCAGGAAGTCGAGTTAACCACCAAAGTGACTGACGTTGACGCCTCAGAGGGCGGCGCAGTCACCATCCCTGCTAGAAAGCTGAATGACATCTGGCGCAGCCTGCCGGAGGGTGCAATGGTCTCCTGTCATCTGGACGGTAGCCACGTTAATGTTGAAAGTGGGCGATTCAAGTCCCACCTTGCAACCTTGCCTGCTGACGATTTTCCTAAGGTGCAACTGGACTCGGATTCCGTATCGATCACTATTGTTGGTAGAGAGCTGGCGCGGTTATTGGACAAATGTAGTTTCGCGATGGCGCAACAGGATGTCCGCTATTTTTTCAACGGCATGTTGATGGAGGTGAGTCCAGGTCAGTTGCGAGCAGTGGCAACCAATGGTCAGCGCCTGGCCACCAGTTTTGTCGAGTTGGAAACATCGGTATCTGCGCCACAACAGTTTATAATTCCGCGCAAGGGGGTCATCGAGCTTGCTCGCCTGGTGCCCGAAAACGATGACGTGGTGGCGCTTCACTTTTCCCGGAATCACATGCATGCTTGCGCGGGTACCTCGACATTGACTACGAAGTTGATTGATGGCACTTATCCCGATTATTCCCGGGCGATTCCGGCAGGTGGTGACAAGATGTTGATTGGAAGTCGGCGCGAGCTTCGGGAAGCTTTGACTCGTGCCGCCATCTTGTCGAATGAAATGTATCGCAACGTACGTTTGCAACTGTCTCCGGGGACGCTGCAAATTAATGCGAATAACCCACTGCAGGAAGAAGCCGAGGAAATGGTGTCGGTTGACTATGACGGGCCAGAACTGGAGATCGGGTTTAATGTTGGTTATTTGATTGAGGCATTGGGTGTAATGCAGGGTGATCAGGTGACGTTGCAATTCTCGGATGCCAGTAGTGCGGTCCTGGCAACCGACCAGGATGACACAAGGTCACGATTTGTGATCAGTCCGATGATGATTTAAGTGAACACTTACTTACCGTGTAAATAGCAATAAGTCTCACTAACGCAAGTGGAATAACAATGAAGTTGAAGGTCGATAGAGAAGCGTTGCTAAAGCCGCTTCAGCAGGTTGCCGGTGTGGTGGAAAGACGCCAGACGTTACCCGTGTTGTCTAATGTGCTGCTCCAGGTCTCCCCGGATCAATTATCAATGACCGGCACCGATCTCGAAGTCGAGTTGATCGGGCGTGTTCCTCTCGCAGGGGCCGAACCAGGTGAGATTACCGTGCCGGCCCGAAAGATGCTGGATATTTGCCGGGAGCTGCCGGAAAAGGCAGAGATCGAACTGGCCTATGCGGACCAGCGATTGACGATTCGCTCGGGCCGATTTCGTTCGACGCTTTCGACTTTGCCAGCCGGGGATTTCCCGGCCGTCGATCGTTCCGCCACGGAAATGGAGACAGAGCTCGATTCCAAGGCATTCAAACGCCTGCTGGATCGCACGGCGTTTGCCATGGCGCAGCAAGATGTGCGCTATTTCTTGAATGGTATGTTGATCGAATTGGGCAAGGGCCACGTCAGGACGGTGGCTACCGATGGTCACCGACTGGCGATGAGCCATCTGGCAGACCCTGCCGCCGACGGCGAGGTAAAGCAAGTGATTGTGCCTCGCAAAGGGATCCTTGAGATACAGCGATTGCTGAACGAGCTGGCCGGGAATGTAAAGATCACGATCGGATCCAACCACCTGTGTATAGAGTCAGCGGATTTCACACTGACTACCAAACTGGTGGATGGACGCTTCCCGGACTATGAACGAGTCGTACCCAAAAACGGCAGCAAGGTTGTCATGGCGGATAAACAGGAGCTCAGGCAGGCGCTGAATCGTACGGCAATCCTGTCCAACGAGAAATTCCGGGGCATCCGGGTGAATCTGTCGTCGGGACAGCTCCAACTATCGGCGAATAATCCAGAGCAGGAAGAAGCAGAAGAAGTCGTGTCCGTGGACTACGAGGGTGACGACCTGGAAGTCGGGTTTAACGTGGGCTACATCCAGGATGTGTTGGGCGTTGTCGAAAGCGATAAGGTCCGGATCACCATGCACGATGCCAATAGCAGTGCGCTACTGGAAGAGCCAGAAGATGATGACTCTGTCTATGTGGTCATGCCGATGAAGCTATGAGCCTTGGCCGGCTTGGCATCAGCAATATCCGTAATATCAAGAGTGCAACGATCGAGCTGGATTCAGGCATTAATTTGCTGATCGGGGCGAACGGCAGCGGTAAGACCAGTCTGCTTGAATCGGTCTATTTCCTCGGCTCCGGTCGGACTTTTCGTAGTAACAGTGTGGATCCCCTGATCAGCCGCGGTGAGACTCAATGTACGGTTCACGGCGTCTTGATGGACGCTCATGGACGCAAGACAACAGTAGGGGTGCAGCGGAGCCGGGACGGAAACCGGGAGATTAGAATCAATGGCGAAGCGGTAGACCGTGCATCCCTTTTGGCACGTAGCCTCCCGACTCTTGTCCTGGGGCCAAATACGGTAGAATTACTCACCGGGCCACCGCCGAACCGAAGAAGATATCTCAATTGGGGTGTGTTCCACGTGGAACCTTCATTTGGGGAGTTATGGAACCAGGCTAACCGGTGTTTGCGCCAGCGAAATGAACTTTTGCGCCAGCCAGGGGTGAGCCGGCACGAGTTGGCTGTCTGGGACAGCCAATTGGCAGAATTGGCGGATGCGCTCCATCAACAGCGTGCCAATTACTTTACCTCCCTGGCATCCCGGTTTGCCGAGGTTTCAGCGCGCCTGAGTGGGCTGGCCGGGGTCACGTGCCGGTACCACAAAGGTTGGGAAGGCGAGGAGGGTCTTGGGCCGGTCCTGGAGCGGCAAGTAGATAGTGACCTGCAGCGAGGGTACACCCAATCCGGGCCTCACCGGGCAGATATCCGCTTGCGGCTGGGTAAGGAAGGAGTTGCCACGGTTTGTTCTCGTGGAGAGTTAAAAATTTTGGCCTGGGCCCTGGTTTTAAGTCAGGGCACAGTATTTATGGAGCGTACCGGGGCTAATCTGGTTTATCTGGTAGATGACCTGTCCTCTGAACTGGATGCAGGTCACAGGGAGCAGGTGTGTGAATTTCTTGCCGCGGCCGGCAGTCAAGTGCTGGTCACGGCGATTGACCGGGAACCGTTCGAGAAGAGCTGGAAAACGGTCCAACCGAGAATGTTCCACGTGGAACATGGCGGTTTTAGTGTTGAGGAGGTAGTAAATGAGCGACGGTGACAACAGAAAATCCTACGATTCCACCAGCATCAAGGTGCTGAAGGGCCTGGATGCGGTCCGAAAGCGGCCCGGCATGTATATTGGTGATACCGATGACGGTACGGGTTTGCATCACATGGTACAGGAATTGGTGGACAATGCCGTTGATGAGGCGCTCGAGGGTTACTGCAAACACATTTACGTCACGATTCACCCGAATGAATCGGTCACTGTGTCTGATGATGGCCGCGGCATTCCAACGGATCTGCACGAGGGGGAAGGGAAATCAGCAGCAGAGGTGATCCTGACGGTCCTCCATGCCGGTGGCAAGTTCGATGACAGCAGCTATAAGGTTTCCGGCGGCTTGCATGGGGTGGGGGTTTCCGTGGTTAACGCATTGTCCGAAGAATTCAAGTTGACCATCTGGCGAGACGGCAAGGTCTGGGAGCAGACTTATCATCATGGGGTTCCGGATGAACCCCTTGCGGTCGTGGGAGAAACCGACCAGACGGGTACCAAGTGCCACTTCAAGCCATCCACGGAGACTTTCACGAGCATTGAGTTCCACTATGACATTCTGGCGAAAAAGCTACGGGAGCTCTCATTCCTCAATGCTGGTATCTCCATTTCATTGACCGATGAACGCACGGGTAAGTCCGAAACCTTCATGTATGAAGGCGGTTTGCGCACCTTTGTGGAGTACCTTAACCAGAATAAAACCCCGCTAAACCAGATTTTTCACTTTTCGGTCCAACGCGAGGATGGCATTGGTGTTGAAGTGGCTCTCCAATGGAACGATTCGTACCAGGAGACGCTGTTTGCCTATACCAACAATATTCCACAAGCCGATGGCGGCACTCATTTACAAGGCTTCAGGGCATCGCTGACCCGGACCCTGAACACCTATATCGAACGGGAGGGCCTGCTGAAGAAGGCGCAGGTTGCCACCACTGGTGATGACGCGCGGGAAGGGCTGACGGCGGTTATTTCCGTCAAGGTGCCGGACCCCAAGTTTTCCTCCCAAACCAAGGACAAGCTGGTGTCGTCGGAAGTAAAGACCGCTGTTGAACAGGAAATGGGCCAGGCGTTTTCCGACTTCCTGATCGAAAATCCGGCGGAGGCCAAGTCGATTGTCCAGAAAATGATTGATGCGGCCCGGGCCCGTGAGGCAGCTCGCAAAGCCCGCGAGATGACGCGGCGAAAAGGCGCGCTGGATATTGCGGGACTTCCTGGCAAACTCGCCGATTGCCAGGAACGGGACCCCGCCTTGTCGGAAATCTATCTGGTAGAGGGTGATTCCGCCGGGGGCTCAGCGAAGCAGGGCCGGGACCGGAAGAACCAGGCGATCCTGCCGCTCAAGGGTAAGATCCTGAATGTCGAAAAAGCCCGCTTCGACAAGATGTTGTCGTCCGCCGAGGTAGGGACGCTGATCACCGCATTGGGTTGTGGTATCGGTCGCGATGAGTTTGACCCGGACAAGCTGCGCTACCATCGTATTATCATCATGTGTGATGCTGATGTGGACGGCGCCCACATCAAGACATTGTTACTCACGTTCTTTTTCCGTCATATGCGAGAGCTCATTGAACGTGGCCATGTACTCATTGCCCAGCCACCCTTGTACAAGATGAAACGGGGTAAGGCTGAAAGGTACATCAAGGACGAGGCCGAGCTGGTGGCCTACCTGTTGGAAGTGGCGCTGGAAGACGCCAAACTGTTCCCGACCCAGGGTGCGACCCCAATCGAAGGTGATGCCTTGCGCCAGCAAGCACAAGCGTATTATCGCATTATGAGCCAGGTCCAGCGCCTTGAACGCGTGTTCCCGGTGGATGTACTTGAGCGACTGATCTATTTGCCGCGTCTGACCACGCAGGATCTGGTGGACGAGAGCAAGGTACGTGGCTGGACCAGGGCCCTTGAAGAGGCGACCCAGTACTATGTGACTTCCGCAAAACAATATCACTTTGATGTTACGGAGGATAAAGAACGCCACTTGTTTTATCCTGAAGTTGTCGTCACCAAACATGGCGTTGCCCGCAGCTATGTCTTCACCCATGATTTCTTTCACTCCAATGACTATGAAGCCTTTACCGACTTTGGTGAGACGGTTAATGGATTGATCAAGGAGGATGGTTATATCGAGAAAGGCGACAAGATTGAGCCGGTCTCCGACCTGAAGCAGGCGCTGGAATGGTTACAGGCTGAAGCCTTACGCGGCCAATCGCGTCAGCGCTACAAAGGATTGGGAGAGATGAATCCAGACCAATTGTGGGAAACGACCATGGACCCGAAACGGCGTTCCATGTTGCGGGTAACCATTGAGGACGCCATAGCAGCTGACCATATGTTTAATACGCTGATGGGTGACCAGGTAGAGCCCCGCAAGGATTTTATTGTCAGCAATGCGCTTAAGGTCGCGAACCTGGACGTGTGATGTCTTGCGCGAAGGACAGCAGGTTATCGTAAACCTGAATGCCGTCGTGATGAAGCCGGCTGGTCTCCAGGCCATTGCCTGTCAACACCAGTACCGGTTGGCAACCGGCGGCCCGGGCGGCTCGAATGTCCTTGAGGGAGTCACCGACAAAATGCTTGCCGGCGACTTCGATTCCTAACGACCTCCCTATGGCGTGAAGCATACCGGGTTCCGGTTTGCGGCAAGCACAATGATCTGACGGAAGGTGAGGACAGTACTCGATGTGGGTGATATGACCGCCTGCGGCGGTGACGGTTTCTGTCATTTTTTCGTGGATGCCGGCGAGGTCTTGCTCGGTCAGTTTGCCACGGCCGATACCTGCCTGATTGGTTGCCACGCAAATCTTAAAGCCATGTGTATGCAGTAATGCAATCGCCTCGATACTGCCAGGGATTGGCTGCCACTCGTCCGCGGATTTGATGTAATCAACGGAGTCGTAATTGATCACTCCATCCCGGTCCAGCAATACCAGTCGGTCGGTCATTGTCACTCAGTCACAGTTGCAGGACGGAGACATCAGCCACGCCCAGGAACAGATCGCGCATGGCGGCAAGGGTTGCAAGCCGGTTAGTGCGGATTGCCGGATCTTCCGCCATCACCATGACCTCGTCAAAGTATTGATCGATCACGGGTTGTAGGTTAGCGAGCGCTAACAAACGCTCGCGAAAAGTTGGCTGGTGCTCCAATTCCTGCTGCAGTTTGGTGAGCTCAGTGTAAAGCCTGGTCTCGGCCTCTTCGGTGAAAAGCCCGGCTGAAACAGTTTGCCCCGCTGCATCTGAATCCTTGAGGATGTTGGCCACTCGTTTATTCGCGGACACCAGCGCCTCTGCTTGCGGATGACTGCGAAAATCCTGCACCGCTTTGACCTGACTGTCGAATGTTGTAAGGACCCTGGGTGGTGCATACCCAAACCGGATTGCATTGAACGTGTCCGTGGGAATTCCCTGGTCGTGGTATGCCCCCGCCATGCGCTCAAACAGGTAACCGACCAGTGCGTCCCTGGTTGCGTCGACATCAACCGTGTCGCCGTGTAACCGTGCAGCCTGTTCAATGGTATCTGCGATATCCAGTGATACATCACACTCGATGCAAATCCGGATGACACCCAGGATTTGTCGGCGTAGCGCAAACGGGTCACGGGATCCCGTCGGTGGTTGGCCAATTCCAAACAGGCCAGTCAGTGTGTCCAGCTTGTCCGCAATGGCAACATATTGACCCGCTTTTGAATCTGGCAGCTCACCCCCGGATTGGGTCGGGCGGTAATGCTCACCAATAGCCGTTGCAACGGCCGCTGGTTCCCCATCTTTCTCAGCATAATAGCGACCCATCAACCCTTGTAGCTCGGGGAATTCTGCGACCATATCGGTCACCAGGTCCGCCTTGCATAAAAGGCCAGCGCGGGCGGCGGTAGAAGGATCCTCGCCCACAGATTCCGCAATACCAGCTGCCAATCTGGAGACGCGTTCGGCTTTATCACGGTAACTGCCCAACTGTGACTGGAAAACTACCTGTTGTAATCGTGCCAGCTTCGACTCCAATGTTGTCTTGCTGTCCTGCTCATAAAAAAATGCGGCATCGGCAAGACGCGGTGCGATAACACGCTCATTACCCTTGATCACCAGCTCAGGGTCACGACTCTCCAGGTTGGCAATGGTGATAAAACGTGGCAACAATCGGCCGCTGTTATCCACCAGATGAAAATAACGTTGGTGAGATTTCATCGCAGAGATGAGTGCTTCCTCTGGAACTGCAAGAAATGCCGAATCAAACCGGCCGCAAAGTGCGACCGGCCACTCAACCAGGGCCGTCACCTCATCCAGCAACGCCGGGTCAATGACGACACTAGCGTTTTCATCTTGATTAATCTTGTCCAACTGTGCACGAATAAGCTGTGCCCGTTCTGCGAAATCCACCACCACGTGAGCCGTGCGCAGTGACTCAACATAGCTGTTGGCGTCTTTGAGCTTAATGGTGCCGCTGGACATAAACCGGTGGCCACGGCTCAGTCGATCCGCCTCAATGCCGAACAAACTGGCCGGCAAGACCTCATCACCATGGAGCATCACAATCCAGTGTACCGGGCGTACAAACTGGACGCGCGAGCTGCCCCAGCGCATGGCTCGTTCAATTGGCAGTGAATTGATCGCCGTGGTACAGATGGCCTCAATCAATTCCGACAGCGGTTTCCCCGGCTGGACGTCGCGAAACACCAGCCACTCGCCCTTATCAGTTTGCATCCGTTCCAGGGCGGATGGCTCGTCGATGCCACAGGACCTGGCGAAACCGATTGCCGCCTTGCTGGGCTTACCTGCCTCATCAAATGCGGCTGTCACCGCAGGGCCACGCCTTTCAATCTGCTGTTCCGGCTGCGCGGCGGCGAGTGCGGCCACCTTGACGGCAAGTCGCCTGGGTGTTGCAAATCCGTGAATACCTTCATGAGATAACTGTGCCTGGTCCAACGCCTCCTCAAGGCCAATGACCAGGTTCGTCATCAAGCGTTTCAGGGATTTTGGTGGCAATTCTTCCGTGCCGATTTCCAGCAGGAAGTCACGCGCTCTCATGATTGGCCTCTTGCCGGGACTCATTGGCTTGATCAAGGTAGTGTTGTTTCAGCGCCTCCGCGGCAAGGGGAAAACCGAGCTTTTGCCGCGACTGCAAATAGGCTTTTGCGACACCACGAGATAAATTGCGGACCCGCAGAATATAATTCTGGCGTTCGGTGACCGAAATTGCATGACGAGCATCCAGCAGGTTAAACGCGTGGGATGCTTTCATCACGAATTCATAAGCAGGCAGCGGCAGGCCCTTGGCCAGTAATCTGGTGGTCTCGGACTCGAACAGGTCGAACTGGCTGAACAGTGATTCGATATTGGACTCATCGAAGTTATAACGGGACATCTCCACTTCATACTGGTGGAATACGTCCGCATAGGTGACCACCTCATTGCCGTTTCTGCTCCAGACAAGTTCCCGAAAATCCTCCACACCTTGCAGGTAGAGTGCAAGCCGCTCAAGCCCGTAGGTGATTTCACCGGATACCGGGTAGCATTCGAGGCCACCGACTTGCTGGAAGTAGGTGAACTGGGTAATTTCCATGCCGTCCATCCAGACTTCCCAACCCAGCCCCCACGCACCCAGCGTGGGTGATTCCCAGTTATCTTCGACGAAACGGATATCATGGATGGTGGGATCAATACCCAAATGCTTGAGGGACTCCAGATAGAGCGCCTGGATGTGGTCCGGTGACGGTTTCAGGATGACCTGGAACTGGTAGTAATACTGGTACCGATTCGGATTTTCCCCATAGCGACCATCTGTGGGACGGCGGCAGGGTTGCACATAGGCGCTCTTCCAGGATTCCGGGCCAATCGCGCGCAGGAAAGTCGCCGGGTGGAACGTGCCCGCGCCGACTTCCATGTCGTATGGCTGCATGAGTACGCAACCTTGCTTCGCCCAGAATGCCTGCAAAGTCAATATCAGGTCCTGGAATGTATCAGTGCTCATAGATCCGTGCTCTTGTATCCGTGCTCTTGTATCCCGGCTCACAGCCGGATAGCCAAAGCCGGATAGCCAAAAAAGTGCGTAAGTATACCTGAACGGTTACCGTATCATGTAAGGTGACAGGTTTTTTAAGAGGGCTTGCTGTGGCGAAATCTATCAGCCGCTGCGATTGGTGCGGTGATGATAACCTCTACGTGGCGTATCACGACGAGGAGTGGGGCGTACCTTCCCGGGACGATGCCACCTTGTTTGAATTCCTGTTGCTTGAAGGGGCCCAGGCGGGCCTCAGTTGGATCACGGTGTTACGTAAGCGCGAGAATTATCGCGAGGCTTTCGATGGCTTTGATCCCGAGCAGATAGCTTGCTACGGCAAACGAAAGATTAACCGGTTACTCAAAAACGAAGGCATCATCAGAAACCAGCTGAAGATCAAAAGTGCTATCACCAACGCGCAACGATTCCTCGCCATGCGGGATACGGGGCAATCCTTTTCCGACTTTATCTGGTCGTTCGTCGATCAGGTACCACTGCAGAATCAGTACCAATCAATGGCACAGGTGCCGGCAACCACACCGACTTCGGACGCGATGAGCAAGGCACTGAAAAAAGCCGGCTTCTCATTTGTCGGCTCGACCATTTGCTATGCGTATATGCAATCCATTGGCATGGTGAACGATCATCTCGTCACCTGCCATCGGCATCAGGCGTGCCGGGAAATGGGGATCATCCAGTGAACCTGCATGATCGTGTCGTCGGCATGCTGGTGTATGGGTTTATGCGTCTGGTTTCCTTCGTGCCGCTTTCCGTCAGCCAGGCGTTAGGCCGTACCATTGGCCGGATCAATGCCGCACTCAATGGCCGCGGTACCCGGGTAACTCGCGTCAATATTGACCTTTGTATGCCTGAACTCCCGGAGGCAGAGAGAGACAGGCTGGTGCGTGCCAGCCTTGAGCACACGGGACAGATGCTGATGGAAACACCGGCTGCCTGGCTCGGTGATCGCAAACGAATACTCGGCTGGATTCGCAACATTGAAAACGAACCGTTGATTCGAGCACCGCTTGCCGAGGGCCGAGGCGTAATTGTGATCCTGCCCCACCTGGGTAACTGGGAGATGATTAACGTCTACCTGGCGGAACGACTCGGCCGGGTGACCGGGCTCTATGCGCCACCACGACAGAACTATCTCAAACCTTTGATGCGCAAGGTCCGTGGCCGCTTCGGCAATGAGCTGGTGCCTACCACGGTAAAAGGTATCGGGACATTATTTCGGCGTCTCAAGGAGGGCCGTCTGGTTGTTGTGTTGCCTGACCAGGTACCGGCTACCGGCAAATTTGCACCCTTTTTTGGGCATGACGCCCTCACAGATATCCTGATAACGCGCATGTTGGCAAAGTCCGATGCCCGTGTTGTCTGTTGCGTCATCAAGCGCCTGCCCGCAGCACAAGGATTTGATGTATTACTTCGTGAGGCACATCCTGACATCTATGCCAACGACCCTTCTGTGGCGCTGGCGGGTATGAACCGGAGTGTTGAGGCCTGTGTCCAGGAGGCGCCGGAACAGTACCAGTGGGAATACAAGCGGTTCAAGGAAAGACCGGCCGGACAATTGCGATTGTATAGCGATAAGAATGCGTCACCCGAGTATCACTAACGCTATTTTCTCCAGAACATCGGGGTAAACAAAACCAGCAAGGTGAAGATTTCGAGGCGTCCCAGCAACATGGCGGCGATTAGCAGGATCTTGGCGGTATCACTGATACTGGCATAGTGATATGCGACCTCCCCGAGACCAGGACCCAGATTATTGATGGTGGCACCGACTGCGGAGAATGCTGACAGGAAGTCCATACCGCACGCCACCATGGCAAGCAGCAGGAATAAAAAGAGGATGACATAGATCGAAAAAAAGCCCCAGATGGCCTCGACAATCGCAGTGGACACCGGACGCTGGTTCAGCTTGATGGGAAATATCGCATTGGGGTGAATCAATCGATGAACTTCCCTGATGCCCTGCTTGCAAATCAACATCACCCGCACCACTTTCATGCCGCCGCCGGTGGACCCGGCACAGGCTCCGGTGAAAGCCCCCAGAAAGATCAGGTACGGCAACATGCTGGGCCACTCACTGAAGTCAGCGGCAGCGAAACCGCTGGTTGTGAATATTGAAACCACCTCGAATGCTGCCAGTCGTAACGCCGTCGCCATGGGGTAGGTGCTGGTGATGGCCAGTATCAGGGTAGTGACCAGCGTGGCGATGACAAGAATTGATAAGTAAAACACCACCTCATCATCTTGCAGGTAGTGAAAGACTGTTCGCTCCCGCCATGCGAAAAAGTGCAGGCCAAAGTTCATCCCTGAAATCACCATAAAAAAGATGGCAATTGACTCAATCAGGGCCGAATCAAAGAAACCGATACTGGCATCATGGGTAGAGAAACCCCCGATGGCAACCGTGGAGAAGCTGTGGCAGAGGGCATCGAACCAACTCATGCCAGCCGCCCAATAAGCGAGCGCACAAGTAGCTGTAATGGCCAAATAAATAGACCAGAGTGCAACCGCAGTATTTTTGATTCGCGGGGTTAGTTTGCTGTCCTTGAGCGGTCCCGGCATTTCCGCACGGTACAACTGCATTCCGCCAATGCCCAGCATGGGCAGGATTGCGACCGCAAGAATAATAATACCCATACCACCCAACCACTGGAGTTGCTGGCGGTAATAGAGTATGGACTCAGGCAGCGTATCGATCCCGGTGATGACCGTGGATCCGGTGGTTGTAAGCCCGGAAAAAGACTCAAACAGGGCATCGGCGAAACTAAGCTGGAAGCTGGTGTCCTGCAAAAAGGGTAATGCACCGAAGGATCCAAGGGCGAGATAGAACATGAAGGTAACCAGGAACCCGTCCTTGATGCGCATTTCACCTTCAAACCTGCGGAATAACAGCCACAGCAACAGCCCACTGGCAAAGGTAATGGCAAAGGACACGATGAAGCCACGGCTGAACCCGTCATCAAAGCCATAGGAAAACAGAATCGGGGGCAACATGGTCCCGCTGAATATCATCAGCAGGACGCCCAGAATTCGAAATGCGATCTGTATATGCATCAGGCGCTAAAAGAACGAGAACGGAGCCTGGAACAGCTTCTCGACTTCCGGAATCCGGCGTTTGTCGACAAGGAACAGGATCAGGTGATCGTCGGATTCAACCAGAATGTCATCATGGGCGATGATTACGTCACTGCCACGAACGATGGCGCCGATATTGGTACCGGGAGGCAGTTCTATCTGGCCCAGTGTTTTACCCACGACCTTGGAACTCCTGCGGTCGCCATGGGCAATGGCCTCGATGGCCTCTGCAGCGCCACGGCGCAGGGAATGGACGCGTACGACATCCCCTCTTCTGATATGTTGGAGAATGCTACCAAGAGTCGCCTGTTGTGGTGAGATCGCAATGTCAATCTCACTGCCCTCAATCAAATCGACATAAGCAGGATTGTTGATCAGCGTGATGACCTTGCGGGCGCCGAGGCTCTTGGCGAGCATGGAAGACATGATGTTGGCCTCATCGTCATTGGTCACGGCACAGAAGACATCGGTCTCTTCTATATTCTCTTCGAGGAGCAGCTCTCTATCCGAGGCATCGCCAGCCAGCACAATTGTGCGGTTCAGTATTTCCGAAAGTTCGTAACAACGTTGTCGGCTGCGCTCGATGATCCTGACGCCATATTTGTCTTCGACGGCCTGCGCAAGGCCGAGACCGATATGGCCACCGCCTGCGATGATGAGACGCCGGTTGGGTCGCTCGGTCCTTCTCAATTCGCTCATGACCGCATGGATGTCGGTCGCTGCGGCAATAAAAAACACTTCGTCATCCGCTTCAATGACAGTGTCACCCTCAGGAATTATGGGTCTGTTACGCCGAAAAATAGCAGCGACACGCGTATCTACGGTCGGCATGTGCTGACGCAGGTACTTGAGCTCCTGATCCACCAGCGGACCGCCATAGTACGCCTTGATTCCGACCAGCTGTACCTGGCCGTCGGCGAAATCCATGACCTGCAACGCACCCGGATTATCAATCAGCCGCCGGATGTCATGGGTCACAATCTGTTCGGGGTTGACGATGAAGTCTACCGGCATGGCATCGCTGCGGAAGATCCCGGAGAACTCAGGTAGAACGTAGGCAGTCGAACGGATACGTGCGATTTTCGTGGGGGTGTGGAATACCGAGTGCGCAATCTGGCAGGCGACCATATTGGTCTCGTCACTGTTGGTGACCGCGATCAGCATGTCTGCATCCTCGGCCCCTGCTTGCCGCATGATGTCAGGGTGTGAGGCTTGGCCTCGAACAGTCCGAATATCAAATCGATCCTGTAACTCACGCAGCCGGTCGGCATTGATATCGACGACGGTGATATCACTGGCTTCTTTGGTGAGATTCTGGGCGAGGTTTCCCCCTACTTCGCCTGCGCCAAGAATAATGATCTTCATTCGTTCTGTCCGGTTAGCGTTCCTGTTCTTATTCGCTGTGCTTTTTAGCTGTGCTTTCTAACTGTGCTTTCTGACTGTGCTTTACAAGCCTCGCATAATAAAACCCGTCATGCCTGTCCGTTGTCGGCAACAATTGGCGACCTATACCTGTCGAAAGGCCCCAGGTGAAGTCAATTGGTTCCGGTTGTGCAGCACTGGTGACTGCTACAAATTGACTGATCACGCCTTCATTCTCAGCAGGAAGGATTGAACAAGTGGAATAAACCAATACTCCGCCCTCTTTCAATAGTTCGAATGCAGCCCGTAACAGTTCTGTTTGGGCGCTGACAAGCTTAGCAATATCTGATTGACGTCGCAGCAACTTAATGTCTGGATGCCGCCGGATAATGCCTGTTGCGGAACAAGGCGCATCGAGCAAGATACGATCAAACTTGCCGCCACCTGGTTGCCACTTTCTCAGGTCACCGGCAATGACATCACAGGGCAAGTCAATTCGCTTCAAATTCTGGCGAATCTGCTGCAGGCGATCCGGATCAATATCGAGCGCCGTGAGCGCAACGCCTGGAGCAGATTCCAGGATGTGGCCGGTCTTACCTCCCGGTGCTGCGCAGGCATCGAGTATCTTCTCATTTGCCAGAGGCGCGAGAACGTAGATTGCGAGCTGCGAGGCCTCGTCCTGGACACTCACCAGTCCGTCCTTGAAACCGGGCAATTTTTCCGTTGAGGCAGGTTCGTCCAGATAGATGGCCGCCGCTGACAATTCTCCTGCCCGGCCCGCCATCCCGGCGTCCTTCAGCGCAAGCAGGTACTCATCTCTTGTGCCTCTTGAAAGATTGACCCGCAAGGTCATCGGTGCATGGGCATTATTCGCCAGCATAATGTCGTCAGCCTGTTGCGGCCAGGCGCTGCGAATTGTTGCAGCCAGCCACGCGGGATGGTTGGTCAATGCCTCATCCGAGACAAGGCCGCTGACAATCTCATCCCTTGCGCGAAGGTAGTTGCGCAGTACGCCATTGATGATTCCTTTTGCCCAGGGCTTTGCGATATCTGTAGCTGTGCTAACGACTTCATTGACGCTCGTGTAATCTGGTCGACGGATATGATCTACGCTGTATATTCCTGCCAATATCAATATTTTGACATCAAGATTCTTGTCGGTCAGTGGCTTTTTAACCAACGTGGTAACAATGGCGCTAAGGCGATAATAGTCCCTCAGTACACCATAGGTAATCTCTTTGGCAAGTGGGCTCGATGCCTGATCCCAGCTGGCATCAAGGGACCTCCCCTCTTTGAGCACCGGAGTAAGCGTTTTGACAATCGCCAGATATTCGTGCATGGGTTATCCGAAAATATTGCCGGGCGCAAATTCAGGGCGCCGGGCATTCATCAAGTCGACCGCAGATAACAAGCTGCCTTTACCAACAGGTATTTGAAGGCGCGTAATTCGTAGCGTACCTTGTCCGCATGCGACATCGACTCCCGCCCCGGTGCAGGCGATAATTTTACCGGCTGCAGCGGTCAAATCAGTGTTGAGAATTTCTGCTTGCCAGACTTTTATACGCAGTCCTTGTAGCTGTGAGAATGCGACGGGGTCAGGGTTAAATGCCCGAATCTGCCGGTCGACCCGCGTGACAGTTTGGTGCCAATCGATTTCGGCCTCACTTTTCTCGAGCTTGCGCGCATAGGTAACACCCCTTACCGATTGTGGCCTGGCCACGGCCCGACCTGCCTGAAGCTGCACCAGTGTACCGAGCAATGTTTCGATGCCCAGATCTGCGAGTCGCCGGGTCAGCGTGAAGGTAGTTTCCCGTGTGGCGACGGTAAGTTGCGCCTGCGCCAGGACATCACCGGTATCAAGGCCCTCGTCCATCTGCATGATTGAAATGCCCGTTTGCCGATCACCGGCCAGCAGCGCTCGTTGGATCGGTGCCGCACCCCGCCATCTTGGCAGCAAGGACGCATGTACATTGATGCAACCCAGTTTTGGCAAGTCCAGTACGGGTTTCCTCAAGATCTGTCCGTAAGCCACTACTATCAGTAAATCGGGGGAAAAGGGGCGAATATCGTGTGCATCGAGGCGTGGAGGTTGAATAACTGGCAGATCAAGGGACTCTGCCAATGTTTTTACCGGTGATGGAAGCGGCCGTTTGCCGCGCTTGCCAGGCTTGTCTGGCTGGGTGATAACCGCCCTGACCCGATGTTGGCTGGCCACCAACGCCGAAAGGTGTGCAGCCGCAAAGTCGGGCGTTCCAGCGAACAATAGATTCAGGCCATCTTTGTCCATCAAGCCATCAGGCTCTTTCTTTTACTGGCTGCTTCTGCGACTTCAGCAGCTTCTTCCGAATCAGCTGTCGCTTGGTATTGGAGAGATAGTCGACAAAGAGTTTACCTTCCAGATGGTCCATTTCGTGTTGGATACAGACCGCAAGCAGGCCCTCGGCTTCCATGGATATTTCTTCACCCTCACGGTTAATGGCGCGAACCTGGATCTGCTCGGAGCGGAATACTGGTTCGTAAAATCCAGGAACCGACAGGCAGCCTTCGTTGGTCTCGATTTCGCCCTCGCGGGCAATGATCTCGGGGTTGATCAGGATAAGAGGTTGATCCCGGGCATCGGAGATATCGCACACCAGCAAACGCTGGTGGACATTAACCTGGCTTGCCGCGAGACCGATTCCAGGAGCGGTGTACATGGTCTCAAGCAGATTGTCGGCCAGAGACGCAATCTTGCCATCAACTTCGGTCACGGGTTTGGCCACCGTCCTGAGCCGGGTATCCGGGAATTCGAGAATCTCTAATAGCGCCATACGGTTTAACTATATACCTCTAGTATTAGAGCAACTTGTGCTGCTAAGATTATGATCAACTTGATAATTCAGTCGGTCTTCGAGTGGGTGTCTACCTTCGAGGAACCTGCTATTGTAACTCTTTTAGAGACGGGATTCGCCTCATGAGGAAATTTCTTGCCGCCCTCACGGTTAGCCTGGCCTTGATACAGGGCGCATTTGCTGCCGGTGACTCGATCCTGCGACCTGGTCATCCGGATCGGTATCTGGTCAAGACAGGTGATACACTCTGGGACATCGGGTCCATGTTCTTGACCGACGCCTGGTTGTGGCCAGAAATCTGGTACGTCAATCCCGAAATCGAAAATCCCCATCTTATCTATCCTGGCGACACCATTTTGCTGAGTTTTGTCGATGGTGAGCCGCGGTTGTCAGTCCAGCGTGGCGATCCCGGCAGGACGGTCAAACTGTCACCCCAGTCAGTGCGGGAAGGTGACCGCTACCAGAAGGTCGACCCAAGGATTCGATCAACGCCACTGGCGAGCCCGATCCCGGCAATCCCATTGGACGCCATTGCAAGCCTTTTGACCACGGGCCGCATTGTTGAAGAGGATACACTCGAAAATGCGCCACACATCCTGGCAGGGACATCAGATCGTTTGATCTTTGGGCCAGGGGATGACTTCTATGCCCGGGGTAACTGGACTACCGATACTTCCGTATACGGTATCTTTCGAGCCGGCCAGGTCTATCGGGATCCGGAGACGCGTGAGGTGCTAGGCTTTGAGGCGAGAGAAGTAGGGTCTGCGGCAGTCAAGACGCGTGGCGACGATGTCTATACGATGAGTCTGACCGCTGTAAAACAGGATGTAAGGATTGGCGACAGGCTGCTGCCGACGGAGGAACGGCGGGTCGAATCTATCTTTTTTCCTGCTGCGCCTGATGATTTAGTGGAAGGTGTCATCATGACGGTGTTGGGTGGTGTGACCCAGGTTGGCCGTAACGATGTAGTGGCCTTGAACCGTGGGTTGAAAGATGGCCTGGATGTGGGCCATGTGCTTGCAATCTACAAAAAAGGCAAGGTTGTTCGGGACCGAATTAATCGGGACCTGGTGCAACTACCCAGTGAACGCGCCGGTTTGTTGATGGTGTTTCGAAGCTTTGACAAGATGTCCTACGGGCTGGTTCTGAAGACAGAAGAACCGTTGCGTGTGGGCGATGTCGTTCGCAAGCCCTAGCTAAAATCTTCTCCCCTGCTCATCCGGTGGGCGCTAGTGTCGGGGTTTTAGATTAATCCCCGCAAAGCGACTAACCGGCCATGGCGCATACAGATGCTGAAATTCGTTCACTTCTCTACTTGCATCGACTGGTTGGGGATCGTCCGCGCCAGATGTGTCGGCTGCTTTCGATTTTTGGTTCAGCGGAACAGGTGCTCCATGAGGCGCATCCGGGCCTGTTTGAGGAGTTGCGTCTACCCAAGGCACTGACTAGTGCCTTTTTCTTCGCGGAAAAACCCGCACAGGGGCTGCTGGATCGCGATATGGCCTGGCTTGACGTACCCAATCATCACCTGCTGCAGTTGGGTGATGTTGCCTATCCGTCGTTGCTGGCAACGATTCATGACCCGCCGCCAGTCTTATTTGCCGATGGGGATATCGGACTGCTGGCAAACGACCAGCTGGCCATCGTCGGCAGCCGCAAGTTGTCAATGTCAGGCAGGAAAACCGCCACTCGCATGGCCGCCGGGCTCAGTTCCGCCGGGCTCACCATAACCAGTGGGCTCGCGCTCGGGATTGACGCGGCTGCCCACCGCGGAGCGCTGCAAGCCAATGGGCCCACTATTGCCGTACTTGGCTGTGGCTGCGACCTGGACTATCCCCCCTCGAATCGTGCGCTCGCCGCGGATATCCGGTCGTCGGGTCTGGTGGTCTCGGAATTTGCACTGGGGTCTCGCGCCGATCCTTATCACTTCCCGCAACGAAACCGAATCGTGACTGGTATGTCCCTCGGGACGCTGGTGGTTGAAGCCGCGCTTAAAAGTGGTTCGCTGATCTCCGCACGGCTTGCATCCGAGCAGGGGCGGGAGGTATTTGCCATCCCCGGTTCCATCGATGGTATCCACCATAAGGGCTGTCACCAGTTGATTCGCTCGGGCGCCAAATTGACCGAAAGTGTAGGTGACATCCTGGTAGAATTGCCGGGTTACGAGCCGTGCGCCGACACTGACGGATTCGCAGAACGGTCGCGACGGCTTGAAGAACTGGTCGGAATCAAGAAGACGCTGGTTACGTGCCTGGGCGACGATCCGGTTACGGTAGACGAATTGACGGAGACCTCGGGCCTGCCAGTGCATGAGGTCCTCGCCCATCTGATCGAACTGGAAGTCGCAGGGATCATCAGTTCGGACGCTGGCGGTTATATATTGGCTCCAATCCGATCCTGATGCCCTTGAAAGCCTCTTAAGTCTCGGGTAACTTGCTGTTCCTTTTTCTCCTGCAAGGTAGATACATGACTTCACCTTTTGTTGCCGTCCTGATGGGATCGGACTCGGATTTGCCTGTAATGAAAGCCGCTTGTGATGTGCTAGCGTCATTCGGCGTTGACTATGAGGTCAGGGTGACCTCGGCACATCGTACGCCAGAAGATACCAGTTCCTACGTCAAGGACGCGGAAGGTCGCGGCTGCGTGGTTTTCATTGCCGGAGCCGGCATGGCGGCACACCTTGCAGGCGCGGTCGCCGCCCAGACCTTAAAGCCGGTAATAGGGGTACCCATTGATGCCGGACCCTTGCAGGGTATCGACGCACTGCTCTCCACCGCCCAGATGCCCGGTGGCATTCCGGTGGCGACGGTCGCGATCGGCAAGGCCGGTGCCAAAAATGCCGGATACCTGGCGGCCCAGATCATTGCCGTGAGCAATGAGGATCTCAAGAAGAAACTCATTGCCGAAAGAGCCGCCAACGCCGAGGCTATTCGTGAGAAAAACAAGACGCTGAACATCTAAGTGCCTGCCGTCCCTGCAACATGGCGAATCAAACTGATCGCCCAGCGACTACAAGCAGGGGCTGTCATCGCCTATCCCACTGAGGGCGTGTGGGGCCTTGGGTGCCTGCCGGAATTTCCCCAGGCCGTGGCTCGTATTCTGGACCTTAAACAAAGATCCTGGGAGCAGGGGCTGATTCTGGTTGCCGGTGATATCGGCGAGATAGCGCCTTATCTTACCGGTATTGACCGGGCTGCCCGCGCGGAGCTGGCGCGAACCTGGCCGGCGCCGGTTACGTTCCTGGTTCCTGATAACGGGATTGCGCCTACCTGGATTCGTGGTAGACATGACACGGTGGCACTTCGCGTTTCCCCGCATCCGGTCATTAAAGCGATTTGTGCCGCCGTCAAGGGACCGATTGTCTCGACCTCAGCCAACCCCGCGCGTCGCCGCCCGGCAGTCAGCCGGCTGCAAGTTCACCAGTACTTTTCGGACGAGATTGACTACATCGTGCCCGGCACGCTTGGAGACGCCGGCGCTCCAAGTGAAATCAGGGAACTGGGTACGGGAGTCATTCACCGCCCGGCGAGGGCCCGGCAGTGAAAAAATTTGCCGTTATAGGTAACCCGGTCGATCATAGCCGTTCGCCTGAAATCCACGCGCTCTTTGCTGCCCAGGCAGGCGTAGACCTGACTTATGAACGTCGCCTTGCGCCCCTCGACGGCTTCGAAGAAAACGTGCGGGGTTTTGTGGCCGAAGGTGGTGACGGCTTCAACGTGACCGTGCCATTCAAGCACAATGCGTTCAAGCTGATGGATGAAGTTACTCGAATGGCCGCGCTCACCCGAGCGGTCAACACGGTGACCGTGTTGGCAGATGACAAGCTCAAGGGCGACAATACCGATGGTGCTGGCCTTTTGCGGGACGTAACCGCCAATCTGGGTTGGACGGTAGCGGGGCAGCGAATACTTGTACTGGGCGCGGGTGGCGCGGTTGCGGGCGTTTTGCCGGCACTGCTGGAGATCAAACCGGACCTGGTACACCTGGTTAACAGGACGCACCAAAGGGCCCAGGTTCTCGCCGATGAATACGAAAACGTCAAGGCAGTGCGCGGCGACGATGTTGAATCCGCTTATGACCTGATTATCAGTGGCACCTCAGCGGGATTGTCAGGTACCGTGGTAAATATTCCTTCGCGTGTTGTCGGTACGAATACACATTGCTATGACATGATTTATGGTAAAGAAGTCACAATATTCAACCAATGGGCGAGCGAGGCCGGATGCAAGCAGACCAGTGACGGTCTGGGTATGTTGGTTGAACAAGCAGCGCTGGCATTTGATGCCTGGTCGGGATTCAGACCAGATACAAGGCCCGTGATCAGCGCCCTTCGTGACCTTATTAGCAGGAGCGACAGCCTATGACAGTCGCGACTACCTTCGTGCTCAAGCTTACAACAATGCGGTTGCGAACCATCGATTGCTTGGTGCATGTGCGCAACTGGATGCAGATGACTTGAATAGAAAACGAGTCAGCTTCTTTCCGACCATTGTTCACACATGGAACCACATTTTGACGGTTGACTGGTATTACATCAGTGCGCTTGAGGGGCACAGTGTTGGACCTGGTGCGT
>JBBDIT010000055.1:0-55595 GCA_040880285.1 Pseudomonadales bacterium | reverse complement strand
GTTGACTGGTATTACATCAGTGCGCTTGAGGGGCACAGTGTTGGACCTGGTGCGTTCGAACCCGAGATTCCGTTTCCGGAATTTGATACGTTTGAACCCGAACAACGTGCAGCAGACCAGCGGCTGATCGCCGTGTGTGAAGACCTCGATGAGAAAGCACTCTCGAAGACTATCGAGATGGTGCGTGCCAACAGGATACAAGAAGACCGGGTAGATCGTACCCTGCTGCATTTATTTGGACACCAGATTCATCATCGCGACCAGATTCACGCGATGCTTAGCGGAACCGATGTCGCGCCGCCGCAGCTGGACGAATTCTTTTTGGGTGATGCAGTAGAACAGAATTTTCGCGCTGCCGACTTTACCGCACTAGGGTTTGATGAAGCCTTGATCTGGCGCGACCTGTGAGCCGGGTTGTCAAAGTGCTCAAGGGGCGCCACCCGCCAACAGCAAGCTGTGTCGACATCGGTGCGTCGATGAACTAGATTCGTCCTTACAGAAAAGCTTGCGTCTCAAAAGGGGGAGTCGATGCGACACCTGACCAGCGCCATATCATTGATGTTAACAATTGCCGTGCCGGCCGTGGCGCTGGCACACGGGTCCGTGTCGCCGCAGGCGCGCACCGAACGGGCGATCGAGTTTCCGGACACCGCCATGTACAAGACGCTGGTGGTTGACCTGCACACGCACACGGTCTTCTCCGACGGCCATGTTTGGCCGACGATTCGGGTGGCCGAGGCGCAGCGAGATGGGCTCGACGGCTTTGCCGTTACCGAACACCTTGAGTACCAGCCACACATCACGGACATCCCGCATACCGACCGCAACCGCTCCTTTGAGGAAGCCAGGCGCGCGGCCGCCGCACTCGACCTCATCGTCATCCCCGGCGTCGAAATTACACGGCAAGGCGCGCCCGGTCACATCAATGCCATCTTCATCAAAGACGCCAACGAGCTGGTGAAGCAACGCCAGGAGCACCAACGACTCGAAGAACATATGTTCGATACTCGCGAGGAGGCTGCAGCCTATGCCCACGAGGCGAGTGGCATCTATCGCGGTGCCCACCAAGTGGAGCACCAGGGCAAGCAGGTCTGGATGCCCTTCGACGATGTCGAGACTTACTTCACGCTCGTCAGTTACCAACATGCGACGACGCGCTCGGCCCGCAACGTGGTTGAGGCGGCCAACGACCAGGGTGCCTTCCTCACCTGGAATCATCCGAGTTTCGAATCCGTCGGGGCGCCTCTCACCGACTTCCATGCCGCGGCTGTCGAAGACGGACTACTGCATGGTATCGAGGTCGCCAATGGCAGCCGCTACTACCAGAACGCGCACCGGCTGGCACTCAAACACGGTCTCGCGTTGATCGGCGTCTCAGACGTCCACGAGCTGATCGCCGCCGACTACCGTCCCGACGCTGGCCACAATCCAGGACACCGGCCCGTGACGCTGCTCTTCGCGGAGGACAAAATGCTAGATAGCATGCGCGAGGCGCTTTTCGCGCGCCGCACTGTGGTCTGGTGGAAAGACACGCTCATCGGGCGCGAACGCGACCTGCTGCCGTTGCTCAACGCTAGTATTCGGATTGGGGCCGTCGAAACCACATCATGGGGTATCCGCGTTCACCTCCGGAATGAGTCTGATGCGTCGTTCGTGCTGCGCAATGACACCGGAATGAAATCCGCCAGCCACTCGCAGCTCATCGAGCTGCCCGCGCACGGCGAGACAGAGGTGAGGTTCAGCATGGACGACCCGCGCGCAGTAGATCTTAAGTTCACGGTGATGAACGCTCTGGTTGCACCCAACGAGGCTGCGGTGGTGACACTGACGCCGTGATCCATATGGTCCGATGAGACTGCTGCCATAAAGATTTTTATCAGGGAGTGCGCTGAATCTAATGCGTTATCTCCGTCAGAACACCTCCAGAATCGCCCGCAACAGCGCTTCATGCTCGTAGCGCGAGCCCAGCGGATCGACGCCGGTTCGAACGACCACCATGTTTCGTTCGGGAATAATGGTGACATACTGGCCCTTGTTTCCGGCGCTGGTATAGGTACCTTGCGGGATGCCCGCCATCGTATCCAGTAGCCAGAACTGACCGCCGTAACCGCGTTCACCTGACTTGCGTGGTCTTGCCGGGGCACTGGTTGCCACGAATTCCGTCCAGCCTTCAGGCAGCAACCTGACTCCGTTCCAAACGCCCTCGTTCAAGTACAGAATGCCAAAGCGGGCGAGGTCGCGGGCCGTGGTGTACACCTGGCTCGAGCCGATGAAATTCCCTGCGTGATCCGTTTCCATTCGTGTATGGTGCATCCCGATCCTGTGGAACAACTCATCATAGGGATAACGCAGGTAGCGGTAGTCGTCGGCCAGCGTCGCGCGCAGCGCGCGTAGCATCAGCAGCGTATCGTTGTTAGCGTACTTCCATCGGGTACCCGGTTCTGCCTCGAGTCGAGTGCCGGTCACTGCGCTGATGACATCCTGGCCGCCAAAGTACACAGCGTTGGTGTTGTTGCCACCGCCTTCGAGCCCGCTCGACATGTTGAAGAGGTGTCGTAGCGTGATGGCTCGTCTGGGATCATTTCCGAACTGCCATTCCGGAATGGTTGGGTTCTCATCCAGACGCATCAGCCCGTCGCGGATTGCGATGCCGATTAGCGTTGCAGAGACACTTTTAGCTGTTGACCAGGTGCGATAGCCGGTATGAACGCTAAAGCCATTCCCGTATTGTTCGGCAAGGACTGTTGTGCCACGAAGCACGATCACAGCCGCTGTGATGTTACCGTCGCCATGGGTTTTGCGGTCGAACGCGGCGTCCAGCACACGTTGTTGAGCGCGCGTTAGTGAGAACCGAACCCTGTCACCTCGTGGAAAATCCACGTCATCCAAGTTGGGTGCATCCGGCATCGAAACATGAGGCAGGCGGACGATATCAGCTGATGTCCAATCGGGCGGTAACAGCACACAGCCCATCGATTTTCGATAGACGGCGATGTATTCGTCGCCCTGAGTGCCTACCGCGGTTACCAGTTGTCGTCGTTCATCGATTTCAGGAGGTGGTAGCTCGAGAGACGCGGTATCACGAAGCTCGATGTCGAGAATCTGTTCGAGGGTTCGACCAGCGACAAAGTGCGCCGAGCAAGTGAACAACGCACGATAACCGCCGACCACCTCGTCGATGTCCGTGACGCCGCCCGGGCGAAAGTAGTCGGTGGACGCGCTCGCGTAGCTGTTGCTTGCGGGCACGATCGACATGGTGACGACCGCAAGGCACCAGATCATGATTATTGTCGCGGCAACTTTCATGGTACTGCCCCGGATTGGACAAGGTCGCGATTATAGCGCGTATAGATCGCCCAAACTAAAGACGTCTTGCTCACTACAAGCGATGACGCGGACGGGCTGGCCACACTCCTCGGACTGCTCGACATCGATTGCCAACACCCGCCTCAGGTTCTCGTCTCGCGCACGCCGGTTGACCTTGCAGACTCGATAGTGCGTTGGCGAACTGACGAGCACTCGATGTCCGTAGTACTGTCAAAAGGTGCTCACACGCATGACACGCTCCGCGTGTTACGTGGGGGTCTGGAGAGACCATGATGTCCGAGAACAAAAAATCGACAGGCGCGCAGGCTGCAGCAGACGCATCCCATACCATGCATAGCAAGGACACGAGTAAGGCCAGCAAGACCGCGGCTGCCAGTGCCCTGTCTCAATCCGGTAGCACTGGGGAGACTGGAGAAAAGGCCTCTACCGCAGCTTCCAAGGTCATGCGTGACGGGCGCACTTCGAAGGAATCGAAGTCAGCCGCAGCAAGCGCACTGGCACAGACGCCGTCGCGCAAGACCTGACGGATCTACTATTACCAGAGCAGTTGCAGGTACTTGCTGCTGACGCCACGGGGTCAGACCACGGCAGGTACCTGCTAGGTTCTTTACCGCACAGACTTTCAGGCGCGCGACGCGCCAGTATGACCCTCCGGCTGAAGGCGATACCCCATGACGCTTCGCCTTCTTAGTCCTTTACTTCTCTGTCCCGTGCGTCAAGGACATTGACTGTTTACGGTGGATCCCATGGACCAGGCTGACCTCATCAAGCGGATTGCAGAGAAACTGCAGATTCCCGGGACTCTTTCGCAGCGCCTGTTGCGGGCGACGCTGCTGGAGATCTGTGACCTCCTCAAGAATGGAGAGGCGGTCTCCATACCTGGTTTCGGCACCTTCGATACGGTGATACACAAGCAAAGGCGAGGTTTTCTCCCTTTGGGTTTCCACCCCAGCGGCCAGGGATATGCATTATTTCCGCAGCGCCGTGTACCGGTTTTTCGCACTGCAGAGTCCCTGCATGACGAGGTTTATGAACTCGAAGAAGAAGTTGCGCTGTCATGAGAAGCGAAAGAAAGATCACGTATGAGTCCTTTACCGAGCGGGTGGCGAATCGCGCCGACGTGAGTGCGGCCGAGGCGGACGCCTATATTCATCAGTTTTCTGAAACGGCCGGCGAAGCTCTGGAAGACGGCGGTGAGGTGCAGTTGTACCGTTTCGGGCGTTTCGTGACGGAGCATGTCGATGAGCGATCCGGACACAACCCCGGGACGGGTGAAGCAATAACGATTCCAGGCCATACGCGTGTGGAATTCCGCCCGTATCAGGCACTACTGCTTGCGGTCAATTGGCCCTTTCGACATTTGCGCACCAGAATGCTTTCTGAGGGCGAAGCCGACACACGGCCGGGTGTTCTTTTCTGGCTGGTACTACTACTGGTGTTTCTGGCGCTGATTCTGATCGGCTTCGCTGTAAACAGCTGGATCTCCAGCCGGGGCAGCGACGTTGCTGCGCCTGCAGCTGCATCTGTGGCTACGCCTGCATCTGTGGCTGCGCCTGCACCTGTGGCTGCACCTGCATCTGTGGCTGCGCCTGCACCTGTAGCAGCGCCTGTAGCTCCGCCTGTCGTCGCATCGACGAGCACGGAATCGCCACGCGTCGAGGTAGCGCCCGTTGTCGCTGCGGGGCCAATCGCTGCGGCGGGAACGACATCGGGTCTCATCGTGGCAAGAGGCGATACATTGTGGGGGATTGCGGTAGCGCATTGGAGAGATGCGTCATGGTGGCCCGTGATCTACGCGGAAAACAGGGTAGACCGGGCGCACCGGAACCCCGACCTCATCGAGACGGGGCGTTCACTGCGTCTGCCTGTGCTGACAGGAAGCGCCGCTCGACCCACGACCGCGGACCTCAGGCTGAAAACGAATGCCTACCGGATCGTCGCTGACGACTATGCGCGCATGAATCACGTGAGAGCGGCTGAATTCAGGTTTGTTGCCGACCGCGGGTTTACCCAATGACCCGCGGCGATTGATCGAGATCGGGGCAGCCTGCATTCAACTCCGCACCGCAGCCGCAAAGTCATTTGCCGGCTGAGTGCCGCCTCAATTCGCTACCGCATTGCCATGGGACCACACTCCGGCAACCGAACCCTTACCGTCAACAACCCGGCACTGGCGACAACTGGGACGACTCTACGTACGCCGCTTTAACGACACCTGCTCGCGGCAAAAATAAGGACAGGCAAAAATAAGGACACACACCAAGCCTCATTAAAATCGTTAGATTGTGGGCGGCTGGGTCTGATGGCCTTGATTCGATGGGGAAGGTCGATCGTGCCTCTGGATACAGCCGGTGTTGTATACGCCGAGGAATAAAATCGGTCTGAAGCGAAGGTATTGGCCTGCGCTTAGAATGAGGATAGGTCAGGTCAGTGCTTCCATTGAGGATCCGGAGGTAATCCAGAACAGATGCAACTGCTGGCATGCCGCACCGTTGACCCGGCAAGTGCTTTGACCACAGCGATGGCATGTCGTTTATTCTTCTTAGACCCGGTCAGTATGTGGGAAGGCTCGAGAGCTATTTTTCAGATGAGGATGCATAGAACGTGTTGCTATACTGGCAAAACTCGATTCGCGACTTCATCTGGGCACAGATGCGCACGCACATGTGGACCACGCCAACCGACTACATCGGGAAGGTTACTCGCGGCTTCCAGACCGAACCATGACCTCAACGGCTTCGCGCCTTGCCACCGTCCAGCGAGAGATTGAAAGCGTTGCGATCAGTCTGAGCCATGATCAATCAAGCCGTGAACAAGCGCTGCCAGATCAAATTGATGCGTTGACCCGCGAACTTGAGACTGTACACGGAGATTCCTTTGAGGTTCCTTCGGGTCGTGGGGTCAAGGAGAATCAACGACATGTCGTGGCGATGGGCAAGGTACTTTGCCGGGTCACGGGTGCGCCATGGAAGCAATTACTTTCGGAGCCGGAATTCGAGTCTCATGCCGGGTTCGGTTTCCGCGGGATCCCCGTGGGCAGAAAATGTCATCACATCGCCCTTGCGCTCGTACACCATCACGCTGGGGACACGTGGATTGTCCGACGTGCGCTCGAACCTCGCCATGGTCGGGCCACTTTGCACCAGTCGGTAGGTATTGGGCTCATCCTTTTCCCACGCCGTGTAGTCCACATTGTAGTGCTTGAAGCGAAACACGACGCCGTCTTCTGCCTGCTGGATCACCAGGTATTCGAGGACATGGCGGTCGCCTTCCATCACCCACCGCATGGTACCTGGCAGGCTGCCACTACGTGGTTCGAGCCAGATTTCCTCCAGTTCTCCATTCTCCCCACTGACCCAATGCCCGGTCATCCAGCCCAGGTCGTCAATACTATCCGCCCAGGCAGATAGACTCCCCGCAAACAGGACGACACACAACACAGCTCGCAATGACATGGCTTCTCTCCTTGTGGTCAGGTATGTAGCCGGCTACAAGCAGCGGTCATGGGCCCCACGAGCTCGCCGCCAGGCAAAGATCATCCAGTGCGGGCATCAACAATTCACCTGCATCGGCCAGCGCATAGTGTGGATACGGTGGCCATGTATCGATGACCATGCGTTCGACCACATCGATGCGATCGAGATCCCGCAGCGCACCGGTCAGCGCCCTCGGCGTCACGCCCTGCAAGTGCCCGAGCAGGTTCGAAAACCGATCGGCACCGCGTCCGATGGCCGCCATCACTGGCATCGGCCACTTCTTGAAGGCGACCGAACCGATGTCCATGCTATCGATGGCAGCGACCAGTGCCACGCAGCTCCCGCCCAGGCGTTCGCCGGCACCGGTGAGAATGTATTCGGGTCGCATGGGATGGCCATAGCCCGGGTTCTTCATGACGATCCCCGTTGATATCAAATGCTTGAGCGTAAAACTCACGGTGTCGCGGCTTGCCCCCAGGCGGTTCACCAGGGTCACGAACTTGGCACCACGCTCGGCGTGCAAACACGCGATGACCGGCAGCGCGTAGCTCCGGTGGAACAGGTCGACGACAGGGGCCAGCGTCCCGGAGGCGGAAGTGTCGATAAAAGACTCCATTGACAGATAATTATTGTTACTATACTTTTCAAACTCACTAGTGACAAGACCCACCAGAAGGAACAAATCATGAGTGAAGCGCAAAGAATACCTGCAACCACCTCCCCCATTGCAGCCAGGCTCGACTACCGCATCGAAACCACCTGCGCGATCAACGTCAGCAATTTCTCCAGGGCCGTGAAGTGGTACGAGGAAGTGCTCGGGTTCGAGAAAATCTACGACGTCCCGGAAATGGGTTGGGGTGAGTGGGCAACCAACGTCCCCGGCATGACGATTGGCATCTCCGAGGTGCAGGGCGCAGCAACTGGTTCCGGCGGCACAACTCTCACCTTTGGCGTACACGACATCGACAAGGCGCGTGCCTGGCTTGAGAGCAACGATGTGAAGTTCGATGGCGAAACGCGAGAGATACCGGAATTGGTCAGGCTCGCCACCTTCTTCGACCCCGACGGCAATACCTTTATGTTGGCGCAAGGGCTGGGGACACCGTGAGGATAACGGTGCAACTGCTCGACGAGCTGCACAAATCATGCTCGATTGCGGTTGCTATGGCCTTCGATGCACCCCTTGCGACACTCGACAAAAGGCTCGCAAGACAAAGCCCGCCGTGCGAGATTTTGCTGCCCTGAACACATCAGATGGAGCGTCCGGACACTGCCACCAACCTGAGCGTGAGAAGTTGTAAATTTTACTCTGACCCCAATTAGCCCCAATTAGCCCGCAGCAACGTTCGACACATTGTCCGAGGGATCCCGGTCAATCATCTTGTTGAGCGGATCGATCCCGACGGATACCGGCTTTTTGTCCACGACCACCTTGATGGTCTGCTCATTGCGCTTGATCTCGTGTTTCTCGAGATAAATGATCTCCGGCACCTTGGCATCACCCTGCTCTTCGCCGAGCACACCGATATCGAGGTATGTGGCGATCGGGACTTCCGTCTCGGCCCCGCTGCCGTCTGCCTCGAACTTGTGGGCGATCACGTCGATCGTGACTTCATAACGACCATCATCGGTTTCAGTAACGCTCGAATCTGCAACCCGTAAATCATAGAGCACAATCTTCTCGAGCATATCCGTAATCATGTCCTCGTACTCGTCGGGCGTGTGGTCGCGGATGTGCGCGATCAGATGTTTCGTGGTCGGAAACGGTGGACCCTTCATGCCGTAGGCTTCAATAAAGTCGGCGAGCGCGCGGTTCATATTCTCTTCACCGATATAATCCTTGATCGCGTACAGCACCACGCTGCCTTTGCGATAGTGAATGTACGGTTGATTCTCAACAAGGTAGAGCGGCATTTCATCGATCAACTCGCCGCCCCTGCCCTGCAGGTATCGGTCAAGCTCGAATTCGAGAAATCGCTTCATGTAATCGCGCCCGTACTCCTTCTCCATCACCATGAGCGCTGAATACTGCGCCAATGATTCGACGATCATGGTTTGGCCCTGGACGTTTGCACCCATCACCTGGTGTGCCCACCACTGGTGGGCCAGTTCGTGAGCCGTCACGTAATAGACGTAGTCGATCTCTTCAGGATCGCGCAGGTCAGCAACGAATCCGATCGCTTCCGAGAATGGGATCGTATTCGGAAACGACTGTGCAAAGGTGCCCTGGTACCTGGGAAACTCCATGATGCGGAACTGGCGATACTGGTATGGCGAGAAATTCTCCGTGAAGTATTCGAGTGAATCTTTGGTTGCACGCACCATCGTATCCACGTTGTAGTCATGAATGTAATAAACCTCGATCGCAACCTGGTCGCGCCATGTGTCCTTCTTCACTTCATAGTCCGCAGACACGAACGACAAGAAAGGCCAGATCGGTGCATCCATCTTGTAGTGGAAGTACCTTCGATCGCCCTCGGTCCACTCTTCCTGCAAGTAGCCTGGGGCGATAGCGATCTGGTCGGCCGACGTTGACACAATCGTTTCGAAGTTGACTCGCCTCTTCATGTTGAAGCCGCTCGTCATCCATTGTTCTTCGTCGTCGATCTTCGCCATTCGCTCCAGATCCGGTAATCCATATTTGCGACGGATATTGTTGTCCTGGAGTTCCTGGTCGTTCTGGTAGCCGTGGAGCGGGAACATGTCCTGTGTATTGAAGAAGGTTCCGTTCGGCGTGAGTTTGACCGTATGTCCATTGTTGGCAAACCCCGGGGTGCGCCAGGCAATCTCGGCATCGACGACCATCTCTGCCCCGGGGGCCAGCGGCTCGTCGAACCGGTATATCCGGTACGCATAGTCCTCATCGTACGTCTCAAGGGTTGCCCCTTCGACCTCCAGCCTCTCGACGTCCACCCGGGGGGACACGCTGAAGTGGACCACTTCAAGTGGGACGTCATGGAGATTGCGATAGACCATTGTTGCCTTCAAAACGGCTTCACGCTTATTAGGGAAAATATCGACCTCGGCATAGATGTCAGCCGGCTCAGGTTGCGGTAGGTTTTCATACTGCTTGTAGTTCTTCTCGTACTCGGCTTGCAGGGACTCACGTTCGTTTCGAGTCGTGTACTCGTTCAATATCGTCGTGTTGTAGAAAATGTAACCGCCGCTTAACACGAATAGCGTGGAAAACGCCCAGATCGAGATGACCACGGGTTGCGTCATCCGCTGGCGCATGACCTTCAGGCGATTCCCCCAGTCATCCTCGGTCCCGCGCGGCCACATGAGATGAATCACGACCAGCAGCAGGCAGCCGAAGAAACCCCAGTAGACTGTTTGCCAGAGATACGGCACCAGGTTGTGCGCGTATCCGGTGAAGTCCGAGTAAGGCGGGAACAGCTGCCGAAAGCGATACAAGTAGTGCTCAAGCCCCATTTGGGGCGCGGCGAGACTGTAGATGAAATACAGAACCATCAGCGCCATGGCCGCATACTTGTTGCGCGTCAATATATAGAAGAACACTGACACCACTATCATCAAGTAAAGTGGGAACTGGAAGAAGAACAATAGTCCGACGAGGTACTGGCCAACGTTGATGTCGTAGTAGCCTTTGTAGAGCTGAACACCAATTCCCGCGACCATAGCCGCGAGCAACATCGAGACAATGACGACCACCAGGCCCGTCACCTTCGCCGCCATCATCACCCAGTTCGGGTGAGGCATCGCATCGAGGATCTCCGAGACCCGGACGTTGCGTTCCCGCACCATCAGTTCACCCGAGTAATAGATCAAGACCGCAACCAACGACAGCGAAAATGCGCCGTTGATAATGTTCACCATGATTGCGGTCGTCGGGTAGACAGCAGTACCGAAGATGTTGCCGAGATTAGCCGCGGCATTCGCCGTTACCGAAACCAGTCCGACGATCAGCAAGATAACAAACGGTACCGACTTGACGATGTTCAATACCTCAATTCGGGTTTGCGAAAGGTACTGCATCCACTGTGCGCGGCCAGAAAAATCCTGGTGAACAGTGACCGCGAGCAGTGTTGTTTCAACGCTGACACGTTGTTCCTGTACTTCTTGCTTCTTGGGCTTCTTGCCAGAATCCACATTGAAACGGAACAGCGGATACGCGAGCGCGAGGAAACCAAGGCCGATCACAATCCAGAGGACCCGGTTCGCCAGTAGCGCACCTTCGAGGGCAGGCACCATCGAGTTCTTCTCGAATACAGTCCAGTAGCGCGTAACTTCTCCGAGGGCAGTCCCGCCAAACGGGTCAAGGATACTGGTCAGCTCGACCGTCTCCTTTTCGGTGAAAGTTCCAAGCAGAAACGTTAGCATCAACAGGACAATCATGCCGACATAAGTCGCCATCATGCTGCGGGTCACCGTGGCGACGCAGAAGAAGATGCACGCGCAGGCAAACATGTTCGGCAACCCGATAGCCCAGATGCTGTACCAGTAGGCGCCGAAGGGTATGGGCCCAATCCGTTCGCTATCCAGCCAGGGCATGAGTTCGCCCAGGAAGACCCCGAGACTTCCTGCAAGGAAAAGACCGAATGCAAATACCAGTGAGCCAAGGAAGCGACCATAGAGATAGTCTGACTTCGTGACCGGGCTCGACAAGAACAGCTCCGCGACGTTCATATCATAGTCGCGAATCACGCCGCTCGCGCAAAACGCAATGGCGCCAAAAACACAAATTGTTGAGAGGCTCGTCAGTGTCAACAGCACCGTGTAGGGCGAATTGATGTTGACGTTGTCAACACCGCCGACCATCTGGACATTTGGCGTGGTCGTTGCAAGAAAGGCCAGCAGGAAAAACACGCCGGACAAAACATAAAAGAGATACTGCCGTCGGTGGTAGTTTATTTCGAACCTGAAGACTTCAAACATTGGATTAGGCTCCACTACATTCTGTTACAGCGAGACGTTGATGCCGTGGTTTCGCAATGTTGCGAAGTAAACATCCTCAAGGTCGGCCTCAGCTTCATCGAAGCCTTCCGGTTTGGCGTCACTCAGGACATGAATTTCAGTCTCTCCCTCGGTCAAATGAGAGAGGATCACCTGGTATTGCTGTTCATACTCCCCGAGCGCACTGCGCTTGATGCGTTTGCGCCAAACGCTGCCGCGGATCTGCTCCATCACATCTCGCGGACGCCCAGTAAGCAGGATCTCGCCGTTCCCCATGATGGCCATGTTGGAGCAGAGGTCACTGACGTCATCGACGATGTGGGTGGACAGGATAACCACAACGTTCTCCCCGATTTCGGCGAGCAGATTGTGGAACCGGTTTCTTTCAGAAGGATCAAGGCCGGCAGTCGGTTCATCGACGATGATCAGCCTTGGATTACCGATGAGCGCCTGCGCAATCCCGAATCGCTGCTTCATACCACCGGAGAACGTATCGATCGCCTTGTCTTTAACATCGTAAAGGTTGGTCTGGTGAAGGAGAGCATCAATCAGATCCTCGCGCTCACCCTTGTCAACGATGCCCTTCAAAACAGCGAAGTGGTTCAACATATCGACCGGTGTCATCTTCGGGTAGACGCCAAACTCCTGGGGCAGGTACCCCAACACCTTTCGCAGCGTGTCCTTGTCATTGATGATGTCGATGTCATCCAGAAACGCTGTACCGGTATCCGGCTCCTGTAACGTGGCGAGGGTTCGCATCAATGACGACTTGCCAGCGCCATTGGGCCCCAACAACCCGAACATCCCGGTCGGGATTTCCAGGAACACATTGTTGAGCGCACGAGCACCTTTCGGATAGGTTTTCGACAATTCACGAATGGTGAGCATCAGTACTCCTTGTCCTTATATAGTTGCTTTTAATGATTTTTCTTAGACGCCCGGGCCGCAGAAAAGGTTTCTTCGCTAGCCGAGGCCCAGCCGAGCCCTGACCGGGCGAACTACTTCTCGGGCACGGCTACTGACGTGAGGGCCCCCGGGAGCATGTCCATCATAGTCGATTCAAGCGGCTCTCCCACTCCATTTTCTGCCTCCCCGGGGTCTTCGGGGACGACATTGAGATAATGCTCTTCAATGGCAGCCTTCATGGACCAAAAGGGCAACAAATTACCCTGCGAGAAAGGCTGGCGGATTCCGGGAATAACGGATCCGGGCATATAGTCAAGGAACACTCGCCAACCTCGCATTGACAGCCACGGCGGCATGGGGTTTATTCTCCCTAACCCCTACAAGACCTGTGATCAGCGCCCTTCGTGACCTTATAAGCAGGAGCGACACCCTATGACCAATCCGTTACTTGAATTCCATGAGCTACCGCCTTTCGGTAACATAAAGCCAGAGCATGTTGTATCCGCCATAGATGAACTGTTAGAAATCAACAGGCGCACCATAGGACAACTGTTAGATCAAGGCGAACAGAGTTGGGATGGCCTGATCAGGATTTATGAAGAACTGGATGACCGATTGGCGCAGTCCTTTGGCCCCGTCTCTCACCTGAACTCTGTGATGAATTCACCGGAGCTCCGGCAAGCCTATGATGCATGCCTGCCAAAGATTAGCGAGTACACAACCGAGATGCGCCAGAATCCCGAGTTATTCGCGGCCTACAAGAAGATAGCCAGTAGCGACGAATACAAGTCGTTGGACAAGGCGCGACAAAAGGCAGTCGACAACGCGATTCGGGATGCGAAATTATCTGGCATCGACTTATCAAAAGAGCATCAGCAACGCTTTGCAGCGATAAGCAAACGATTGTCAGAACTCGGTAGCCAGTTCAATAACAATGTGCTCGACGCGACCATGGCGTGGAGGAAGGTAATCAATGATGTTGAAGAACTCAAGGGATTGCCAGAAAGTGCGTTGGCACAAGCAAGACAAACGGCAGAGCAAAGGGGCGAATCTGGTTACCTGTTCACGCTGGACATCCCCAGCTATCTACCGGTCATGACCTATTGTGAGAATGAGCCTTTTCGCAAGGAAATGTATGAGGCGTTTACGACCCGCGCATCGGATGAGGGTCCCCATGCCGGCCAATGGGATAATTCCGCTATTATGAACGAGATGCTTGCGTTACGCACAGAGCAGGCCCACTTGTTGGGTTTTCGGAACTATGCCGAACAGTCACTTGCAACTAAAATGGCGCGTTCCACTCAGGAAGTGATGCAGTTTCTCGGCGAACTTGCGGCGAAATCGAGGCCCAGGGCCGAGACAGAGTTCGCAGAAATTTGTGAATTTGCCCGAACCGCGTTCGGTGCTACAGAAGTAAACGCATGGGACGTTAGCTTCTACGCCGAGCGGTTGAAACAGCAGTTGTTCGATATCTCTGACGAGGAGCTAAGGCCTTACTTCCCTGCGCCCAAAGTCATCAATGGCATGTTCGAGGTGGTTCGCCGGCTGTATGACCTGGAAATCGATGAAACTCGCGACATTGAAACCTGGCACCCGGATGTTACCGTCTACAACATCCGGAAGAACGATGAACTCATCGCGCGCTTTTATCTTGACGCTTACGCCAGGCAGAACAAGCGGGGTGGTGCCTGGATGGATGATTGCCGGGTCCGGAGACTTACCCTGGATCGTGGGCTGCAGTTGCCAGTGGCTTACCTGACCTGCAATTTCAGTGCTCCGGTAGGTGATGACCCGTCATTGCTGACACACGACGAGGTGGTCACCCTCTTTCATGAGTTTGGTCATGGCTTGCACCACATGTTGACCCGGGTGGATGTCTCGGATGTGTCCGGAATTAACGGCGTTGCCTGGGACGCGGTCGAATTGCCAAGCCAGTTCATGGAGAATTGGTGCTGGGAAGCCGAAGCGCTTGAATTTATCTCAGGTCATTACAAAACCGGGGAATCCCTACCCAGGGAGCTGCTGGACAAGATGCTGGCAGCAAAAAACTTTCAGGCCGCCATGATGACGGTGCGACAACTGGAGTTTGCCCTGTTCGATTTTCGATTGCACAAGGAATTCGAGCCTGGCCGCGACAATCAGATCCAGGAGGTGCTCGACCAGGTACGGGCCGAGGTTGGGGTGGTCAAAGTGCCGCAAAACAACCGCTTTCAGCATGGCTTCGGGCACATTTTTGGTGGCGGTTATGCGGCCGGTTACTACAGCTACAAGTGGGCGGAGGTGTTATCTGCCGATGCTTTCTCTGTGTTCAAGGAGGAAGGCATCTTTAATCGCCAGACCGGAGAGAAGTTTTTAGCCTCGATTCTCGAGCAGGGAGGAACGGTCGAGGCGATGGATATGTTCGTGGCCTTCCGGGGCCGAGAGCCTGATGTGGAAGCCCTGCTGCGCCAGGACGGGATTATGGATCGATAATGGCCGATTCAGGACAGCCCCGGCCCACCCGGCGCTTTATCGCAGGCGCGATCTGCCCGGCCTGCGGTCTTGCGGACAAGATCTACGTGGAAACCAATGGGAAGACCGCAACCCGCAACTGTTGCCGCTGCGATTTTACCGAGAGCCTCGATCTTGATGGTGGGGCAAAGCAAGCACCGGGTGAATGGCAACCGATACGGCTAAAGGAATAGGGCTGGTTGAGAAAAGGTCGGGCGCTGCTATAATTGCCCGGCGCTGAATTGGGCCGCAGTCTGGTCCGCTCTGATCTTTGCGTTTTCAAGACGTCGAAGAACAAGCATACTGGCGAGGGAAGCGTTACATTAAGATTTTTTAATCCGGGTGATAACCGTGTCATCGGGAATTTTTTGTTTTAAGTATTTTGGAGTCATGGGATGGATAGAGCGAAGCAGTTCGGGTGGCTAGTTGCTTTGTCGCTACTGATATTCAGTAGTACTGCTGGAGCTGATTGGTCTGCCATTAATATGCGGGAGGGTGTAACCGAAATTAGCCGCCAGGTCTACGAGCTGCATATGATCATCTTCGCGATCTGCGTTGTGATTGGTATCCTCGTATTTGGCACAATGATTGTTTCGATGTTGATGCATCGAAAGTCGATTGGCGCCAAACCGGCCAGCTATCACGATAATACCCGAGTTGAAATTCTCTGGACCATTATTCCAATCATCATCCTCGTTGCCATGGCGATTCCTGCCACCACCACACTCAATGCCATGTATGACTCCGGCGAACCTGACATAGATATTGAGGTGCGTGGCTTCCAATGGAAGTGGCAATATACCTACTTGAGTGACGATCCGACGCAGGAAGTCAAATTCATGAGCTCGCTGCTCACGCCGGCTGATGAAATTTACAACCGACAGAACAAGCGCGAACAATACCTCCTTGATGTTGACAACCCACTGGTCATACCCATTAACAAGCGTGTTCGCTTTCTGGTTACTTCCCAGGATGTGATCCACTCATTTTGGGTACCGGACTTCGCAATCAAAAAAGACGCGATTCCAGGATTCGTACACGAGACCTGGGCGGTAGTGGAAGAGCCTGGCATTTACCGGGGCCAATGTGCCGAGCTTTGCGGCAAGGACCACGGCTTTATGCCCATTGTTGTGCGTGCGGTCGAACAGGACCAGTACGATGCCTGGATCGAAGAGAAACGAGCCGAGGCAGAGGCTGTATATGAAATCGTTGGCAAAGAGTGGACGATGGATGAGTTGATGGCAGAAGGCGAGAGAGTCTATCTGCGAACCTGTGCGACTTGTCACCAGGCCAATGGCCAGGGCATTCCACCGGCCTTCCCATCGTTGGTCGGGCAGGGTATTTCCGTTGGCCCGATGGATGCACATATCGATATCGTACTGAATGGCAAGAGCGGCACCGCAATGCAGGCATTCAGCGCCCAGTTAAACGCGGCTGAACTTGCAGCGGTTATCACATACGAGAGAAATGCATGGGGCAACAATGTCGGCGATATGATCCAGCCTCGGGAAATCAACGAAATGTCAGGGGGCCAATAGGAGAAACACGATGAGTGCAGTAATTGAAGAACACCATCACGACGATCATCATCACGGCCCCGATAAAGGCATCATGCGGTGGGTGTTAACCACCAACCATAAAGATATCGGTACCCTGTACCTGTGGTTCAGTTTCACCATGTTCCTGATCGGCGGCATGATGGCGCTCGTCATCCGGTCGGAATTATTCCAGCCCGGCTTGCAGATCGTTGAACCTGAATTCTTTAACCAGATGACGACCATGCACGGTCTTGTCATGGTGTTCGGCGCTGTGATGCCTGCCTTTGTCGGCCTCGCTAACTGGCTGGTGCCCATGATGATCGGGGCGCCGGACATGGCGCTACCGCGCATGAACAACTACAGCTTCTGGATCCTGCCATTTGCGTTTGCGATGATGTTGTCCACCCTGTTCATGGAAGGTGGTGGTCCAAACTTCGGCTGGACCTTCTATGCGCCCCTGTCGACAGATTACGCGCCTCCCTCGGTAACCTTCTTTATTTTTGCGATCCATCTGGCCGGCATTTCATCGATCATGGGTTCAATCAATGTGATCGTAACGATCCTGAACCTGCGCGCACCCGGTATGACGCTGATGAAAATGCCGCTGTTCGTCTGGACCTGGTTGATTACCGCCTATCTGCTGATTGCAGTCATGCCGGTACTTGCAGGAGTGGTCACGATGATGTTGATGGATATTCACTTCGGCACGGCATTCTTCAATGCCGGCGGCGGTGGGGACCCGGTCCTGTTTCAGCACATCTTCTGGTTCTTCGGGCATCCCGAGGTTTACATCATGATTCTGCCGGCATTCGGAGTTGTCTCTGCGATTATTCCGACGTTTGCACGCAAGCGCTTGTTCGGATATGCCTCGATGGTCTACGCTACCGCATCCATTGCGTTCCTTTCGTTTATCGTATGGGCGCACCACATGTTTACTGTCGGCATCCCGATTGCCGGTGAGCTTTACTTCATGTATGCCACCATGCTGATTGCGGTACCGACGGGTGTGAAGGTATTTAACTGGGTCGCGACCATGTGGCAAGGCGCGATGACATTTGAAACGCCAATGCTGTTTGCGATCGCATTCGTTATTCTGTTCACAATCGGTGGATTCTCGGGACTGATGCTGGCGATTGTCCCGGCTGATTTCCAGTACCATGACACCTACTTTGTCGTGGCCCACTTCCATTACGTCCTGGTACCTGGCTCTGTGTTCTCCATTATGGCAGCCGTCTATTACTGGCTGCCCAAATGGACCGGCAACATGTATGACGAAACGCTCGGTAAGACTCACTTCTGGCTGTCCTTTATCGGTGTGAACCTTACGTTCTTCCCGCAGCACTTCACCGGTCTTGCCGGTATGCCGCGTCGAATTCCTGATTATGCGCTGCAGTTTGCAGACTACAACATGATTTCCAGTGTCGGCGCCTTCCTGTTTGGTTTTAGCCAGCTTTTGTTCCTGTTTATCGTCATCAAGACCATCCGTGGTGGCAAGAAGGCAACAGAACGGGTCTGGGAAGGTGCGCACGGCCTTGAATGGACAATCCCCTCACCACCGCCTTACCACACGTTTAGTACACCGCCGAAAAATATGGAAGAGGCCCACGGGTAGATATTGTGGAAGATAAGCAAGCAGATGCCGCAAAAACTGTCAGGAAATTACTCCTGGTAGTCGCCTTGATGTTTGGCTTCGGTTTCGCAATGGTGCCTTTGTACGATGTCATCTGTGATATTACGGGGTTAAACGGCAAAACGGCTGGCCAATACACGCCAGCCGGAGAACTGGTTGCCAACAAGGAACGAGTGATCAAAATCCAGTTCCTGACCAGCAACAATGCCGGCATGCCATGGGAGTTTCGTCCTGCCAAGCGTGTGCTTGAAGTACATCCGGGTGAAATGAACCAGATCGACTTCTTTGCGAGGAACCCGGCGGAAGAAACCATGACGGCGCAGGCTATCCCGAGTGTAACGCCGTTTTATGCCTCCAGGTATTTGCATAAGACCGAGTGCTTCTGCTTTGACCAGCAGCAACTGGCATCGGGGGAAGCCATCGATATGCCGATGCGATTTATCATCGACAGTCAAATTCCTGACGACATCACAACGTTGACGTTGTCGTACACGCTTTTTGATATAACCGATCAACTGGATAAGCAGCTGGCTGCAAACTAACAACTGGTCCGCTCGCGGCGTTCAACGGAGAAAATAACGACATGTCTACTCAAGACGCATACGAATCATATTACGTACCACACAACAGCAAGCTTCCGATCTTTGCGTCACTGGGAATCTTCCTGACGCTGTTTGGTCTGGGCAATATCCTCAATGACATGACAGCTGGCAAAGAGCAGTCCATCGGGGTCTGGATATTTTTGACTGGTGGATTCGTAATGGGATTGACCTTGTTCTACTGGTTTGCCCAGGTCATCGAGGAAAACCACAACAAGCTCTACAGTCACCAGATGAATCGATCGTACGTTTGGGGTATGAGCTGGTTCATCTTCTCTGAGGTAATGTTCTTTGCTGCCTTCTTTGGCGCCCTTTTTTATATTCGTGTGTTCGTGGTTGACTGGATTGGCGGTGTCGGTGATCGCGGTCCCTCCGACATGCTGTGGCCAAACTACAGCCCGGAATGGCCCATGTTAAACACACCCAACCCGGAACAATTTCCCGGTGCCCAGGAAATTATCAACCCCTGGGGTTTACCACTGCTCAATACAATTCTTTTGGTCACCTCCAGTGTTACCGTGACATTCGCACACCATGGGATCAAGGAAGGAAACCGCAAAAAGCTCATAAACTGGCTGGCAATCACAATTCTGCTGGGTCTCGCATTTTTATTCGTACAAGGTTATGAGTACCACCATGCCTATGCTGAGCTCGGGCTCACACTGAATGCCGGTATTTTTGGTACGACCTTCTTTATGCTAACCGGTTTCCACGGCGCGCACGTCACGTTAGGCACGTTAATGCTGATCATTATGTTCGGTCGTGCAGTGAAGGGTCATTTTTCAGGCGACGATTGCTTCGGGTTTGAGGCGGCTTCCTGGTACTGGCACTTCGTTGACGTGGTCTGGCTGGGACTATTCCTGTTCGTCTACGTATTGGGCAGTTAACCGGCTGGATGCCATGGGGCGGACACGTTAAGCAATCCGCTCCAGATTCCGATACCCACAACCACCAGCAGAAGTGCTGCGAGCCCGACACGGATCGCCAGTAAGTTTGCCGTGCGTTTGCCGCCCCTACCCTGGTCAACCAGCAACGTATAAAACGCACTGCTTAAGGCCACAAGGTTGGCAATGAACAGGATAACGATCACAATCTTAAGAATGAGTGATGCCATATCGCGATCATACGTCCGCGCTCATCCAATTGAAACGGGTATAACGGCTTGCGATTGAACTGGAAAGTCACAACTTTCAGCGTGGTCTTTCTGGCAGTGTTCCTGCATCTAGGCTTCTGGCAACTTGAGCGGGCCCGCGAGAAAGTGGAAATCCTCGCGGCGCAGGAGGAGAGAGCAAAAGGGCCGGGCCAGGCGCTCGTCGGAATTTCATCGGATCCGCACGCCGTGGCCGGTTTACCGGTTGAGCTCAACGGCCGTTATTTTTCAGACCAGGTCTTTTTACTGGACAACCGTGTACTGGACGGCCAGGTCGGGTTTGAGGTTCTGGTCCCGTTTAAGGATGAAGCATCCGGGCGGATCGCGCTCATCAATCGGGGTTTTGTGGCCATGGGCAGGACACGCAACGATCTACCTGATATTCCGGCGCTGGTGCCTGGCCATCACCAGGCGCGCGGTACCGTTTATGTTTCCGGCGAGAAATCAGGCACCAGCGAGATGATCGCCGAAGGTCCTGCAGGTACCACGATCGTACAGGTAGGCGACCCGCAGCTGATTGCGGATCAATTTGACTCGCGCCTGTATGAACACTTGATTCGATTAAAGGTTGATGACGTCAATGCCCTGCCTCGCCACTGGCCCGCAACCGTCATGATGCCGGCAACGCATTGGGGTTACGCAATTCAATGGTTCCTGATGGCGCTCGCAGTGACGGTAGCCTGGGGCATTTTTACTTTCCACCGGTCGCACCGGCAAGAGGAGGAAGACAATTTCGATGAGTGAACAACCGACCAGGGGTGGACGTGGCCGCACCAGCTTTCTGGTGATGGTAGCCATTGGCTTCGTACCGCTCTTTATTGCGTACCTCTTGTTTTTCTATTTTCCTGGCTTGATTCCGACGGCTACCACCAACCAGGGCAGGCTGATCCAGCCCCCTCTTTCGATCATGGACCTGGGTGAAGAAACCAGGGCCATGATTCCGGCGGGCAAGTGGACGTTCATTATCATTGGTGGAACCCCCTGCGATGACACTTGCAAAAAGGCAATCTACCTCGCAAGGCAAGTGGATGTGGGTGTTGGCAAGGATTCTGACAGGGTCCAGCGAGTGCTGGTGGTGCAGACAACAGGATTTGCTGGTGGTCCCGGTGAGCGTCTGACACGCGACTACCCTGACATGATTGTGCACTATGACCCGCGTGGAGAGGCTGCAGACCGGCTGAACCCTGTCGTGGGAGCTGATTCGCTGGACGGTAAGATCTTCCTGGCCGACCCCAACGGCAATATTATCCTGTACTTTGATCAAGCCGAGGGTGGAAACCCGATTTTAAAGGACCTAAAGCACCTGCTAAGGTTGTCCAATATCGGCTGACCGCGAGTCGGTTCAGTTGGGAAACTGGCCCGAGTTTCGGTAACATGCACGCTCGTTTTGCCATTTCGCACCGCGACCGAACACCAATCATGACCAGCCAGCACCTGCAAAGCCACATAGCACCCGCATGGCGCGACTTCCTGGAGATGTGCAAACCCAGGGTCGTGTTGCTTATGTTGTTGTGCTCACTGGTGGGAATGTTCCTCGCCACCCCCGGTATGGTGCCCTGGGACATACTGGTATTTGGCAATCTGGGAATTGCCCTGGTTGCCGGGTCAGCGGCAGCGCTCAACCACCTGGTAGATTCCCGCATAGATGCCGATATGGCGCGAACCCGGAATCGGCCGATGGCCCAGGGGCGTATTACCACGCTGCAAGGATTCGCGTTTGTGGGTATCACCGGTATCGCTGGCATCACTATGCTCGCGCTGCTGGTCAACCCGCTGACGGCCTGGCTGAATCTGGCATCCTGGGTTGGCTACGGGATTATCTACACGGTGTACCTGAAGCGAGCGACGCCGCAGAACATCGTCATTGGTGGCCTGTTTGGTGCTGCACCACCCTTGTTCGGCTGGACTGCAGTGACCAATAGCATCGACGGCGGTGGCCTGTTGCTGGTCCTGATTATTTTTGCCTGGACGCCGCCCCACTTCTGGGCACTCGCTATCGATCGGGTGGAGGAATATCGTAAGGTAGATGTACCCATGTTGCCGGTGACCCACGGCGAGCACTACACCAAAGTACACATCTTGCTATATACCATCATTATGGTACTGGTCTCATTGCTGCCGTTTTTGACTGGTATGAGCAATATCCTGTACTTTGGTGTAGCCTTGATGCTGGGCGCCGGCTTTATTTACTGGAGCCTTGTGATGCTCTTTGGCGATAATCGCCGCGCACCCATGGAAACCTTCAAATATTCGATCTTCTATCTGATGGCCCTGTTCGTGGCTCTGCTGGTGGATCACTACCTCCTGCCCGTCAGTCATATTTGATGAACAATCGACCACCTGAAGTCCGGCAAGGCATACGGGCGACGATAATTTGGCTACTTGGCTTTATCGCCGTGATATTGGGTCTGTTCCTGTACAACTTCGTTTCTGTGCGCAGTCTGTCGGATGAGCAGTACCAGGAGCTCGGCTATTACCGCTTCGAGTCACCGCGCGCAATCAGTGACTTCAACCTTGTGAACCATCATGGCAACCCGGTGGGCCTTGATAACCTCAAGGGCCAATGGTCATTATTATTTTTTGGTTTCACCTTTTGTCCGGATATTTGCCCGACGACCATGGGTGTGCTTGGCCGGGCGGTCAACAAGATGACCCATAAACCCCAGGTGGTGATGGTGTCAGTTGACCCGGAAAGGGATACGCCGGAAATGCTGGCTCGCTACGTGCCCGGATTTCACCCGGACTTTATTGGCTATACCGGGACCTTCGACGAAGTTGTGCAGCTTGCGACACAACTCAATATTGCCTTTGGCAAAGTGCCCGGGCCAGCGGAAGGTTCGTATCTGGTTGATCATTCTGCGAGTATTGTCGTTGTCAATCCAGAAGGCGAATACGCGGGCTTTATCAAAGCGCCCCATGATCAAGGCGATATTGTCACGATTGCCGAGAGCTTGCGATAACGCGGTGTTGCCTCAAAGGGAACATGCGTATCATCAGTACTAAAGATTCCAGGACAGTTCTATGCGCCTGACGCCTGAAAGTCTTTCGAGCCGTTACACAGCGGTGAGGCGGCAAAGCCTCGCGATCTGCCAGCCGCTTGCGACTGAGGACTACGTCATCCAACCTATGGAAGACGCGAGTCCACCCAAGTGGCACCTGGCGCATGTCACCTGGTTTTTTGAAACCTTCCTGTTAAAGCCATACTATCCCGACTACGTTCCCTTCGATGAAAATTTTGAGGTCTTGTTCAACTCCTACTACAACGGTGTGGGTGAACCATTTCCCAGGTCCGAGCGTGGTCGGTTATCGCGGCCGACAGTAGCCACGATCTTGGAGTACCGCAGCCATGTGGATGATGCCATGCAAGTATTGCTGGAACGGGAAATGAACGATGAGGTGCGATTCCGCATTGTGCTTGGACTCAATCATGAACAACAGCACCAGGAACTCCTTTTTACCGACCTCAAGTACAATCTGGGCAACAATCCCTTGTATCCTGCCTATCTTGAGCAGGCGCTGGAACCGGCAGGACCGACCGACCTTGAATTCGAGGAGTTCGGAGGTGGCGTGTATGAAATTGGTGCCAGCACGGAAACCCGTCAGGCTTTCGCGTTTGACAATGAATCCCCAAGGCACGAGGTTTTACTCAGGGATTTCGCTATCGCGAATCGGCTGGTGACCAACGGCGAATATCTGGCGTTCATGAATGACGGTGGTTATGAACGCCCGGAACTCTGGCTTTCGGACGCCTGGTCGCGAATTAACGATTCGACAAAGGGGTTTACGCGGCCGCTTTACTGGGTCCAGCGCGAAGGACGCTGGTTTGAATATACGCTTGGGGGCCTGCGGCCGCTGGAACTTAATGCACCAGTGTGTCACGTCAGCGGCTATGAGGCAGACGCCTATGCACGCTGGAGCGACAGTCGGTTGCCAACGGAACCGGAATGGGAAGTTATGGCATCGCCACTCGAGATCAGCGGTAACTTTGTTGAATCTGGCAAGTTGCATCCGTCTGGCGCCAAAGACGTGGCCGGGTTGCGCCAGGTTTATGGTGATACCTGGGAGTGGACCCAGAGCAGCTACGCCGCCTACCCGGGATTTCGTGCATTCGGCGGCGAGCTTGGTGAGTACAATGGCAAATTTATGGCCAATCAACTGGTACTGCGAGGTGGATCCTGCGTCACGCCGAAGACTCATATACGTGATACCTACAGGAATTTTTTCTACCCGGGTGATCGCTGGCAGTTCAGCGGCATTCGTCTGGCGCGGGACTGCAACGTAAACTAATTGAATACAGGAATTTGTTTTGACATCAACGCAACCTGAACAGCCCATCCAGTTTTATGATCATCCACCGGAACCGGAAGACGCGGCGGCACAATTGATCGAAGGATTAAGTCACACACAGAAGGCCATTTCGCCGAAGTTTTTCTACGATGAATATGGCTCGGAACTGTTTACCGCAATTACGCGTCAGCCTGAGTATTACCCCACACGTACCGAGATGTCCCTGCTACGTGCCAGCTGCGAGGAACTCAAAACATTAATCGGTGATGACAGCGTACTGATTGAGTATGGAAGCGGTAATAGTGAAAAAATCAGGTTGGTACTCGAATCACTGCGCCCGAAGGTGTATGCACCGCTTGATATTTCTCGAGACTATCTGGCAAAAGCGGCGGAGTCGGTGGCGATCGAACATCCCTGGCTCGAAGTGCGTGCGACTTGTATCGATTATACGAAGGACTTTGATTTACCGTTCGATGTTAAGGGCAGAAAGGTGGGATTCTTCCCGGGATCAAGCATCGGTAATTTCAGTAGGGCTGGAGCACAGGACTTTCTCGGAAGAGTCAATGAACAACTCGGCGACGACGGTGCGCTCGTCATCGGTGTCGATATGAAAAAGGACGAGACCGTCCTGAACCAGGCCTACAACGACAAGGCCGGCGTCACGGCTCAATTTAACAAAAATGTCCTGACCCATTTAAACCGCGAATTTGATGCCGATTTTGATCTCGATGATTTCGAGCACCTGGCACGCTACAACGAGGCAGAGGGTTGTGTGCAGATGTTCCTGGTCAGCCGCAGAGCGCAGGATGTCACGGTGGCTGGTAAAGTTGTGCATCTTGTAAAAGGTGAAAAGATCCACACCGAGAACTCCCACAAATATGCAAAAGAGGAGTTCCTTGCGATGGCATCACGTGCCGGATTTGGCGGTAGTAAAACCTGGCAGGATGACAAGGGCTGGTTCAGCCTGTTTTATCTGTATAATGATCGTGCGATCTTGAGGAATTCTTCCGGGTCCTTCAAGTGATCTCCTTCGTCTCCACTCAATAGCCTCGTTAGCGTAAACCTCAAGGCTGCATTGCGTCGGAACAAAGATAATGTACGACTTTCTTCGTTCGTTAGCTTTCTTATGCTCTCGTAACCCGAAATGAGCGCCGTCATGCGTGCACGATCCGTCAGACCCTCGGCAGTCATGCACCAGTCATTAATCGTTATCGCAATATCCTGTACGAGAAAATCCTCGCAGGCGTGATAAAAGTCGATGATGCCGGTCAAGATGTTGCCTTCAAACAGCGCATTGTCGCGAAACAAGTCACCGTGGATAATGCCGGTGGGCAAGTCCGTCGATCCCTGTCCCAGTTCCTGGTATTCAGCGAGGATCGTCTCAAGCATGAGGCTATCTGCTTTCTCCAGCAGTTCGCCTTTCGTCTGCAGCGCCTCGCGAGCCCACTCGACATCGTAGGGATTGCCCCTTTTGTATCGAGTTGACATGGCAGCCGCATGAAGCCTGGCAAGGGCCCCGCCTATGGTCTGGCACTGGCCTGAATCCGGCATGAGCGGGTGCCCACCCGGCAGTTTGGGAAACAACCACGCCGGTTTGCCGCAAAAGATGGTGCTGGTCATCCCGTCCAGGGTCCTGGCCGGATCAGGGACTGGCAGACCGCTCCGGGTCAACTGGGCAAAGAGCTCATTGAAGAATGGCACATCTTCAAAGCCCAGGTGTTCGGTGATCGTAAGCACGAATTCGTCACCACTTTCGAGGGTCACAAAATAATTGGAATTCTCAATGCCGGTTTCGATAGCCTCGAAAGTTGCCAGTTCACCAAGCCCAAACATGATGATGTAACGCTCAAGCGCGGGTCGGGAAAAAGTGGTAAATACAGCCATGGGTTCAGGTTGGCGTTACCACTCCAGAATGACCCACTGGGGGTAAAGCTTTTTGCTGTGATCGAGGCTCTCGAAATGGGGTGCACCGTCGGCCGGGACCATATAGTAAGGCTTGCCGTTCTTCGGGACGACCTTGATCATCATCAGGATACCGTTGGTACGGTATTCGAATATGGTGCGATCCTCGCCAGCGACGATTTCAATGTCGTCAGCAGCGCTTTCATCGGGTGCTTCCAGATAGACCTCTGCGGCACCGGCCAATAAGGTATGCAAGAGTGCGATGCCAAAGATAACAGCACGCAAAATCATGCGAATAGGAGTTGGCAAAAAGTATGTGTTCAAAGTATGGTTTGAGTCACCTGAAAGGAGCAAAAAAATAGAATGAAAAACGATTATCCAGTCGTGTTAATCGACGGTTCATCCTACCTCTTTAGGGCGTTCCATGCACTACCGAAATTGATGAGCACCAAGGGTAAACATACCGGTGCCATCAAAGGCGTCATCAGCATGATCAAGAAGCTGATGACGGAATATCCCGACAGCCACATTGCAGTGGTTTTTGACGCCAGGGGAAAGTCCTTTCGCAACGACATCTATCCGGAATACAAGGCCAACCGCGAAAAAATGCCTGATGACTTGCGTGAACAGATCGAGCCTATTCAGGAAATCATCCGCCTGATGGGCGTGCCCTTATTAATTGTTGACGGGGTCGAAGCCGATGACGTGATAGGCACACTGGCGTACCAGGCAAGTGACGCTGACCTCGACGTGCTCATTTCAACCGGTGACAAGGACATGGCACAACTGGTTAACGACAAGGTGACGTTGATTAATACCATGACGGACACGGTTCTCGATCCGGATGGGGTGGTTGAAAAATTCGGCATACGCCCGGACCAGATCGTCGACTATCTGGCGCTTGTGGGCGACACATCTGACAATATCCCCGGCGTGCCCAAGTGTGGGCCCAAAACAGCCGTTAAGTGGCTGACTGAATACGACACGCTTGATGGCGTCATTGCACATGCCAATGAAATTGGAGGCAAAGTTGGTGAATACCTGCGAGATACTATTCCAACACTGCCCATGTCCTATGACCTGGCGTCGATCAGGCTCGATGTAGAACTCGATACCCGGTTAGCAGACTTGAGGCTGGGTGAAGTGGATGCAAGCGCGCTGCAGAAGTTATTTACAGAGTATGAATTCAAGCAGTGGGCTGATGAGTTTGCCGCGAAGGGAGATGGCAGCGCGCACACGAAGCCGGATGTCGAGTATGAAACGGTGTTGGATGAAAAACGCTTCGATCACTGGCTCTCGAAACTGCGCGATGCGGATCTCTTTGCGTTTGATACCGAGACCACCAGCCTTGACTATATCGAGGCGGAACTGGTGGGTGTTTCATTTGCGGTGCAAGCCGGTACGGCTGCTTATGTCCCTCTGGCGCACTCCTATGAAGGGGCGCCGGAACAGCTCGACATGGATGCGGTGTTGTCCAAACTAAAACCGCTGCTGGAAGATGAGAACAAGGGCAAGCTGGGCCAGAATCTGAAATACGATATGAGTGTGATCGCAAAATACGGCATCGAACTCAAAGGGATCGCCCACGACACCATGCTTGAATCCTACGTACTCAATTCCATCGCTTCGCGACACAATCTGGATGACCTGGCGCTCAAATACCTGGGTATCAGCACGACGCATTTCGAAGATGTTGCAGGTAAAGGGGCCAAACAAGTGACCTTCGATAAGGTAGAGCTGGCGAAGGCTGGCCCCTATGCAGCGGAGGACGCCGACATTGCGCTTAAGCTGCATGGTGCGATCTGGCCGAAACTCGAGGCGATACCCAGTCTCAAGTCAGTCTACCAGGAGATTGACTTGCCCCTGGCCAGCATCCTGTCCCGGATTGAGCGTAACGGTGTCTTGCTTGATGTTTCATTGCTGGAGGCCCAAAGCAAGGAACTAAACCAGCGCCTGACAGAATTAAAACAAGAGGCTTACGAGCTTGCCGGCGAGGAATTCAATCTGGGGTCACCGAAACAGTTGCAGGAAATCTTCTTCGAAAAACTCAAGTTGCCGATATTACGCAAGACTCCAAAGGGCCAACCGTCCACAGCCGAGAATGTGTTGCAAGAACTGGCACTGGACTACCCCCTGCCGAAGGTAATTATGGAGTATCGGGGCTTGTCCAAGCTGAAATCCACCTACACCGACCAGTTGCCAAAGCAGGTGCATGCACGAACCGGTCGTGTACATACTTCCTATCATCAGGCTGTGGCAGCTACCGGCCGTCTTTCCAGCCAGGATCCTAACTTGCAGAATATCCCGATCAGGACCGAGGAGGGTCGCCGGGTCCGCAAGGCCTTTATCGCGCCGAGTGGCTACCAGTTGGTTGCCGCGGACTATTCGCAGATTGAACTTCGGATCATGGCGCACCTGTCCAGGGACAAGGGCCTGGTGGCAGCATTCAATGCCGGTGAAGATATTCACCGGGCGACTGCATCGGAGGTCTTTGGTATTGCGATTGACCAGGTCAAGGATTTCCAGCGCCGTAGCGCCAAGGCCATTAACTTTGGGCTGATTTACGGCATGTCGGCGTTTGGTCTGGCTCGTCAGCTCAGTATCCCGCGCGGAGATGCCCAGGAGTACATCGATAAATACTTTGAGCGCTATCCCGGCGTGCACGAGTACATGGAGAAGACCCGCAAACTTGCAGCTGAACAAGGCTATGTGGAGACACTGTTTGGCCGCCGGCTATATCTACCTGAAATCAATGCCAGTAATTTCAACCGGCGCCAGGCGGCCGAACGAACCGCCATCAATGCGCCCATGCAGGGCAGTGCCGCAGACATCATCAAGCGGGCAATGATCTCAGTTGATGCCTGGCTAATGGAATCCGGTATCGACGCCAAAATTATTATGCAGGTTCACGATGAACTGGTGCTGGAAGTCAAAGACAACCTTATTGACGAGGTGATTGCCGAACTCACCGGGCGTATGTCCGGAGCCGCTACGCTCAGTATTCCACTACTGGTCGAAACCGGAGTCGGTAATGACTGGGATGCCGCGCATTAAGCATCCGGATAAAGAAGAGCCCTGACTACACGTTGGGGACGGAGTAGCCAGGGCTCGATGTCTTCGGTCATTTTGGGGGAGAAAATTACCGAAGGTTGCTGCCGAAACTCAATGTTTCAGAGGTTCGTAAACTAAGACTTGTAGGTGATACCAAAGTTCCAAATCTCCCACATGCAATAGTGGAAGCATTATGGAGAGTTGTAAGATCTATTCACTCAGCCAGCTGGCCAGAGTCCTGATCAGCTCATCCCGACCGATGTCGTGAGTGGATGAAAAAAGCTGCACGCTCATGGTGTCCGGCAACTGATCGCGGACATTGAATAGCACCGCGTTTTGCGCCCCGCGTTTTAATTTGTCGCACTTGGTCAGGATGATGTGAAGTGGCAAGCCGGTCTCGAATGCCCATTCCAACATCATCTGGTCGAACTCCTTGAGAGGATGGCGTATATCCATGACTAGCACTACACCGGAGAGGGAATTTCGATTGCGAAGGTAGGTGTCGATATTTTCATGCCAGGCGTCCCGCATCTTGGTGGGCACTTTGGCGTAGCCATAGCCCGGCAGGTCAACCAGCCGAGCGGAATCGTCCAGGCGAAAGAAGTTGATGAGCTGGGTCCGCCCGGGGGTCTTGCTGGTACGGGCGAGCTTGTTCTGGCCAGTCAGGTAATTGATTGCACTGGACTTTCCTGCATTGGAGCGCCCACAGAATGCCACCTCATGGCCGTGATCAGGGGGGCACTGGGAGAGCTTTGCAGCGCTGGTGATAAATGCGGCTTCGCCAAAATCGAGCTTGTCAGTCATAGTGATGGGCCATCAGCGGCTGTTTGTTATATAATGCGCCGGCTATTTTAACCACCTTAACCCGTATTAACCCCAGGAAGTTATTGGGCATGCTGAGATCTCTTATTGGAATCACCTTTTTACTCGTCTCTGTTACCACGATCGCCGCCGGTGATCCCGAGCGAGGCGCCGCGTTGAATACCGTATGTACTGCCTGCCATGGCGCAGACGGTAATAGTCCAGCGCCATCATTTCCCAGCATTGCTGGCCAGGGCGAGGCTTATCTAGCCAAGCAGATGCGTGAGATGAAATCAGGTGCTCGTAGCCCCGGCGCTATGGCAGGCATTATGGATATGGTGCCAGACGGCGATATTGATGACCTCGCCGCCTACTACGCCACCCAGGAACGTAAGGTTGGTGCAGCCAGGCCAGAGCTGGTTGCTTTGGGTGAGACGATCTACAGGGCCGGTATCAAGCGAAAAAATATCGCGGCCTGTACCGCTTGCCATTCACCGCAGGGCCAGGGCGTGGATGCAGCCACCTTCCCTGCACTCGCCGGCCAGTGGCCGGAGTATACAGAAGCCCAGCTCAAAGCATTCCGCGATGGTGAGCGCCACAATGACGGCGACGCCAAAATGATGCGGATGACTGCCATGGACTTGAGCGACAGGGAAATTGCAGCTGTCGCGAGCTACCTCTACGGACTACGCTAGGCGAATTGTTTATGAAGTATTTCAAGTGGCCTGTCTGCATGGCACTGTTGATTTCAAGTGCGTTATTAACAGTGCTGGCATCAGCTGCAGACTTTGAGTATGAAGAAGGCACGCATTACGTCGAACTGCAGGTGCCAATCAAGACCCGGAACCCGGGAAAGATTGAAGTCATGGAGTACTTTTCCTATGGCTGTCCACATTGTTACGAATTTGAACCCTTACTGAATAACTGGAAGAACGGGTTTGGGGATGATGTGGAATTCAAACGCACTCCCGCAATCTGGAATCGGGACTATCAGGTCTATGCCCAGACTTACTACACAGCGGAAGCATTGAACGTGCTGGAACAAAGCCACGCCCCCCTGTTCCAGGCGATTCACGGGCAAAGGAGACGACTGAACAGCCCGGAACTTATGGCGCAATTTTTCCAGGAATTTGGAGTTGACGCCATCGACTTCGCCAAGACCTATTCTTCCTTTGGCGTACGTGCCAGTGTGCAGCAGGCGGATGCCCGTGGCCGCGCATTTCGAGCGAGCGGTGTGCCCGCGTTAATCATCAATGGCAAGTACCGCATTGAAGGCGGCATGGCCGGAAACAATGCCAACATGCTTCGCATTGCGGACTTTCTGATTGAGAAAGAACGTACTTCTATGATCCCTGCAGAAGAATAACCCCGTTAGTTTGAACGTTTCCTATACGCGCGATGAAATCATCGCCGAAGACGAGGTCTTGCTCGGTTGTGCCGAGGACGAGATTGTCGATCAACTACCCGCAAGACTAAGCCACGGTATCCTCAAGTGGGCGATACAAACGCCCGACGCCGTGGCGGTTGTCGCCAGTGGCAAAACCCTTGATTATAAAGGGCTGGCACACGCTGTAGCCGAGGCCGGCCAGTTCTTGCAAAGCCAGGGAGTGCGACCCGGTGACCGCGTTATGATGGTCAGCGAAAACGGCATGGCGCTAATGGTGCTGGTCCTTGCCCTGTCGGAAATGGATGCGGTTGCTGCCGTGATCAATGCGAGACTCTCTGAGCGGGAAATCAACCTAATTGAGGCCGATTGCGAGCCGAGGCTTGTTATCTACACAATCGACGACTCGACTGATGCGACGGAGCTGGCGGATACAAGATCTGCGGTGCGCCATGAACTCGCCGTTGGGAACATTGCAGTATCGACGATAAAAGATGTGCCAACGGAACTTGCGGGGCTTTCATCCGCTGACCAGATTCTTGCGATGATCTACACAACCGGCACAACCGGTGCTCCGAAGGGTGTGATGTTGACGCACCGAAACCTGGCTTTTATCGCTTTTGTTTCTGGGCGACTACGTGGCATACGGGCAGGAGATCCCGTATACGGCGTGCTACCAATGTCGCATGTCTTTGGTTTGTCCGCGGTGTCCTGTTCGGTGTTGTTTAGTGGCGGCGCAATTCACCTGGTCGCGAGGTTCGCTGCTAACGAGGCACTAAGGGCGCTGGTAGAAGATGGTATCGTTGGCTTTTTGGGCGTGCCTACCATGTATGCCCGGATGTTGGAAGCGCTCGCCAGCCAGCCAGAGTGGCGATCAACCACCTTACGATTTTTGTACTCAGGTGGGGCGCCCCTTGCCGCAGATTTGAAATCACGGATAGAGGCCCGGTTTGGAATGCCACTCCATAACGGTTATGGGCTCACTGAAAGCGGCCCGACCATCAGCCAGACCCGGTTATATGCGCCAATGCCGAATTGCTCAGTGGGTTTTGTGTTGCCTGGTGTCGAGACCAGGATACTCGATGCGGCTGGTAATGAAGTTGAACCTGGTGCAGTGGGTGAACTCTGGGCACGTGGGCCCAATATTATGAAAGGTTACTTCCGCAAGCCGGAAATGACTGCACAGGTGCTGCAAGACGGTTGGTTCAATACTGGTGACCTGGTCTTTATGGATGAATCGGGTGCGATCAATATTTCCGGTCGCACCAAAGAGTTGATCATTCGCTCTGGCTTTAACGTCTATCCACCGGAAGTCGAAAGCGTGCTGTCAGCACATCCCCTCGTGAGTGTCGCTGCTGTCGTTGGCCGGCAAGTCGATGGCGATGAGGAGATAGTTGCGTTCGTTCAGCCAGTTGCCGGTCACGTCATCGATATCGCCGGGCTTCTGGCATTTGCGCGCGAAAAATTGGCCGGCTACAAGGTGCCGGGCAAGATCATTGTGATGGCAGAGCTACCGGCGGCACCGTCGGGAAAAATTCTCAAGCACCAACTGGAAGTGTAAATCGCAAAGAGGGTGATGGTGGAATCGAGCGAGAGTGTGGAGGGTGTGGAGAGTGTGGAGAGTGTGGAGAGTGTAGATACCCGTGCAAGAGGACGAATCCAGGTGTCAGGAAGTTTCTTCCTCTGCCCGTGATTCATCCACTCGTCGTTTCAGGTCTTTGCCCGGCTTGAAGTGCGGCACGAATTTGCCCGGCTTAAAAATACCCACTTCGCCGGTCTTTGGGTTCCTGACGGTCCGGGGCTTGCGGTAATGGTTGGAAAATGAACCGAACCCGCGTATCTCGATACGTTCACCGGATGCAAGGCTCTCAGACATGATCTCGATGATCGTGTGCACTGCCAGGTCGACGTCGCGACTGCTCAACTGGTCCAGCTTGTCGGCCATGCGCTTGATGAGTTCTGACTTGTTCATAGCTTCTCGGGTTTACCGCCGGCACACCGAATACACGCTTCATATCTTACAAAATTTTGCACTAATATCAATATCTTATAAATATAAACTAAAGTATTTACTTAATTTAAGCGTGTAACCCGGCCATAAGGCAGTTATTTACCTGCCGGATTTGAATCCGGAAGGTGATTCGCCTAGAATTCGCCATGGCGAAATCCAATAGCAACTTCCGGACCGTTGTATTCACAACGCCCGCTTCTCGCCTGACCGAAAACTACCTAACAACCCAGTCCCCGGGGGCCTTTCTGGCACCTGTTGATGAGCCTATGGAGCAATAAATGGCGACGATACTCGATGACATTTCCCGGACCTTCTCGGAATATCTGCTCATTCCACGACTAACGCGCAAGGGCCAGCGTGCGGACCAGGTCGACCTGTCTGCGCCCATGGCTGCGGTTGAACAAAACAACGTACCACGGTTCAGGATCAATATTCCGGTGGTTTCCGCGTGCATGCAATCTGTTTCCGGATCCAGGCTGGCGATTGCACTTGCCCGCCAGGGTGGGCTCAGCTTCATCTTTTGTTCCCAGGCGGTGGAGTCCCAGGCGGAGATGGTCCGTCAAGTGAAAGCCCACAAGGCCGGCTTTGTCCAGAGTGACTCGAACACGACCACCGGCACCACCCTGCACGAGGTCATGGCGCTGATGCAACGTACCGGGCACTCGACGGTACCTGTGACCGACGACGGCACAGCCACCGGCCATCTGCAGGGCATTATTACGGATAAGGACTTCTGGGAGTTCGAGGATGACCTGAACCACACAGTGGGAGAACATATGACCCCGATCCAGAAGGTGATCTTTGGCCATGAAGGCATCAGCCTGCGTGAGGCCAACCAGTTGTTACACCAACATAAAAAGGATTGCCTGCCAATACTCGATAAGGACGGGCGTTTGACGGCACTGGTATTCAAAAAAGACTACGAGGATCACCGCCGGCATCCACTGGAACTGCTTGATGACTCTAAACGCCTGTGTGTGGGGGCAGCAGTCAATACCCATGACTACCAGACCAGAGTCCCGGCGCTCCTGAACGCCGGTGCTGACGTGCTGTGTTTCGATTCGTCGGATGGCTTCAACGAATACCAGATGGAAGGTGTCCGCTGGATCCGGGAGAACTTCGGTGACCACATTGTGATTGGCGGTGGCAACATCGTCTCGGCGGAGGGATTTGACTTCCTGGTGCAGGAAGGTGGCGTTGACTTTATCAAGGTCGGTATTGGTGGTGGTTCGATCTGCATTACGCGCGAGCAGAAAGGGATTGGTCGTGGCCAGGCGTCGGCGTTGCTGGAAGTGGTCGCGCGCCGGGATGAATATTTCAAGGAGACCGGCCGCTATATCCCGATCTGTTCCGATGGTGGCCTTGCCAACGACACCCAGATCGTGATGGCGCTGGCGATGGGTGCGGATTTTGTGATGATGGGTCGATATTTTGCGATGACCGAAGAGAGCCCCACCCCCAAGACTTCTATCAATGGCCAGGTCTACAAACCGTATTGGGGTGAAGGCACGCGTCGGGCGCAGAATTGGCAGCGTTACAGTGAGGAGATGGGGACCAGGGACCTGGTGTTTGAAGAAGGGGTCGATGCTTATGTGCCGCTAGTGGGCCCGACAACGGAGGTATTGAGGACAACATTGTACAAGCTCCGCAGCACCATGGTGAATGTGGGTGCTGACAGTCTTACCGAATTTCGGGAGCAAGCAGTCCTGACCCTGGTTTCCGAGCAATCGGTGGTCGAGGCGGGAACTTCCAACGTCTTTCAGTTCACTCCAAACCGGGACGTGGATGACTCCGGTTGGGGTAACAGAAGTTAAGGTTGGCAGTGTGTTTATCCGTTATTTTGCAGGTATAATGCCGCCTCCCAAAAAATACGCTATAACCAGTAAAGGCAGGAAGTTGTTGTGAAAAGATTTTCCCAGATGTTGATCGGATCCGCGATGATGTTCGTGGTGGTGCAGATGGTCGGTGCAGCTTCAGTCAATGATGAGATCGCTGAACGTATCCGGAAGGTTGGGCAGGTCTGTGTTGAGGGGGAAGACTGTGCCGATGCGTCCGCAGCCACCCAGGTTGCCACTGCAGGCAATGGCGGCACTGATGTCAAGGCGATCTACGATCGAAGCTGTGCTACCTGCCATGCAATAGGAGTTGCCGGTGCCCCCAAATTTGGCGACGCAGCAGCCTGGGCACCACGGATCGAAAAGGGTATGGACGTACTCTATACCAGCTCTATCGAAGGTATGCCACCAGGAATGCCCGCCAAAGGAATGTGTTTCACTTGTTCCGATGACGACCTGGAAGCGGTTGTTGACTACATGGTTGAAGCCGCACAATAGCACTTCTACCTACGACCCGATTAGATCGACGCTTGTTTTCTGTCCAGCTTACGGAAGCCCAGGGCCTCGGTAAGGTGATTTCGTTCTATCTGTTTTGACCCTGACAAGTCGGCAAGGGTGCGGGCGACCTTGAGTACTTTATAATACCCACGTGCTGACAGTCCGAGCGCGTGCATCGCCTCATCGAGCATGGTCTGGTCGTCTTTATCTAGCTTGCAATCGCGCTCGACCTCGCGACCCGACAAGTGTGCATTGAGTTTACCGGCGCGCTCCAGCATGGCGCACCGTGCCGCTTCAATTCGCTTGCGGGCTGACTCATGCTCTTGGTAATCCCCTTTGAGGACAGGATCAGACAAGGCACCGAGGGGGAGCGGGGGTACTTCGACATGCAGGTCGATTCGATCCAACAGCGGACCGGAGATCTTGCCGCGGTACCTCTCCACCTGGTCGATGCCGCAATTACATCGATTACTCTTGTCACCATGGTAGCCGCATGGGCAAGGATTCATGGCCGCTACCAATTGAAACTGGGCAGGATAGCTGACCTGGTGATGTGCCCGGCTAATAATGATCTTGCCTGACTCGACTGGCTCTCGCAGGACTTCGAGTACTCCCCGGGAGAACTCAGGCAACTCATCGAGGAACAGGACACCATGGTGGGCAAGGGATATCTCGCCTGGTTTCGGCGGATTACCACCGCCTACCAGCGCTACCGCGGATGCTGTGTGGTGTGGATTTCGAAACTTGCGCTTACCCCACTCTGCGACATCGAATCCATACTTGGATACGGACTGGATGGAAGCGACCTCGAGCGACTCATGCAACCGCAGCGGCGGTAGCAGGGTACCGAGACGACTTGCCAGCATGGTCTTGCCAGTGCCTGGTGGTCCTATGTAGAGGAGATTGTGGGACCCGGCAGCGGCAACAATGAGGGCGTGTTTTGCCAGATGCTGGCCGCGGATATCGGCGATGGAGATGGCATCCCGCGACAGGCTGGCAACGGGGCTGTCCGGGTGCCGGAGGCACCGGCCCCCGTTCAGGAAAGCCGACACTTCAAGCAGATTGTCGGCAATATAAATGTGATCACGGCCCGCGATGGCGGCCTCGACACCATTGCTGTCCGGAACGATCATTTTGTGTTTGCCGCGCACGCACGCGATCGCCGCCGGCAGGACGCCTTTGACGGTTCGCAGGCTACCGTCCAACGCCAGCTCACCGAGCGTTTCAACTGTGAGCAGTGCCTCTGGTGAGACCTGGTCGGTCGCACCAAGAATGGCAAGTGCAATCGCCAGATCGTACCGCCCACCCTGTTTTGGCAAGTCTGCCGGTGCCAGATTGACGGTGACCTTGCGGCCTGGAATTCGAAATCCGGAATTGCTGATGGCGGCCCGTACCCGGTCTTTACTTTCTTTTACCGCGGTTTCCGGTAGCCCGACGATAACGATTTGGGGCAAGCCATTTGAAACATGGGCTTCTACGGTTACATCGGGGGCGTCAATGCCGATCTGGGCACGAGTTATGGTTTTTGCTGGCATGAACCTGATTGGGCGTTGCTGTGTTACAGTCGATTGTCTGACAGCTTTCGGCAAACCTGTGTAGGACGTTTCACTCCATTCACGTCAGCCAGACGCTAGTGCATACTGCAGGGCGTGCACTTCAGTGGTTCATGCTGGAGTACGACGCACCTATTTAGTGCCAGCGAAAGCCGCCGGGCTCGTTGGGGACTCGTTAAACGGTTGATTTAAAAGCGTTAACCGAACTTGGCACGACGAATGCAAAAGCAGATGTGGTAATCGATGGCTGGAACCACTCGAATCGAAATGCGAGTCCAAGGCAGCAAGAAGTAGTAGTCCCGGCGTTGGAAAGAGCTTGTAAATTAGATACATTTGCCCGGATAAGAAAAAGCGGGCGAGTCCTGAAAAAGGAGAAGATCAATGAAATTAGTCACAGCAATCATTAAGCCTTTCAAGCTGGATGATGTACGCGAGGCCTTATCTGAAATCTCTGTGCAGGGTATGACAGTGACTGAAGTCAAAGGCTTTGGTCGCCAGAAAGGACACACAGAATTATATCGCGGCGCCGAGTACGTCGTTGACTTCCTGCCCAAGGTAAAAATCGAAGTCGCGATTGCTGATGAGAGTCTTGATGCTGTGATTGAAGCGATCACGGGCGCAGCGAATACCGGTAAGGTAGGTGACGGCAAGATTTTTGTCACTACACTGGATGACGTGGTACGTATCCGGACTGGTGAGACAGGTGCAGAAGCCGTCTAGGGGCCTGGTTACACAAGTTACCGTAGTTACAAGAGCCACAAAGGACGCTTCAGCGTCCTTTTTTGTTTGGCCCGTTTCATTTCATTCATCATAAGTTCCCCTTTATAATCGCGCAGGTCGATGCATCCCCCAAAAAACCATATGGAGTGTAAGCATGAAGCGATTGGCTTTATTGACAGGGATCAGCTTGCTGCTTGTAGCTGGTCAGGCCGGAGCGGTAGAGACCAGTGGAAATGTGAGCATCGCGACTGATTATGCATTTCGCGGCATCTCACAGACTAATGAAAATGCCACGATTCAAGGTGGCATTGACCTGGTGGCAGACAGTGGCCTTTATCTTGGTATCTGGGCATCGAATGTCAATTTCGATGGCAGTATCGAGTTAAATTTCTATGCAGGCTATGCGGGCAGCTTCAATGAGATGGTGAACTACGATCTTGGTATTCTGCGCTACGAGTACCCTGATGACGAGCAGGTGAGCGCACCGCTTTGTGATTCGGCGATTGACAAAAGGTGTGAGAGCAGCTTTACCGAGCTATATGGCAGTCTTGATATCAGTGATTTTACCATCGGGCTCAACTACTCCTCGGATTACTTCTACGGGTCGAACAAAGCAATCTACGTCTATATGGGCTACGCGCTTGGACTGCCAGGTGACTATGGCCTTGAGTTCCATGTAGGCAGCCAGTCCATTGACCGGAACGACCGGTTCGGGGGGCCCGATTACAATGATTATTCGATTGCTTTATCGAAATCCCTGGATGAGGTGGATTTCACTGTCACCTGGCACGACACAGACATTTCGAAAGAAGAATGCTTTGGTGGATCGACCCTGTGTGAAGCCCGCGTGGTTTTTGCCGTCAGCAAGAGCCTGTAAATATGAAATATCGCAGCACCCGTGGCGGCGTCGCGGGGCTCTCTTTTAAAGATGCCGTTATCATGGGGCTAGCCGATGACGGTGGCCTGCTGGTACCACACGAGTTGCCCGACGTTTCAGACGAGTTGGATCGTTGGCAAGAGTTGGATTATGCCGGTCTGGCCTGTGAGGTGATGTCGCGGTTCATCGATGACCTACCGAAAGATGAACTCAAATCGCTGATTGATGCCAGTTATGCGACCTTCGATCACCCGCTCGTCACCCCCCTCGTCAACGTGGGTGACCTGCACATCCTTGAGTTGTTCCACGGCCCGACGCTTGCATTCAAGGATGTGGCGCTACAGTTTCTCGGCAATGTATTCGAATACATCCTCACTGAACGCGGCGCTTTCGTGAATATCCTTGGCGCAACCAGTGGTGATACTGGCAGTGCGGCGATTGCGGGTGTGCGCGGCAAAGCCAACATCAATATCTATGTCATGTTCCCGGAAGGAAAGACCAGCCCCATTCAGGAGCGGCAGATGACGACAATCCTTGATGACAATGTTCACAACATTGCCGTTGAGGGCAGCTTCGACGATTGCCAGCGAATCATGAAGGAGATCTTCTCAGATCTTGCATTCAAGGAGCACTACAGCCTTGCGGCGGTCAATTCCGTGAACTGGGCGCGGGTACTGGCGCAAATCGTCTATTATTTTTCTGCCTGGTATCAGCTAGGGCGTCCACAGACCTTTGATGTCGCAGTTCCTACGGGTAACTTTGGTAACATTTTTGCGGGTTTCTGCGCACGGGAAATGGGACTGCCGATTCGTCACCTGGTGTTGGCCACCAACGAGAACGATATCTTGTGCCGGTTTTTCAACGAAGGCGTGTACCAGCGCGGCGATGTGCAGTACACCTTTAGCCCGGCAATGGACATCCAGGTCTCCAGCAATTTCGAACGCTACTTGTATTACAAACTGGGTCGTTCCGAGGAGAAGGTCAAGGCATTCATGAACCGCTTCCTGTCGACTGGCCAAGAAACCTTGCACTTCAATACCGAGCGCCTTGACGCGGCCTTCCTTGCCGGCGCCGTCAGTAATGCGGAAACCCTTGATACCATTCGCTCGGTTAATGCCGAAACCGATTATTTGGTGGATCCCCATACTGCGGTCGGTATTACCGTCGGCCGGCGGTTTCGAACGGACGATGTTCCATTGCTGTGTCTTGCAACCGCACATCCAGCCAAGTTCGAAGAGGCAATCCGAGAAGCTCTGCCGGACATTGACGTGTCACACCCGACGCTGACGAAACTGGCCGGCTTGCCTGTACGAAAGACCCTGCTCAAGGCGGACGTCGATACGGTAAAGCGCTTCATTGAAATCGGCGGTCGGCTCCAGGGTCCGTGACTCAGTCTTGCTGCAGGAGTTGCTCGACTGCCGCGCCTACATGCCTGACATGGGGGATGGTCGCATCGGGTTCGGTTTCACCCGGTGGTTTGCCGGAATGGCGCACCCAGATGGTTTTGAGGCCGGTTCGCTTGGCAGGATCCACATCCAGCGCCGGGTCGTCTCCGACATAGATCATTTCATGCGGTTGAGCCCCGGTATGGGCCAGTGCAGCACGAAACAGGTTGTCCGCTGGCTTGGGGGCGCCGACATCCTCGGCACAAAATGCGAAGCTGAACAGGTGCCCAAGACCAAGCCGCCCGATGTCGGCATTGCCGTTGGTGAGCGCACCAAGAATAAATTGACCCGCCAGGGCCGATACTGCATCGAGCGCACCGTCAAACAGTTCAATCTGGTTGCGTGCTGCCAGGAAGACCTCCATGGCGTTCCGGGAACGCTGGTCCGCCTCTGCCGGGGAGACGCCACTTCGGATCATGGCAGTTTCAATGACCCTTCGCCGCAATTCAGTGATCTTGCCTGCAAGCGACGGTGACTGCGCCAGCACTTCATGCCGGAGCGCCCGCATGGTCTCGATGTTGTAAGCCAATTGCGGAACCTCTTGAGCGAGCCACGCACCCAGCGTCGCCTCGGCGCGATGAATAATCGGGGCGACCTCCCAGAGAGTGTCGTCCAGGTCAAATGCAATCACCTTGATCATGAGTCGCTGTCGTCTCGACCTGTCTTATGGGCCCTCGGATGTGTCTTGTCATAGACCTCAGAGAGATGCTGGAAATCCAGGTGGGTGTAAATCTGGGTAGTAGAAATGTCAGCATGCCCCAACAATTCCTGTACCGCGCGGAGGTCACCGCTGGACTCCAGCATATGGCTCGCGAATGAGTGCCTGAGCATATGCGGATGGACCCTGCCGGGAATGTTCTGGCTCCGTGTCCAGTGATTGATCCTCGCCTGAACGTTGCGATGGCTGATACGCAGGCCGCGTTCACTCAAAAACAAGGCATCCTTGTCGCGAATGTATTGTTTTTCATTAGGGAGCTGTTCACGCACTTCACACCAGATCTTGAGAGCATCGATGGCCAGCGCGCCGACAGGCAGGAGACGTTCTTTATTACCTTTGCCGATTACGCGAATGCTGCTATCACTCCAGTCGATGCTGTCGACGTTTGTCCCAACGAGCTCAGAGAGGCGCAAGCCAGATGAATAAAAGAGCTCGAGAATAGCGCGGTCACGTCTGGTATGCCAGCCGGTGCCCTTTACCTCGAGTAACCTTGAGACCTGGTCCGGGTCCAGCGTGCGTGGTAAGCGCTGGTCGGTTCTTGGCGCCGAAATTGACACCGCCGGATTGCCTTTGGAAAGCCCCTCACGCACCAGGTAATCGAAGAAGGTTCGAATGCTGGACAGCCGCCGTTGCAGACTCTTGCCGGACAAACCCTTGCGGTGGCAACTCCCGATAAACGTACGAACGTGATGTTCTTTAAGCGCGCGCCAGTCCGGGATCGATGTCTCGTCGCAGAACACAGCAAGGAAACGCAAATCCCGTTCGTAACCGGAAAGCGTATTTTGCGACAGTCTTCTTTCGTGAGTCAGGTGAGATATGAACGCCTCCAGTTCTCGCTCACGCCGAGCTTTTCCTGGATTTGTAATAGTCATAGCGATCTATTTTGGATTGAGGTAGACAAAGCGCGGCAAGAGCCGTGCGATGACATCGGCAATAAAACCGATGAATAAAGTGCCAAGGCCGGACTTGAAATAGTTCGGATCGGAGCTGCCAATTGCCAGTAGTGCGAGCTGGTTTTTGTTCCTGACCGGCAGCACAGCAGCAGATTTAACGTTGGCGCTGGAGTGGCGAAACAAAAAGTCCTGCTCTTTCTGCCTCAGGACGCCAAGGTAAGGTTCTTTACTTCGCATCAGGCCGCCAACAAACTTGCGCGCACTGGCTTCCGGGATGCTCGAGGTAAAGTGGTTGATCTGATGTGCATACTCGCTGAATATAATGAGGCTGTAGGCCTCACTTTTGAAGTCCTTTTTGAAACTGGTTTCCAGCGCCTTAAAAAAATCGTCAGTATCTCTCGCCTCAATTAGTGCCAATATCAGGTTCTGGCATTTGCCAAATATATTGTCATTGTGTTTGGCGGCGAGCAGAAAGTCGTCCAGATTTTTTCGTGCGTCCCGTGATCGCTCCCGCAACAGGGAGACCTGGCGTTCAACCAGCGAGACTGCCTCGCCGTTGTTGGTTGCTCGCCCGGTAGGAAGCTCCATTTTGAGCAGGAGATTTTCTCTGTCAGTGAAGAAATCCGGGTGCTGATCAAGGTAAGCGGCGACATCGGCTTCCGCCAGCCGGTTTTCCCGGGCTTTTGAGCCAGGTTTTTCACTCGCTTTCTCGTTTGCCTTCACGTTGGTTTTGGTTGTCATCAGGTGCGCGCCCCGTCTATTCGCATCAAATTTGCATCCTGCCTTCATAAACCCGGCATGCCGGTCCCGTCATCATCACCGGCGCACTGTCGCCTGCCCAGCTTGTGACCAGTGTACCGCCAGTCAAGTTGACTTCTACCTGCTCATCCAACAAACCCTGCAGGCGACCGGCAACCACCGCCGCCGCGGCACCTGTGCCACAGGCCCGGGTTTCGCCAACGCCACGTTCATAGACCCTGAGTTTGATATGGCCGCGATCAACAATTTGCATAAAGCCCACATTAACCCGGTTGGGAAAGCTCGGATGCGATTCGAGCGCCGGTCCCAGCTGGTTGACTGGCGCCGTCTCGACGTCATCCACCGTCAGCACGGCATGCGGGTTACCCATGCTGAGCGCCGAAAGCCGGACCTCGGTTTTCAGGCCACACAAGGGCACCTCCACCGCTAATGTATAGATGATTGCTGGTCGATCGGAGATAAATGGAATTTTGTCGGGCAGGAGTACTGGCGTACCCATGTTCACCGTTATGTTGCCGTCCTTTTCCAGCCAACACTCGATCGGCCCGCTATTGGTCTCAAGGCTAATCCCGGTTTTGGTCGTAAGTCCCCGGTCCCGGACAAAGCGCAGCAAGCAGCGGGCCCCATTGCCGCACTGCTCAGCCTCGGTGCCGTCGGCGTTGAAAATTCGATACCTGAAATCGTACGCAGGGTCGCCAGGCGGCTCAGCAATCAGGAGCTGGTCGAATCCCACGCCCAGACGTCGATCGGCAATAGCCTGAATCTGCTCTGGCCGGAGGCGCAGGTTTTGGGAGATGAGATCCAGCACCACGAAGTCATTGCCCAGACCGTGCATCTTGGTGAATCTCAGTAACATTCCCGTATATAGCCAATTGTTGAAGTTGGGGTTTAGATTACCTGTGAAGCGGTTTTATGCAACCATAAAACGGCGAAACAGGTGTCAAAGCTTGAATTTTTGTTCAAGTCGCAGCTGGTCTTCAATGGTCTCGCGCGCACGCACACACTGGATTTCATCTCCGGAGACAATGACTTCCGCCGCCCGGCCACGGCTGTTGTAGTTTGAGCTCATCACAAAGCCATAGGCCCCGGCGTCGTGGATGGCGACAAGGTCATCCTCTGCAATGCAAAGAGGTCTAGACTTTGCGAGGAAGTCCCCGGTCTCACAGACCGGTCCCACCACATCATAGACAACGGATTCGCCCGCCCGTTGCACCACCGGGGTCACGTCTTGCCACGCGCCATAGAGTGCGGGCCTGATCAAGTCGTTCATAGCGGCGTCAATGACAGCAAAGTGCTTGCCCTCATTGTCTTTGATGGTGATAACCCGGGCGACTAACAGGCCGGCATTGGCGACAATGTAGCGGCCGGGCTCAAACCACAGTTCTTGTGGCCGCCGCCCCATGGCCTGGATTACGGCCCCGGCGTATTCGTTGATGTCCACTAGCGGTTCGTCCCGGTAGCGCACACCGATACCGCCGCCAAGGTCAATGTGGCGCAGGTTGTGGCCGTCCCGGGTCAGTTCGTCCACCAGCTCCAAAATTGCCTCAATGGCATCCAGGAATGGGGCCAGGCTAGTGATCTGTGAGCCGATATGACAATCAATGCCTGCTACCTCAACATGGTCCATTTTAGCAGCCGTACGGTAGAGCGCGCGTGCCCCGGTCACGGGTACACCGAACTTGTTTTCCTTGAGCCCGGTAGAAATATACGGATGCGTACGGGCATCCACATTCGGATTTACCCGAATCGAAATGGGTGCTACTTTTTGGCATTCTCCGGCGATTCGATTGATGTGCTCGAGTTCCGACGCGGATTCCAGGTTAAAACAGGCAATCCCGGCCTCAAGGGCACGGGCAATCTCATGGGTTTGCTTGCCAACACCGGAAAATACGATGCGCGCAGCGGGCGCACCCACGGCCAGTACCCGTTCGAGTTCACCACCCGAGACAATATCGAAACCCGCGCCCAGACGGGCGAGCAGGTCCAGGACCGCAAGGTTACTGTTGGCTTTGACCGCATAGCACACCATTGCCGGTCGGCCGCTGAAGGCGTTGGCAAAACGATGATAGGCGGACTCGATCGCTTGCCTCGAATAGAGGTAGGTGGGGGTACCGAACTGTTCGGCGATTCGGCTGACCGGAACCCCTTCCATATACAGTTCACCCGCCTGGTAACGAATGGGTTCCATAGCGATTAGACCCGCGGGCGCTGATTGCCGGTGCGATTACTGGCAGATGGTTCGGTGTTTTCGTTATCCTCGTCGTCGCTTTTCGCCGCGGGCTTTCTATCCGCCGCAGGCGCTTCATCCGCCGCAGGCGCTTCATCCGCCGCGGGCGCTGGCCGATAGAGATCGCCCTTCTGGCCACAGGCGGCGAGCAGGATCAGCAGGGATAAGAGGGCAATTACGCGTGACATGGTCTATCCTTCCCGGAAGGCGCGACAGTATATACCGAGAGCCTGACCCGATACAGGGTACGGCTTTGGGACAGGCAGAGAAGAGGTAGGGACATTGCAAGACAGTGAATTTCACGATGAAGTCGATGGGATCTTCGATGAGATCGAACTCGGCATTGATGAACTGGAGGATGATGTAGATGTGGATTCCAGCGGTGGTGTCCTCACGCTGACCTTCCCCAATGGCAGCGCAGCGATTTTCAGTCGCCAGGTAGCCAATCACGAAATCTGGATCGCGGCTAAATCCGGTGGCTTTCACCTTCACAAGGATGGCGAACATTGGTTCTGTGGCCTAACCAAGGAATCTCTGGAACAAATCGTGCACCGGGTGTTCGTCGAACAACTTGGGCGGGAAGTGACGATTCTGTAGGTGCCGCCCCCGGCTCACTGACTTTCGATTCAACCGAAGGCCTGGGGACTACCTTCACGATTACGCTGCCCTTGATTTGAAACCAGCGGTACGGGAACGACGAAGTCCAGGCTCTTATAGCTTGTGGCCAGGGATTCTCTCATCATGGATTCGCACGTATACTGGCCTGAATCTCTGGAATCCTTCATCGAATGCACTCAATGGTAGTTTTGGTCGCCCTTTGTCTGTTCATCCAGACATTGTCTGTTTCAGTTCTCGCCGCCGAACCACCGACTGAGCCGATCCTGCGTATCAACACGGCCGGTCATAACAACATCGTTACCGACCTGGCAGTTCATGTCTCTTCCGGGCGGGTCGTGTCCGTGTCGCGAGACAAGACCATCAAGGTCTGGGACCTGGCAACAGGAGAGCTTCAGCGCACCCTGCGAGTCCCCATCAATACCGCACTTGATGGCATCCTCAACAGGATCGCACTGCTCCGGGGTGGGCGTCACGCGCTGGTCGCTGGCTGGACCGGCTACGACTGGCAAAAGTCCATGTCGCTCTATCGCGTTGACCTTGAGTCCGGTGAACTGACGATTCCTGTGACCGGCCTCGAAGACGCCGTTATGGGTAGCTGTATGAGTTGGGACGGGCGTTTTCTCGGTGTCACCCTGGGTTGGGTCAGGGGCCTGCGCGTATACGACATCAACCGCAATTATCAAGAGATCCATACCGAACAATACAATGCCCCAACCTACGCCTGTGACTTTGCCGCCGGTGGCAGTCTCGTCACGGGAAGCACCGATGGCAAGGTCCGGCTGTATTCACAAGATTTCAAACTGTTGCGGGAAGTAACGTTGACGCCTGACGCCATCTTCGATACCCGGTTCAGTCCCGATGGCTCCCTCATTGCCGTTGGCTTTCACCTTAGTCCCGATGTGACCGTCCTTAATGCCAAAGACCTGAGTGTTGCCTTTCGGCCTGACGCCGCAGGGCTCAGGGACAACATTGGCGGCCCTGTGCGTTGGAGCGAAGACGGCAGCAGATTGTTTGTCACGGGTAAACCTGTCGCTGACACGACAGGTTACGTTATCCGCAACTGGTCAAAGAGAGGGAAGGGAGACTTCGTCGACTGGCATGTGGATGGCTTCGTGAGACCACTGCAGGTGATGTCTTCAGGCGATGTGGTGATAGGCATGGACAGCCGCATAGCACGCATGACTAACGGGCAGATGATGTGGCGCACGGAGCGCTCAAGCACAGACATGGCAGGGGAGCAGCTCGAGGTCCTTGTCAGCAGCCACGACGGTACTCGTGTCGGGTTTATGCGGGATGGAGAAAAAGTCACGTTCGATGTGACCGAACGCACCCTGACCGAAGGCAGGCCCGCTGATTTGCAGAAGGCAGAAACCATTCCGCAGGACATCGTTTCGACTGATGGCAGGGAGAATCTCTCCATCAATGGCCGAAAAGCCGCGTTCGAAACCCATGAGGGATGGGAAGCCTACGCTTTTCATCCGGAACAAAAGCGCATTGCCGTGGCGACCAATTTTCACCTGCAGCTGTATGACCAGGGCGGCAAGCTCCTCGCCAAAGTCAAACAAGGTCTAGATCCAATCGACATCACTTTCTCTGGTGACGGCAAATGGCTCATCGTCGCGGTTGCCGACGGGACACTGCGCTGGTTTCACGCCGGGAATCTGGAACCCGCCCTCACCCTGTTTCCCCAACGAGCGGGCCATGGCTGGGTGCTCTGGTCTCCCTCAGGCTACTATGATGCCGCACCGGGTTCGGACAGATTGATCGGGTGGCATCTCAACAATGGCCGCGCCGCAAAGCCCGATTTTTTCCCTGCCAATCTGCTTCGCAAAAAGTTTTACCGGCCCGAGATTGTCTCGAACGTGCTCGCAGCCGGTGGTGAGAGCCAGGCCCTGCGCATTGCCGAGATCAGTGGTGATCAGGTTGGGGATACAGCGGACACCGGATTCCCGCCTGTGATCGAAATCATCGACCCGGTTGCGGGCACAACGTTTGATTCAGACACAGTGACACTGCGTTATCGCATCGACAACCGCAGCGATGCAGCACCGGTCAAAGATGTGCGCGTACTAATCGATGGTCGTCCTGCAGAACGCCAGCGAGGCATTGCCATTGCACCTACCGGCACTGGCGAGATCACAGTGGCCCTGCCAAAAAAAAATGTTGCGGTCGCACTGGTTGCGGATAATCGGTTCGGCAGCAGTGCACCGGCCAACGTCAACCTTAAGTGGGGTGGCAGTGCAGACGACTTTGTCATCAAGCCAAAACTCTATGCCCTCGCCATCGGTGTCAGTGATTACGCCGACGATTCCCTTGACCTTAACTATGCCGCCAAGGATGCCATCGATTTTGGTCGCGCCGTGCAAAATCAGGCCGGTGGCATCTATCGCGATGTGGAGGTCAGGACGCTGGCCAATGCCAGTCGCGATGAAGTGCTCGACGGGCTGGAGTGGCTGGAGAGACAGACCACCAGTGTTGACGTTGCCATGTTGTTCCTGGCCGGCCACGGCGTCAACGACGACAATGGCGACTTCAAGTTCCTGCCCAGCGACACCGACCTTTCCAGCCTGCGCCGTACCAGCATTCCTTTTTACGAGATCAAACAGACCCTGGCCAACCTTGCAGGCAAAGCCATTGCCTTTGTGGATACCTGCCACTCCGGCAACATCATGGGCACACGGCGCAGCGTTGCCGACATCAACCAGGTGGTCAACGAACTGGCCGCGGCAGAAAGCGGCGTCATTGTCTTTACCTCGTCGACGGGTCGCCAGTTCTCGCTGGAAGATGAAGCCTGGGGTAACGGCGCCTTTACCAAGGCGTTGGTAGAAGGCCTTTCAGCAAGCAATGAGTTCGCCCGGGGTGGTCGCATCACCATCAACATGCTCGAACTCTATGTCGCCGAACGCGTCAAGGCTTTGACGGGCGGTCGCCAGACACCGACAACCACCAAGCCGCAGACAATCCAAGACTACCCGATCGCCGTGGTAAAATAACCTGTCCTGTAACCGGCCGTCCACCGGTTCATTCACCAGTGGTCAGACGCCGGGTCTGTCAACCCGAACGCATTCGATTCTACCGTCTCGTCGCGCCTCTGCGTGTGGCCCGGAGCCGGTGGCTGTGCAAATGTAAAGGGTCTTGCGATCTTCATCTCCTAACGCGCACGCAAAGGCGCCACGCTCCATATCAAACCTGTCGGTGACCGCGCCTCCTTTTTCAATTCGAACCACGCAGTTTCCTCTTGGATCAGCAACCCAGATGCCACCTTCTACATCAAGGCAGATACCATCGGGAACGTGTGGATCAGTGTTGGCCCACACGCTACGATTGGTGAGATTGCCGTTTGAATCGATATCAAACGCCGTCAGTCGCCGACCGTAGGTTTCAGCGATGACCAGGGTTTTACCATCAGGTGTGATGACCGTACCGTTCGGGAAGTCCAGATTGCTCGCTGCCAGTTTTGTACTGCCGTCCGGGTCAACCCTCGCCAGATTTGCCGGAACACGTGCAACGCCCGCATGAGTGTCGAAGCCAAAGTTACCCACATAAGCGCGACCCTTGGCATCAACAACCATGTCGTTGCAATGAAAGGTCGCAATCCCACCCAGATCGGCATGTTCGACCAGTGTGCTGTCGGGTTCCTGCCGCAACAGCTTTCGGTCCAGCATTGATACAATAAGCAGGCGACCATCGGGCAACCAGCCCAGCCCGGAGGGTTGGCCCTCAACCTCGGCGATGGTTTCCAGCTTACCGTCAGAACCAATGGCGTTGACCACGTGACGATAAAAATCCGAGAAGTACAATTTGCCATTGTGCCACCTTGGTCCTTCTGGAAACGAAAGGCCGTCAACGATAACTTCCATTTGTTTTGCCTCTGTAAGCGGTCATTGAATCGAATGTGCTAACTTTCACTTTGGGGGGCGAGCTGAATCTGGCTACCTGCAATGATCTTGCGCGGTAACTCACCGAAGTTGAATCCCTCAAGACAGCGGACGTTAATCGCCCAGCCATCAAAGGGTTCGAGTCCTTGTTCGCGTTCCTCAGGCGTTGGGTCGACTAGTTCCCTTTAAACTCGGGGTCCCGTTTCTGCGCGAAAGATGCCATGCCCTCGCGCGCGTCTTCGGTCCGCATCAATTGCAGGAAGTTCATATACACATGATGGACGTGATCATTGAACTGTTGAGAAAGCCCCATGCGCATGAGTCGTTTCGCGGACTGCACAGCAAGCGGTGCGTTCGCGGCGATGTCTCCTGCCAAATTGCGCGCGAATGATATAAGTTCTGCGTCCGGCACAACGTGCGCACAAAGACCCAGCGCCTTGCTTTCCCCGGCACCGATATTGCGCGCAGCGAAGAAGATCTCGGCCGCCTTCTCCCAGCCCACCAGGCGCGGTAATAGCCAGGTGCCACCACTTTCAGGAACGATGCCGCGTTTCACGGGAGTGGGCGCCATTTTGGCACTTTCGGCCATAATGCGGATGTCGCAGGCCAGCGCCATGTCCATACCAAACCCGGCCGCGGCGCCGTTCATGGCGCAAATCACCGGTTTCTCGCAATTGAAGATGACTGCCGGAGGAAACGTTTTCACATTGAGCGTTACTGGTACCGCGGCGCGGTTGTTGTTTCCTGCTTGCGACCCTGCCCTCGATTGTGCGCTGACAACGTCGAGCCCGGCGCAGAAAGCGCGGCCATTGCCTGTCAGAATAATGACTCTGACATCCTGGTCTTTCTCGGCCTGGAGGATGTACTCGCTCACCAGCGCCAACATCGACCCGCCGAGCGTATTCATCTGAGCTGGCCGGTTGAGAGTGATTGTCGCGATAGCGTCCGAGACTTCGTAAAGGGTATCATCGCCAGCTTGTGTCGTGCTTGTGGCGTTGGTTCCGGTTTGATTCACAGTGTTGCCTCCCATATCTGGCGGTCAGTGTACTGGTTCGCAGGCATGCTGAGAACTGCCAGCGCAACAACCCTTTACCAGGAGGTCTACTGACAGGACATCTTCGCGTAGGGAGGATAGGCAAAGTGCTCGAGCAGGCGATCGGATTCCTTCTTGACCACCGCGTAACATTCACAGCAGCGACGTTCCAACTCCGGCCGATCGAGTACCGTAATGTGTCCACGGCGGTACTCAATGATTCCCGCCCTCTGCAGCTTACTGGCGGCTTCCGTCACACCTTCCCGGCGCACGCCGAGCATGTTCGCAATCAACTCCTGGGTCATGCTGATCTCATTCCCCTTCAAACGATCCATGGATAACAGCAACCAGCGACACAGCTGCTGATCGATCGAATGGTGGCGATTACATGCGGCAGTTTGCGCCATCTGGGTGAGTAGCGCCTGGGTGTATCGCAACAGTAGATGGTGGAGTTCTCCGTGACGATCGAATTCGAGCTTCAGATATTTACCGCTCAATCGGAATGCATGGCCGGCACTCTGCACGATTGCCCGACTCGGTGTGCTGAGCCCACCCATAAACAAAGAAATGCCAACCACTCCTTCGTTGCCGACCACCGAGATTTCCGCGGAGCGACCATCCTCCATCACGTACAGCAACGACACGATTGAATTGGTGGGGAAGTAGACATCATTCATGACGTCACCAGACTCGTATAGCACGGCGCCGAGCTTCAGTTCTGTCAACTTCAGCTGCGAAACAATGCGTTCCTTCACGTCCTTGGACAGGGCGTTAAGCAACAGATTATCTTCGTAATGAGGTGTTTGTGTCATCGCAGCCTTCCCTAAGCTTCCTTACTGAAATTTTTTACATATTTTGAAAAAAAAAACAAGTTTTTTTGTGCGACAACGCACATTTCTATAAGAGCAGCGTAAATCGGGTCCGCCAGCGGGTTTGGAGGACGTCGATACCAGGTGCAAGGCTCTTCCACACTCTTGTCCGGCCTTGAAGCCAGAATCTTCCGTGCTGTAGTGAACAGACGGGCTCCGCTATTCCTGCTCTGATGAACGAGAAATCAATCCACGCAGAGGAGTCTCCGGACACGGTCTGCCCACAAAAGGAGCCACTTACCATGAAAAACAATCAGATTATCGGAATCGTCCTGCTGGTTGGAGGCGTCATCCTTCTCTATTTCGGCTACCAGGCGTCGCAAAGCGTTGCCGAACAGATGGTCGAATCATTCACAGGGAGATTTACTGATTCGACGACCTGGTATTTTATCTTCGGAGCCATTGCAACCGTGGCCGGCTTGTTCCTGATCGCATCCAAGCGTTGAACAGGACTTTGCCGTTGCTGGATGCCTGAGCCTACCCCTGCTGCAAGAGATGATGGATGTCCTGATTTTCCCTGCTGACTTTTCCTCTCATACCGCTTCACCCAGGGCGCGGGCGCGATCGAGTCGGGAGGCTTCTTCATCGCGCAAATAAAATGCTGCCGCGAGAATGCCAGCAAAGGCCAGGGCCAGCATGGAGATAGCCCATAACATACCCTCTCGCAACGCGTCAGCGGGGGTCGCGCCGGTGGCTAGAATGGTGTCCGATATCTGACCGATCGTGTAGGGACCAAGGGCAAGACCAATAAAGGTGATCATCAGTAAATAGAACGCCGATGCGATGGCTCGCATGCGTGGCATCACCAGATCGTTGATGGTTGACGCGGCTGGACCAATCCACATGGGTGACGTCACCGACAGAAAGAAGTTGAATACATACGCCACGATCACATCGTTAGAGAGTAATACTCCAAAGGCCAGCGGTGCGGAAAGCAGGATCGACGCCATGCCAACGTAAAGCTTGCCGAGCACATACTTCTCTCGCAGCTTGTCTGCCAGTACGCCGCCTAAAGTGACGCCGGCCCAACCACCTATTGCCGCCGACAAGCCGAGCACAATACCGGTTTCGGACGCGCTGATACCGTGTACCCGTTGAAAGAAAGGAGGGCCCCAGAAGCCCAGGCCATAGGTAAAGAAGGCAATACTCGGGAAGCCGATTAGCGTAAACAGGATGGTTCTTGAACGCAAAATCATCCCAAACGCGGCCCGGTCATTGATCGCCAGGTTCTGGGCCCAGGAAAAAGCAGCGTAGACCCCAATGCCGAGCGCGATCCACTGCGCGCCAGTACCCGTTTGGATGTAAAGGAACCAGAACAGCAGCGCAAACAATCCAGCGGCGATCAGGTTAATCAGGATGCCCCTGGCACCCGCCTTGTTCGTATATAGCCGATACAGATTAAAACCGGGCAGGATGGAGGAGAGTTCCATCCAGGTTTCCCGAAACGGGTGTGGGTGTGGCGGCGTGATCAGTCCCTCGCTTTGTCCTCGAGCAGGTTCCTTGAGTGACCAGACCCAGAGCGACATGAGCATTCCGGGAATGCCGACAGCAAAGAAGGCCACGTGCCAACCTTTCAAGCCAAGGGGAGCCTCACCGGCGGTCGGATACAGCGCCGCCCAGCCGTCGAGTATCACACCACCCAGGAAGATGCCAATGCCAGCCCCGATGTAAACGCCGCTTGAATAAACAGCCAGTGCCGTGGTGCGAAGTCGTGGGGGGAAGTAATCGGACAACATTGAAAAGGCGGCCGGTGTTGCCGAGGCTTCACCGATGCCAACGCCAATACGATAAGTAGCAAGTGCGCCGAACCCGCGGGCGGTCCCCGAAAGAGCCGTCATCAAACTCCAGAACATCAGGCCAATGGAGATAAGGCTCTTCCTGATCCAGGTGTCTGCAAGGCGACCCAACGGAATGCCAAAAACCGCGTAAAATACGGCAAAGGCGGTGCCATAAAGAAATCCGATTTCCGCATCGCTGATGCCAAGATCCGCCTTAATGTCCTCGGCAAGAATCGACAGGATCTGGCGATCGATAAAATTAAAGATATAGACGAGAACCAGAACAAACAGGACATACTTGGCGTAGCGACCGCCAATCTCAGGTAGGTCGGGCGGTGCTGGTTCGGAGTGGTTGTCTGCCATGGGAGCTCCGGTTCAAGGACGATGGAGTTTGGCACTAGTTGCGCTCTGGCCGCAATAACCGATGTGCCTTTCTTCTACTTGGGTATCTCCTGGCGTCTTTACGCTTCGGCGGCATCAGCTTTTACCGGCACGGACCGGATCGGATGACCGGTTGGCATGAGACCCGGCCGTCCACAAGCTAACAATTTTAATGAGGCTTGGTGTGTGTCCTCTTTTTTTTCGGGCAATGGCGGACGTGCACGGGATTGCGCTTAATACACCGATATGTCACCGATCACGGAACAAGCAAAATTGATAGTGAAATGGGTGGCTGCCCTGAATTTGTCCTGAAATTGTCGTAACGTTCTGGTTGCCTGGGTGTCCGTAAGGTATGAAAGTTTACATTCCTTATCTGGCGTCTTTTTTCCTGGTGTTCGCATTCGGGATCCAGCCTGGAGTAGCCGCGACCAAAAACGGGTTTGTCATTAATGATCCGTTAATTCCGATCGACGAGATTGTCTCCGGCGGGCCGCCGCGGGATGGAATCCCGGCCATCAACCAGCCAAAGTTTGTTCCTGCCAGTGCGGCCTCGTTCATGGATGCCGGTGACCGGGTCCTGGGCGTGATTATTGATGACGTTGCACGAGCGTACCCGGTGAAAATCCTCGACTGGCATGAAGTCGTCAACGACCAGATCGGCAGCCAGTACTTCGTCGTCACCTATTGTCCGCTGTGTGGCAGCGGAATGGTGTTTGCGACCAACGCAGCAGAAACGAGATTGTTGTTCGGCGTATCGGGGCTGCTATATGACAGCGATGTGCTGCTGTTTGACCGGAACACCGAGTCCCTCTGGTCTCAGTTGATGGGCAAGGCCGTATCGGGACAGCTGAAAGGCATTGAGCTGCCACAATTGCCGGCGCTGCACACGACCTGGGCAGACTGGCGCCAGCGATATCCGGACGCCGAGGTATTGAGTACGGATACTGGTTTTCGACGGAACTATAGTCGCTCTCCCTACATCAACTATCACAAGACTCGCCGGCTCTATTTCGAGGTTTCCAAAAAGGCACCCGGGGATCTGCACACCAAAGAGCTGGTGTTAGGGGTCCGGACCGACGAAGGCACCAAGGCTTACCCATTCTCTGCGCTGGAGGCGCACGGCAAGGCCAGTTTCGTTGATGAGCTGGGCGGCCGATCCCTGACGATTCATTGGAATGGTGATGCCGGAACCGCCTGGGCAGTGGATGGTAACGGCGAGGTCCTGCCAACCACCATTGCATACTGGTTTGCCTGGTATACGTTCTACCCTGAATCACTCGTATTCAGTAGTCCCGTTCACCAATAAACCTCTCCGCCCGTGCGGGACGGGCAACCAAGTCGCCTGAATCGCCGGAGAACGGTCGCTTTCGTGGAGATTGATGGCTGTCCTGAAATTGTCTCTGAGACAAACGATGAGGTCGGAGTATAAGCGTCAAAGTAGGTTGCCAACGCCAGGTGGGGACACCGGAGCCATTGCGCAGGCGTTTAGTCGCCGTGGCTTAACTCCGCTTTGGTCAGGTATGCCTGGAACAACGATACATTGATCAACGATCTTAGTTGATCTCGTGTAAAGGGCTTCTCCAGAAGCGGCCAGGGTATGCCAGAGAGTTCTTTGCCGTGTGCTGCACTCATAAAGAGCGCTGGCAACCCGGGGAACTTGCTATCGAGTGAGTGATAGAGGGTGGGTCCATCGATCTCCGGCATGGATACATCACTGAGAAGAAGATCCGGCGACCCATTAACATCGCACCAACCGATCGCTTCGTTGGCGCTTGATACCGCGACGACATCATAGCCTTCTGCCGAAAGCTGTCGGCTGACTAGTTGCAGGATCAGTTCGTTGTCGTCAACGACCAGCAGGCGTTTTCGTCGAGGTTTTCCAATTTCCATTGGTGCAGTGTTTGATATCGCCTGCCTTTAGTCTGTGCGACGGCGCACAAACATGCCTTTACATTACATACAACAAACGACAACAACAAACGGACACACATCAAAACGGGCTCACAGTCATCTGACATCTCCGTCAGGCGCAATCGACAGTTTCCGG
>JBBDIT010000054.1:17864-19264 GCA_040880285.1 Pseudomonadales bacterium | reverse complement strand
CGTGCTTCGTGAGCAATCGATCCAGATGGTTAGCAAAGTTCATACGATCCGTTTTGCTCATCTGCGGCGGGCCACCAGTACGTTCTCCACTTGCTCGCATCGTATCCATAAAGTCACGCATATTGAGGCGTGGCTTGATGTTATCCGCAGTGTGAAGCTCACCCCTGGGACTCAATGCATGCGCTCCCTTCTCAATCACTTCTGCTGCGAGCGGAATATCACTCGTAATCACAAGATCCCCGGCCTGACAACGCCGGACAATCTCATTGTCCGCGACATCAAAGCCGGAAGTAACCTGGATGGCATGAATGTTTTTTGTCGGTGGTACCCGGATCAGCTGGTTTGCAATCAGCGTGGTCGTCACGCCCGTACGCTCGGCTGCCCGGAAGATAATTTCCTTGATCACGACGGGACAGGCGTCCGCGTCGACCCAGATTTGCATGAAGTTACTGTTATCAATTGTCCGACGCCATCTTAACACTTTACTCGTCGAATCCAGCCACACGCCGCCGACTGGTAACAAGTTCAATTGCACGTGGCTTGACGATTCAATTCAAAAGACGAAGCTGCGTCGGGTCGCACCAGGTTATCAGCGATTGCTGAGCAGGGTCATGGCGAGACCTGGCCCGATACGGTATATTCTGCGCAGCAAAAAATGAGTGCCCGGATGCGGATTTCCGGTTGGAGAGGCAAGTTGGCTAGTAGTGCAAGAGAGCGCCTGATTGATGCGGCTTACGAGTTGTTTGCCAACCATGGCATCAACAGTACCGGCATAGACAGAATCCTTGAAGTCTCCGGCTGCGCCAAGGCGAGCCTTTATAATAACTTTGGATCCAAGTCTGCCCTGGTGATCGCCTTCATGGATCGGCGGGAAGAACTCTGGACACGTCGCTGGCTTGCGCAAGAAGTCGAGTCATATAGCGGCGATAGCGACGAAAAACTGCTGGCCATATTCGATATTTTTGACGCCTGGTTTCGCGCTCCCGGGTTCGAAGGTTGTTCGTTTATCAATGTCCTGGTGGAAGCAGAAAGCGGCTCGGATATCCATCGATCTGCCATCCTGCATCTGGCAAGTATCCGGTCCATAATCTTTGAGCTTGCCCTGGCAGCGAAGCTTGAGGATCCGGACCAATTCGCCCAGACCTTTCATATCCTCATGAAAGGCAGCATTGTGTCAGCGGGTGAAGGCAACGAGGACGCGGCCGTCCATGCGCGTCGTGCTGCTGAGCTCGTCCTTGCTGGCTGGCCAAGGGACAAAACTGACTAGGCTCCTACCTTCGATCCAGCTCCGCCCAGATTCCTCTCGCCTACCTTTTGTCGGTCGCGGTTGACTGCAGCATTCAAGCCGCTAGTATAACAATTTCAGCACATAGACCGGTCTGTGCACTCCTGCCGGGGAT
>JBBDIT010000054.1:0-17764 GCA_040880285.1 Pseudomonadales bacterium | reverse complement strand
CCGCTAGTATAACAATTTCAGCACATAGACCGGTCTGTGCACTCCTGCCGGGGATTTTGACGGCAACACCCGTTTTTGGTAGTACGCGGGTTCCAAGACGTCATTCCCGCCAGGTGCGTTAAATGATATGCCAATCAGTTACCAATCAAGGAACTGCCTCGTGACTTTACCCTTAAGGTATTGTCAGACTACCGGCCCAATACGTATGCCAGATGCCGGTTCAGCATTCTGCCTTCTGGATCCAGCGATTGCTGGATAAACACGAAGTCCTCAAATCGAGGATACAGTTCTTGCAACTGCTGGCGCCCAAGGGTATGTACCTTGCCCCAGTGTGGGCGGCCGCCGTATTTCCAGAATATCGGCTCCACCAGGCCAAACAAAGGCTGATAGTCGTACCGGGCAAGTCGATGCACAGAAATTGATACCCTGCGTCCGCCGTTGAACATACTGATCCAGGCATCATCCGCGTCAACAATACGGTACTCCAGTGGAATCGTTACATCCGTGGCCTCGCGCTTCACTGTATCGAGTATCTCTTCAAGGCACTCGGGGCCAGATGCTGCCGGCACCGAGTATTCCATTTCATTGAAGCGATCAAATCGCAAGTTGGTCAGAGACTTGTAAGATACGTCGATCCCTTCGGCAGGTTCAATGTCACTTGCTAGCGTGTTAATCAAGGTGCCTCGCAAGGCAACCGGCGTCGCATTTACCAGCTTCAGGAATGCGCCATCGTCCTCTTCCTCGACCATAGGAGAAATGGCATCGGAGGTTTCCTTGTGCGCGATTACAAGAGCATAATCCGAATGCAACAGCGGCATCATCTCAAAGTGTTGCCATTCGCTGGATAACGCCTCAAATTGATCAATAACAGTTTTGGTCTTCTCCATCCAGGTGCGACCAAGCAGGTTAAACGGGGCACGGTTTTTAAAGCCAATACGAGTGACAATACCAAGTGCGCCCAGGGAAACCCGCGCCGCATGAAATACATCGGCGTTGTTGTGCGCATCAAGATCAACCACGTCGCCAAACGGAGTTACCAAACGCATATTGTTAACGTACCCTGACAACGACTTTAAGTGCTTGCCGGTACCGTGGGTAGCTGTCGCGATTGCGCCCGCCAGGGTCTGGCGATCGATATCCGGCAGGTTATACATCGCCTGGCCAATATCATCTAAAAGCGCGCCGGCATCAGACAATCGAGTCCCCGCCATCAACTCTGCTGTCATTGCTTGTCTGTCATGGCTCACCAACCCGTTTAGATTATCAAGCACCAGAAGATGGCCATCGGTCGGAACCAGGGGAGAAAATGAGTGACCAGCGCCAACCGGACGAATCGCACCGCGCGTGCTTTGTAGCATCGACACGAGTTCATCTTCAGTCGACGGCACCAATCTGCTTGCGGGATTGGCTTTAAGATGGCCGGACCAGTTTCGCCAGGGTGGCGCTGCCGCTTGACCAACTGCCGTCCCCGGCATTGCCGATCCCGTCAGCGCAGACCCTGTCATCGCCGACCATAGCGCAGCCAGTACTGAATTAGCCAGGAATCGGCGCCGGGACAGCATCAGTGTCTACCGGTCATCAAATGAATCATTGCGGCGAAATCGTCGAGGTCGCAATCCATACAATAGCCAAGCGGGGGCATTCGATTGAGCCCCTCCACGGTATGCTGCATCATTCGTACATCGCCGCCTGCAACCCGTGGCGCCCAGGCTTGCAAGTCGCCTACCCTGGGGGCGCCACCTTCTCCGCGAACATGGCATAGCGCGCAGCTGCGAGCCCACTTTTTCTGTACCGCGGGAGTCATCTCGGCGGTTTCAAATGCAGCCGCATAATTCTCGGCGGCAAGCGGCTCGAGTTCAGGTGGTTCGGAACACCCGGCAAGCACGACCATGATGAGGATGAAAGGTGCGGAAAGCGGAACACGCGGCCAGCTAAAACAATGGCGGCGCTGGCGTCGTCGGTCTTGTAGTTGGGTCATAACCAGGCTGTACCCGGCCCGCTAGCGTTGTACCACGACCATGATGTCAGCGTTGATCTGGTCAAGGATACGCTCGGCAGTATTGCCCACCACCATTTCAGACATGCCTTTTCGGGCAAGGGAACCAATGACAACAAGGGGTGCACCCAGTTCGGTGACGGTGGCTGCGATCTGGTCCTCTGGTGATCCCTCACCGACATGGGCTTTGTTACGTTGAACCCCCACCCGCTTGGCAAGATCCGGTGGATGCACAAAGTTGTCGAGTCCTTGATAGGCATTGACTGCATGCAACTCAGCGCCGGTACGATCGACAATGCTTCGTGCATGCTCAATAACGGTATCAGTCAGTTGCTGGTGCGCTTTACCTTTTTCCTCCAGATTCAGGGCGACCAGCACCTTTTCGAGCGGGCCAACCCGATCTGTTTTCACCAACAACACCGGACAATGTGCCTGGCGCAGCAGCATCCAGTCAGTCGTTTTCAATACACGACGTTGCAGCGCCGAACGGCGGAAGCTGGACCTTATAATAATGTCTGCACCAACCCGTTTCGCCGCCGCCAGCAGCTCAGCGCGCCAGTCGTCATCACAGGTCAATTCGGACGTTATTTTTACGCCTTCGGTCACATAATCCTTCAGCAACCAATCCAGCCACAGCTGGTAACGTGACTGTTCTGCTTCCCGATAGCTTTTAAGCACATCAACGCGAGAACTGGGCTGAGGGCTGAAACAAAGATGCGCATGAACCATGGCACCGGAATTCGCCGCCATTGATACCGCACGCTTGAGTGCGCGTTGATTATTCGTAGTCGGGTCAATCACACAAAAGATTTTGTCTAACTTCGGCCTTGTCATACTTCTCCTCTTACTTCCGGCTACCTTCAGAACAAGCGCACAATATCACAATCTCACAACAGATAATTATCGAAAGTATTGGTCCGGTGAGAATTCATCTACCTCACAGGCGTCTTGAGTTGCCTGTCCAGATTCGCGTAACCGCTTCACTTCCGCGTCGGTGACGACGCTGTCACGAAGTGCCGCTTCTATCACTTCGTTTTCATCAGCTTCGGTCATCTCCTGTGACTTTCGATACATGGCGAGTTTACGCTGCAATGGCGTGCTCTCATGATTGAGACGGAATGCCTTGCGCAGACGGCCGCGCCCGGACTCACTTTCGACTGGTTGCGCGATACCGGCAGTGAGCCGCTGATACTGCTCACCGGGTGCCTGTATCGTCGCTGCAGCGGCCGCTATCAGCTTGTCCGCCGGCCCCCTGGACAGGGGATTTGCGCGCAGAAAAAGTGCTGCCGGATACCGTAACCACCAACCCACCAGAGGCGCATCAAAATTGGCGTGAATACCATCGAACGCATTTTGTATTTTCTCCAGCGCATATTCACAGGCGTAATGAACCAGCGGAAGGTCTTCAGCACGCCTGCCTTCAGCCTCATACCGCCGGAGTGTCGCCACCGCCAATACTTGCCAGGTCAACGCGTCTGCAAACCTGCCGCTTAAGTTACCTTTTGCCTTGAGCTTGCTTCCAATCAGGTACATGGCAAGGTCCGCCAGCAGTGCAAAACGGGCAGAAGCCCAGCCCAGGCGCCGATAGTGCCTGGCCGTCGGACCGGTCACCGGATGCCGCGCGGCAAACCCGCGAGTAACTCCCAAAAGATTGGCTCGCAGCCAGTTCGCCAGAGAATGTTTCAGCCAGCCGAGAAGACTCGTTCGAAACGCCGCCACATCACTGGCTTCTACCGCATGTACCAGATCGAGCGCATAAGGATGACAACGCGTTGCCCCCTGGCCGAAGATAATCAGTGTTCTCGTCATTATATTAGCGCCTTCAACCGTGACGCTGACTGGTGCACCGGTATAGGCCGCCCCTACAATATTGTTAGGCCCCTGCATGACACCAGAACCGGCAAAAACATCCATCGCGTCAATCGAAAGTCGTTGCGCATACTCGGTGGAACCAGCTTTGAGCAGGGCAGAAACCACCGGCGGCTGCTCACCATGATCGATAGCCGAACAGATATAGACCCGTGCCGCTTCAAACAGGTAGGTCATTGCGGCAATTTCGGCGACCCGGGCTTGTACACCTTCCATCAAACCAATAGGAATGCCAAACTGCTTCCGGATCATCGAGTAGGCACCGGTTGCTTCTGCTAAATATTTCATTGCCCCCACAGCACCTGCCGGCAGCGAGACCGCACGACCACCAGCTAGTTGTTCCATCAGCATGCGCCAACCCTGCCCGGCCATTTCCGCTCCACCGATGATCGCTTCTGCGTCCACCAGGACATCTTTGCCACTGATCGGCCCATTATAAAAACCCGAGCCAATCGGGTCATGATGGGCACCGATGGTGAGCCCCTTTGCATCCCTTTCAAGCATCGCCACCGTGATACCTGGTGCCTGACCCTGCCCAAGCAGGTTGTCCGGATCACTTAGCTTAAACGCGAGCGAGATCAGATTTGCAACCGGCGCGAGCGTAATGTATCGCTTTTCGAAATTCAGACAGATTTTCAGTGCGCCGTCATCATCTGTCATCACGCGCCCTTCTGCTTCAATAGAAGCCGCATCAGAGCCAGCATCCGGTTCGGTCAAGGCAAAGCAGGGTACGTATTCACCTCGCGCAAGGCGCGGGAGATAGTAATCCTTCTGCGCATCGGTACCATAATGCTTGAGCAATTCAGCCGCACCTAACGAGTTCGGAATGGTGACAAATGTTCCCATCGGAGATGAATGCGCATTGACCTTGGAGATCACTGCAGAAATCCCGAGTGTCGAGAACTCCATGCCGCCATATGATTTGGGGATCAAAAGGCCCATAAAGCCTTCATCCTTCATGAACTTAAGAACCGCATCCGGAACCCTACGGCTGCGGGCCACTTCATAAGGATTAACCATCTGGCACAGTCGTTCTGTCGGACCATCCAGAAACGCTTGCTCTTCGGCACTCAGGCTATCGTAAGGCTCAGCCAGCATACGTCCGAAATTCGGCTTTCCGGAGAAAATCTCTCCATCGATCCAGACTGTCCCCGCTTCCAGGGCCTCGCGTTCAGTATCTGAGATACGGGGCAGGAGGTTGCGCCGTTGCATAAACTTCATCAGTTGCTCAAACATCACCACACCTCGAAACGGACTGGGCTCTTGATTGGATACTGTAACATGCAACAGGTGATGTGCGAGCAGGCGCTGGTGGTGTATTATTGGCACAGAACCGGGTGAAAAACATGCCAAAGGCCTTCTCCCATGGCATCTGTAAGCCCCGTTCGATAAGCACTCTATTCGCATTCGTGATACCGGTCCTATTGGATCGGCTGACGGCCCGCCCGTTCGAAGTCACGGATGCTTGACGAGAATCAACTTTACTTAGCCAGAGTTGCGGTATAAAACCCGTATCTCAATCAGGAGTCACTATGGCCAAGCAACCCAGGCAAAAAGGCAAGCGCCAAGGTAATTTCGTGCGCCGAAATGTCCGAGCCGGTGAGAAGTCCCGCGAGAAATTAACCGAACCCACCGTATGTCCACAGTGCGGTCTCTTGTATCGTAATGGTCGTTGGGTCATGGAACCCGGACCCGCCCAGTGCAATGAGCAATTGTGCCCTGCCTGTGTTAAAGCCAACAACGAAGATCCCGCTGGCATCATCACCTTGACCGGGGATTTTCTGACCAAACACGAAAACGAAATCATCAACCTGGTCGAAAACGTCGAATCAAGGGGCAGAATGGAACATCCACTCGCTCGGATTATAGAAACCGAATCGTCTGCCGAGAGCATGGTCATCACAACCACTGACACTCATCTTGCGCGCGCAATCGGTGCCGCAATTCATGACGCCTATGACGGTGAGATTGACTACCAACATACCGATGATCCGGACTTTGTCAGGATAACCTGGCAACGCTAACGCCTCGGCAGGAGGCTCGTTTATGCCCCAACCTGTGCCGCCCCCTGAGCAGCCAGAGCGAAAAGAACCGCCTAAAGTTACGCCGTTCGATCCGCACATCTGGATGTGGCTGGTCCTGATTTTTACCATCTGGTATTTTTTCGCCGACCAAACCCGGCCGCAATCAGAGACAATCGCCTATTCCACGTTCAAGGAAGCGGTCGGCAATGGTCGAGTGGACACGATTACCTTTCGTGGCGATCAGATATTCGGTGTGTATCGCGACCAGTCAGACCCTCCCCGATTTGTCACAGTCACACCCGGTATTGCCGATGATGCCTTACTCCCACTGCTTGAGGCACAGAACGTCAGCATCACCGCAGAAACCAGCGCTGAACCCCGGTGGTTGCAATTGCTTCTGGGCTTGCTGCCCTGGCTATTGATCGCAGCCTTTTTCATCTATAGCACGCGCGTATTGCAGCAACGCATGGGCGCCGGCGGCGGCGCCGGTGGCTTGTTTGGTTTTGGTAAATCGAAAGCGAGGCTGTTCGAACATAAGGACAATGATGTCAGCTACGAAGACGTGGCTGGCCTTGAATCCGCCAAGCAGGACCTCATGGAAATCATCGAGTTCTTGCGCAACCCGGAGCGGTTTCGCAAACTGGGAGCCAAAATGCCTCGCGGTATCCTCCTGATGGGCCCGCCGGGTACAGGTAAGACCTTGCTTGCCAAGGCGACTGCGAACGAGGCCGGTGTGCCTTTTTTCAGCGTCAGCGGTTCAGAGTTTATCGAAATGTATGTAGGCGTTGGCGCTTCTCGTGTGCGAGACATGTTTCGTGAGGCAAGAGAACGAGCGCCAGCACTTATTTTTATCGATGAAATTGATTCCGTCGGTCGCGTCCGGGGCACCGGCGTCGGTGGTGGTCACGATGAGCGAGAACAAACACTGAATCAGATCCTCGCCGAAATGGATGGATTTTCACGCGAGGAAGCCGTGGTGGTATTGGCCGCTACCAACCGCCCGGATGTGTTGGACCCTGCGCTGCTGCGGCCGGGCAGATTCGATCGTAAGGTCGCACTGGAATTACCGCAGAGCAAAGCGCGCAAGGAGATCCTCGGCGTACATATGCGCAAGGTGCCGATCGCAGACGACGTTAATATTGACGAACTGGTCGGTGGTACGGTTGGCTTCTCTGGTGCTGATCTTGCAAACCTGGTCAACGAGGCTGCACTTTTGGCTGCACGTGCCAATGTGAATGAGGTCACCCGTGAACACTTTGCCAGAGCGCACGATAAAGTTGTCATGGGCAGCGAACGCCCGGACCTGTTGAATCCATCCGAGCGCCGGCGCACTGCCACCCATGAAAGCGGACATGCCCTGACCGCTTACCTGCTGCCGGAAAGCGATCCGCTGCACCAGGTATCGATTATTCCGCGGGGCCGGGCGCTTGGCGCCACCCAACAGATGCCCAGTGAAGACCGTCATAATTACACCCAGTCCTATTTAGAAACCCGGCTCGCGGTACTCTTGGCTGGTCGTGCAGCGGAGCAATTAATCCTCCGCTCTATCAGCTCAGGCGCCGCCGACGACCTGGAACAGGCGACACGTATGGCCCGTATGATGATTACCCAATGGGGTATGAGTGACGCGATCGGCCCGGTCCACTATAAAGCTGGTACCGAGCACCCATTCCTCGGTTATGAATTGACACAGGAACGCGATTTTAGCGAAGAAACTGCAGCACGCATCGACGGGGAAGTCCGGCGCATCGTCGAAGACGCAGCAGCCCGCGCCACCCAAACGCTCTCCGATAATCGGCAAGCCCTGGAACTCGTCATTGAAAACCTGGTTACTCGCGAAACCCTGACCAAAGATGATATTGACGTCTTACTCGGGCGGGCCGCGCAAAACTCTGACGGGGACCTGAACCAGGACAAGCCCAGTCTTGCCAATCAGTAGCAATCTAACTGACCGGGGGATACAACACTTATCACCTCAAGCGTGAAATGGGGTAGTATCAATCATCTTCTCAGTCTAAAAGAAAAGCTATGTCACTTGTTAAACGATTTTTAATTGTTCTTGGTATCACCTTGATAGCCATGCCAACTCTCGCTGCAAGTGCAGAAAAGCAGCGCGAAAAGATTCTGGAAACACGATCCGAGGTATTGAAACGCTTGTACGAAGAGAAGCCACAAGCTCGCGCCGAGATCAGCGATGCCGAGGGCTATGCCGTCTTCTCAAACCTGGGCGTTAACCTGTTTTTCATCGCCGCTGGCGGCGGGCGTGGGGTCGTGCATGATAACAAGTCCGGCAAAGATACGTTTATGAACATGGGATCTGCCGGCGTTGGTATCGGCCTTGGCATCAAGGACTTCCGTGGAATCTTTATATTCCACACTCGTAAGGCACTTACCGATTTTATTGATAGAGGTTGGGACTTTACGGGTCAGGCCGATGCTGCCGCGAAATCAACCGATAAAGGCGGTGAAGAAAATGTGGCGGGAACCACAATCAACGGTGTCACCCTGTATCAGCTGACAGAAACCGGACTTGCCCTGCAAGCTACCCTGCAAGGCACGAAATACTGGAAGTCCAACAAGCTAAACCAGTCACGGTCACAGTAGTCTCGTCCCTTACTCCCAGGTCACACGATCAACACATTACCTTCAATCTTTTTAAGGTTGACCGGGTCATAACCAATCCTGACTCTGGTCGAAAAGCTGTTAAACCGCTCTGAGTAGAAGAAGTTATCCTGCTCTTGTAATGCCAGCGCCGATCGGTGGATTTTCACCGGCAGCCGCGTCGGTTTCTCATTTTTCAACACATGCAAGCCACGGGGATCTTTGGCAAGGCCATCACCGTGGTAGTGCAGAATAAATTCATCTGCACCAAGGTCATAGCTGACATGTTTTTTGAGCGAGTTACTGAATACAACGTTTGGTGCGTCAATGGTGGCATGCAACTGCTGCACCATATGATCGAGCGTAATGTGACCAAGCAGACAGTCAGGATAACCACCGCCAATGTCGGCATGCACGCCGGGGAACCAGACTTCTTCTACCCGATCGCTGGCGTTTGCGAGCGTCGGCACGAAAGGGTCACGACTTTCATCGATCGCGACCAGATGAACTGCACGCTGGATATTGGGTGACAACGTCAGATCCCGGAACAGGTTAATTTTCTGGAAGTTGAGCGGGCCAAGATTAATTGGAATGCCAAACGCGCCGACCGTGTCAAAAATACCCAGAAATTCAACAGTCACTTTCTTGCTGTTTTCTTCCCTGGCCTGGTATTTCGTGAACATCCATTCTTTTGCGCCAGAAGTCGCGTTGACAGCCTCCCGATAGTGGAGCGTGATTTCGCGCGGCAATCCGTGTTCATGCAACTTGCTGGCAAGTAGACGCGCACTGGAAGCACCACGACTGAAACCAAACAGGCAGATGCGATCACCGGGCCGGTAATATTTACAGATCGATGCATAGGCATGATCACGAATGTTCCTTTCACCGGCACCGAACGCGCCCTGGTAAAAACCCTTGGCCTTGATGTTGTCTTCATCGTTGCCGACACCGCGAAAATAGAGACCAATATTCTTCGCGGTGGTCCTGACTTGAGGAATGTGATCATCCTCAAGACTGCCGGTCAACGAACTGAACAGCTTGTAGATGTTGGTGACGACACCATCATTGTTGCGTCCATTCTCATCATTCCAGGTACCATCCATGAAAATCAGCAAGTTTCGTGGTGTCTCATCCCCATCCAGCTGAACCGTGTATTGCTCCTTTTTACCAGCCATAACTTCCTCCTTGATTGGGTCCGGGCATGTAGCTACCTATACTACACGTTCGAGGGGACTTGACCAGCCATGCCCGGATAATGGCGGAGTGAGATCAAAACGCCCGGGTTACCACATAGCAGCGATCTGACAGGTTGCCGAACGCGTAATCATAGTAAGTGCCGTTATACATGGCACGGGTTTTTTCGCTCCAGTTCAACGCCTCCGGCGTGGAGATGCGGTGGGTGATCTGGAGAATGCCGTTTTCATACACCTGGTACTCGGCCCAATTGCCAGGAAAGTCTTTGACACAACCGACCTCAACCCAGGGTACGTCTTTAGTCTGTGGAAAATAGCGCACGCGATTGCGGTGGGTATGGCCAGCGAAGTAGCCACGGATCGAGGGATGCCCGGCCACGAAGTCAATGAACTTTTCTGATTCATCCGGCTGAATGCCAAAGTAATCTTTTGACCGATACGAGGTAGCCGGGTCCCATGCATGGTGATGGCCAAAAACCAGAACCGGTTGAGTCGCCTCCATGGTCACCGCATGCAACCAATCCAGGTCGTCATCGTACACCGTGCCACCAGCCGAGGCGGGCCTGACGGTATCGATGGTGGCAACCGTGACGCCAGCAAGGTCAATGCGCTTACGATTCTCGCACTGGATCTCTTCGTCGTGGTAAGCATCGTGATTACCACGAATATGATGCAACCTGTCCCCGAAAGCACCACCGTAAAATTCCAGGAAGCGTTCGTATTCTGAAAGCGTGCCGCCATCCGTCAAATCGCCCTTGACCAGCACCAGGTCCGGGTCGACGGCTTGCATTTCAGCGATAGCGCCAGCATTCATGAATTCGGGGTATGGAGTCTGCCCTTCTTCGACCGAAAATACCGGCCCCATGTCAGAGCCAGAAATCACACCGCACACCGTCTCACCAAAGTGCACATCATTGACGGTGGTGAAGGTAGACAGACGCTTGCCCAATTCCGGTAGCGTCGAAAAACGGCTCCCAAACAGTTCATGCTCGCGTCCTGGTTCAAGATCATCGACACGGTGAATCTCTTCTGCCTGATAAAAGACGGCATGATTGGTAGAGACGGTAGTTAGTTCCATGACCCGTTCCTGGTTAGTTGTGCATTATCCTTACAATAGGCTCAGTCTACCGCTGCGTGCAATTGTTCCAGAAGTGGCAGGGTTTGATCCAAAGACAGGCAAGCATCGGTAATGCTCTTACCATACTCTGCCTCTTTCGAATAATTCTGGCGTCCGGATTTCAGGTGACTTTCCAACATCACCCCCTTGATGGCAGTCGTGCCCTGCTTGCGCTGCTGGCAAATGCTCTCGACCACCTCTATTTGTTTGTTGGGATTCTTGCCACTATTGCCGTGGCTGCAATCGACAATTAACCGCCACGGCAAGTCGTGTGCCGCCAGCAACTTGAGCGTCTCACCGATCGAAGCCGCATCATAGTTAGAGCCGCTGCGGTCACCACCACGTAATATCAGGTGTGCATATTCGTTACCACTCGTCTCGTAAATTGCCGGCGTACCTTCTTTAGTCAGTGTCGGGAATAAATGCCTGTGGGCAGCCGCACGGATGGCATCCACTGCCACCTGCACATCCCCATCGGTGCGGTTTTTGATACCGACTGGCATAGAAAGCCCCGACGCCAGTTCCCGATGGATCTGGCTTTCTGCCGTGCGGGCACCGATGGCGCCCCAGCTGATCAGGTCAGCATAGAACTGGCCAAACGTGGTATCCAGAAATTCCGTGCCAGCAGGCAGGCCGATTTCCGCGATATCGAGTAGTAGTTTACGTGCCAGAGCGAGGCCATGGTTGATGTCGTAACTCTCGTCAAGGCCAGGGTCGTTGATAAGGCCCTTCCAGCCCATCACTGTGCGCGGTTTCTCGAAATACACTCGCATCACCAGCAACAACTTGTCACCGAGGTGCCCTGCCCTTGCCTTCAATTGCTTTGCATAGTCGACGGCAGCCGCGGGATCGTGCACGGAACACGGCCCAACGATAACAATCAACCGGTTGTCGTTACCGTCCAGTATGGCTTCAATCTCACTGCGATATTGCGCCACGCGCTCACGAATCTCATTGGTGGCTGGCCACTCAACACTTAAAGCGGCAGGAGAAATCAGCGGCAGGATCCGCTGGATATGACGATCGTCCACTTTATCGATCATGCTGCTCACCTGCATACCGCACCGGATCCATCCTAACTGATCGCAAAGCCGACGTAGTCGTTCTCCACTACTTCCTGACACTTCTCGACATAGAGCGGGAAGCCGCCTACATAGGGCATGAAAACTCGCGGTTTACCCGGCACATTGGCGCCCAGATACCAGGAATTGCATGAGGGGTACAGCGTCATAGCAGCAACCTCATTGACATGGTCAACCCAGGCGTCCTCGGCTGCGGTCTCGGCTTCAATACGTGACTTTCCCTGTGCCCGCAGGTACAGGATGCAATCGGTAATCCAGTCCACATGCTGTTCGATTGAGATGATCATGTTCGTCAAAACCGAGGGGCTGCCAGGTCCGGAAACCGTAAACAGGTTCGGGAACCCGGCGACTTGCAAACCGAGATAAGTGCGCGGCCCGGCTTCCCATTTATCCTTGAGTTTCAAGCCGTCACGTCCGGTAATGTCGACTTTGAGTAACGAGCCAGTCATGGCGTCAAAGCCGGTGGCGAACACAATAATGTCAAATGTGTACTCCTTACCGCCGGTGATCAGCCCATCCCGGGTAATCTCCTCAATAGGATACTCTTTGACATCCACGAGTGAGACATTGTCACGGTTGTAGGTCTCAAAATAATCAATGTCGACGCAAATACGTTTGCAGCCAATGACCTGGTCCGGGCACAGGAGTTCGGCCGTCACCGGATCCTTGACCTTTTCACGAATCTTGTTGCGAACGAACTCGGCAGCGAAATCATTACCTTCTTTGGTCAACAAGAGGTCATTGAATGCTGCAAGGAAGCCAAATCCACCAATCCTCCACTTCTCTTCAAAGGCTTGTAGCCTTTGTTCATCACTGGCATCAAATACGGATTCGTCCTTTCGATCAAAACGCGAACCGAACGCTGGAGCTTGCAGTCGATTGGCCGCGCGAAACTGGTTATAGCTGGATTTGATTTCCGCAACGAACGCCGGGTCCAGGGGCTTGTTGTGCGCAGGAATGGAGAAGTTCGGAGTGCGCTGGAATACCGTCAAGTGTTTGGCCTGTTTGGCAATTTGCGGAATCGACTGGATGGCAGATGAGCCGGTGCCAACTACCGCCACGGCCTTGCCGGTGAAGTCGACCCCTTCCTTTGGCCAGCGCCCGGTGTGATGCCAGTCACCCTTAAAATTTTCAAGCCCCTTGAAATCCGGCAGGTTGGTAGACGACAAACAGCCGGTCGCCATCACGACGAAGGTGGCGGTCAAACGATCTCCCCGGTCGGTTGTCACGGACCAGTTATTCGCGCTTTCATCAAAGGTCGCACTGGTAACCCGGGTTTCAAAATCGATATCCCGGTGCAGGTCAAAGCGGTCGGCTACATGGTTGGCGTATTGCAGGATTTCCGGTTGTGCGGCATAGCGCTCGGTCCATTCCCACTGCTGCTGCAAGTCATCATCGAAGTCGTAGGAATACTCCATACTTTCGACATCGCAGCGCGCCCCCGGGTACCGGTTCCAGTACCAGGTCCCACCCACACCGTCACCCGCCTCGATCACGCGGACACTGAGACCGCATTTGCGCAAACGATACAACATAAACATACCGGCAAAGCCGGCGCCGACAATCACGGCATCAAACTGGTTGGTTTCAGAAGGCATACCACGCTTCCCTTGATAATTGGTGACTGGATGATAACTGATCTATGCCGCCCGGGCGATTGGACGTGAGTTGCAAATCCCCGGGCATTGCCGCATCTTTGCGAAATCAGGATGTCGACAAAGGCGGGAGACACGTATGACGATCGTCCAGTTAATTGTCAATGGTACGGCGCGGGAAGTCGAGGTCGATCCGGAGACGCCACTGCTCTGGGTCTTGCGAGAAAATCTCGGGCTGACCGGGACCAAATTCGGTTGTGGCATCGCCCAGTGCGGCGCCTGCACCGTACAGCTGAACGGACAAGCGATCCGGTCTTGTGTAGTCCCGGTGTCTGCGGCCGCGGGGGGACATCTCAAGACCATTGAAGGCGTTGCCGCTAAAGACGGCCTGCACCCAATACAGGCGGCCTGGATTGCAGAACAGGTGCCACAGTGTGGTTACTGCCAATCGGGCCAGATCATGGCAGCCCTGGCGCTCCTGGATGAGAATCCCGACCCTTCGGACACGGACATTGACCAGGCCATGTCCGGCAACATCTGTCGATGTGGAATGTACCAGCGGATCAAACGGGCCATTCACCGGGTGGCGGCCGGCACTGTCGAGGTGTATGACCCGAAGGAGGTGCAAAATGGGTAAGTGGACTCGCAGGGCATTTATCACAGCAGGGGTCGTCGGTGGTACCGCGCTGGTTGTGGGGGTGGCGATCCGGCCCGGTCACAGGACGCCGAAACTTGCTGGCCTGGTGACTGGCGAAGGCGAGTCGCTCATTAATGCCTGGGTCAAGATCGACGAGAACAACAAGGTCACCGCGATCGTCCCCCATTCTGAGATGGGCCAGGGGGCGCAAACTGCGCTTTCACAAATGCTGGCGGATGAATTGGACGCCAACTGGGACGATGTCAGTTTTATGGAAGCCCCGGCAGAGGATGAATACGCCAACTGGGCCATGGGCAAAGGCTATATCCTCGGGGATACCCGGATTCCAAAAGCCTTGACCGGTACGGTCGATGGCCTGTTCCTGCAAATTACCAAAGCCATGCATCTGCAGATCACCGGTGGCAGCGCTAGCGTTCGTACCACTGGCGTGTACGGCATGCGTGTTGCCGGTGCCGCGGCGAAACAGATGTTGGTAGAGGCCGCTGCCGATGCCTGGGGTGTCCGCGCCAGGGATATTACAACCGACAATGGCCTTTTAACCCACGCGGGCAGCGGCAAGCAAGCACGCTATGCAGAATTTGCCGCCATCGCCGGCAAAGCGTCACCGCCACGATCACCGATTCTCAAACGCCCGGAAGAATTTACCATTATGGGCCAGAGCAAGCCGCGTCTGGATATTCCAGCCAAGGTCGACGGCAGTGCCCTTTTCGGAATTGACGTGGTGGTCGACGGTATGAAGTACGCCACGGTAAAGGCTGCACCGGTATTTGGTGCCACCGTCTCCCGCATGGATGCCGGAGAAGCCAGGGTCATGCCAGGTGTGATCGATGTCATCAATCTTGATGATGCGGTTGCCGTCGTGGCAGAAGGCTATTGGCAAGCTCAGCGGGCGATTGCCCGGGTCAACGTCAGTTGGAGCAAAACGGCCAATGACGATGTCAGCACCGATTCTATTTTCAAACAATTTGAAAACGACATTGAAAAGGCGCGGGCAACCGGTAATTCCAACAAGGATATAGAGATTGGCGATGCGACGCGCACACTAAACGAAGCTGGTCGTGTGGTAAAACGCAGCTACCAGGTACCCTACCTCGCCCATGCCTGCATGGAACCCATGAATGCGGTAGCCAGATTTCATGACGGTCAGTGTGAAGTTTGGACCGGTTCACAAAATCCACTCGGATTCAAGCACGCGGTGGCAGAAGCCCTGGAAATCGACGCCGAACACGTCAAGCTCACCAACTACTTTATGGGTGGTGGTTTTGGCCGTCGCGCCACACCGGACGCGGCGATCCAGGCCGCAAAGATTGCCCGCGCCGCCGGTATGCCGGTCAAGCTGATCTGGTCGCGGGAAGAAGATATGCGACATGACCATTATCGCCCCGCAGTGGTATCTGAATTTCGCGCCGCGCTGGACGATAGTGGTATGCCAATCGCGTGGGAAAATTTCTACGTCGATAAGCATGAGCCCGCCGAGGCACCGCATATTCCTTATGCGATATCCAATCAACGGATTCACTATGTGGACAGCCCAACCCATATTCCGTTTGGCCCATGGCGTAGCGTCGATCATTCCCAGCACGGATTCTTCACAGAAGCGTTCATCGATGAACTCGCCTTCGAAGCCGGCCAGGATCCCTACCAGTTCCGTCGCCAGTTGCTGGCAGGCAAGCCACGCCACCAGGCGGTGTTGGATCGAGCCGCCAATGAGGCCGGCTGGAATTTGCCGGTCGGCGAGGGTCGCGGGCGGGGTATTGCGCTTCAGCAGTCATTCGGCTCCGTCGTTGCCGAGGTGGTTGAAGTGACTGTCCGGGACAGTAACGTGAGTGTCGACCGTATCGTAATCGCCATTGACCCGGGCTTTGCGGTCTCTCCGGACGGGCTCAAGGCACAGATGGAGTCTGGTGTCATTTACGGCCTGACGGCGGCGCTTTATGGCAACATCAATATCGAGGGCGGCAAGGCGGCGGAAGGCAACTTTGATGCCTACCAGATGGTGCGTATGAACAATTCACCGCGAATCGAAACGCATATCATCAACAGCTTCGAGGCCTGGGGTGGTGCCGGTGAACCAGGCACCCCGGCCACGGCGCCGGCACTGGCGAACGCGATCTTCGCGGCCACCGGCACCCGCATTCGCAAATTGCCTATCAGCCAATATGTGTTCAATCCCGGCTTCCGCGAAACCGAGGGCGAAACGCGAGGTGCCTGACATCCTGGTCCGGGAACGTCAACTCGTAGGTAATGCCGCCTCCGGTACCTAAAAGGCCACGCTGCGAACTGAAGTAGAGGCGTTTACCGTCCGGGGAAAACGCAGGACCCGTCACTTCTGAGAACGGTTTGTTGTGCAACGTCACCAGCGGCACAGCCTCGTAATTTTTGTCCAGTACGATGATCTGCATGTCGCCGCCGTCTTCGGCCACCAACAGTTCACCGTCCGGCGTCACTTCAATATTGTCGACACCGGTCAGGATCGGGTTAGCCAGGCTGCTGCCGTCATACACAATTTTCAAATCACGACTGTCGAGGTTAAGTGACCAGACGCGGTCATCTCTCTTGGTGGTGAAATACACATGACGGTTACTATAGACAATCCCTTCCCCACCCTGGAATTTCGCAGCACCCGGCACCTGCTGGCGCAATGGCGCTGATAGGGCGGCTGGATCAATTAACGCTTGCCACTCCAGTTTGTTACCGTCAGGGATGGCAACTTCCAGTAATCCCTTGCTCAGGTCGGCCTTGTTGAGCGGTGAAAACCGGTAAAGGCAGCCATCCGCGATGTCTTCTGTCATATAGACCTGGTGAGTTTCAGGATCGACAGCAGCGGCTTCATGGTTACATGAACCCATTGCAGGTCGCACCTCGGCGGGATTCACGCCGCCCGGGTCACACTCATACACCTGGCCGATCTCACCATACTCTTCACACGACAACCAGGTTCCCCAGGGCGTTTTGCCACCGGCACAATTTCGGTTCGTCCCGTCCAGTATGCGATAGGCATCAATGATGTCGCCATTGGCAGAAAAACGGATCGCACCCACACCGCCGCGATCATTGTTCAGCTCACTGTTCGAGACATATACCCATCCCTTATCCGGCATAGCGAAAGTCGCGCCGCCGTCTGGCAGTTCATGCCAGCTGTAATCGCTGGCGCCGACACGTTCGCCGGTTCGGGCCACCACCCGCAAAGTGCAGCCGCGCGGGATAGTAGCGTTGAGAGCGGCATCATGGATCGTGTCCACGGATAATTTTGAAATAAACGCTGCTCGCACAGAGGTAACGCTCATGCTGGCGAGCGCGACCAGGGTGTTGCCTATAAATGCACGGCGATTGATCATGCTGATAGTATACAACGCCGCGTTCACCGGAGGCAGGATGCGGATATACTAGGGAACCTCTGAACAAGTACGCAAAGTCTTGTTGGGGAGGTTTGGGCGGGGAAGTCAAGAACCTGTCCTGGAAGGCGTGGGCCATCCCTGGCCCGGTCCCGTTACGTCCCTGTACCTAGCCTTCCAGGACAGGTTCTTGACTTCCCGCTCGACAGATTGACGTCGACTTGTTCAGAGGTTCCCTGGCATCGCATTGCAGCTTACGGAGCGGATTACCATGGCGAAAAATCTCATTTTTAT
>JBBDIT010000053.1:0-20691 GCA_040880285.1 Pseudomonadales bacterium | reverse complement strand
TTGGGGTGGACGATGGGTTTTAACGCGCACGGCCAGTGCCACGACCGCATCAAATCCACACCTCTCTTTACCTCATTCGTCTCTATTTGGGGTGGACGATGGGTTTTGAACCCACGACCGCTGGAATCACAATCCAGAGCTCTACCAACTGAGCTACGCCCACCATAACCTATATAATATCTGGTACGCCCGGCAGGAATCGAACCTGCAACCCTCGGCTTAGAAGGCCGATGCTCTATCCGATTGAGCTACGGGCGCAGAGACTACTTCTTCAAATTGGTCGGGGTAGAGAGATTTGAACTCCCGACATCCTGCTCCCAAAGCAGGCGCGCTACCAGACTGCGCTATACCCCGATAAAATGATGTTGCGGGCGGTGCCGACAGCACCAGATAATACTTACAAATTTCACCGCCTGCGGCGTGCCGCCGGTTTGGAGGGGCGCATTCTACTGAACCCGCCCTAGACCCGTCAAACAGGAAAAGTATGAGTCAGTTGTTCATTTCAGACCTGCACCTGATGCAGGCTCGCCCGGATATTACAGGCGCCTTCCTGGACTTCCTCGAATACCATACAGCACACACGGAAGCACTTTACATTCTTGGCGACTTTTTTGAAGTCTGGCTGGGTGATGACGACGCCAGCCCCTTCAACCGATCGATCATCGAGGCGGTGGCGGCAGTATCGGCACCCAAGTACTTCATGCATGGTAATCGGGACTTTCTGATCGGTGAAGCTGCCTGTAACGCCATGGGTGCAACCCTGCTGGACGAAGAGACCGTCATAGACCTATACGGACGCCCGGCACTATTGATGCATGGTGACACTCTCTGCACGGCTGACACTGCTTATATGGCCGCTCGCAAGATGCTGCGGGACCCGGTGTTCCAGGCTGACTTTCTCAGCAAATCCATACCAGAGCGGGTCGCATTCGCCGAGGGTGCACGGCAGCAGAGCAAGGCGCATACAAGGGAGTCAACTGCTGACATCATGGATGTGACCCAGGCAGAAGTGCGACGTGTGATGAATACTCATCGGGTTGACCTTCTAATCCACGGGCATACCCACAGGCCCAGGATCCACCAACTGGATCTCGATAGCAATCCCGCAGAACGTATTGTCCTGGGCGACTGGGATACCCGGGGATGGTACCTGGAAGCCGATGAACGAGGATATCGGCTCGAAAACTTCACCATTTGAATCTTGCTCCAAACCGGCACCCACTGACGTATATCAGGTCGGCACACCTGAATGAAAGCGGAAGTCAGGGTCCGGCGTCGTAATGAGCATCTCGTCAATCGCCAGGAAATGTTCAATGCGGGGCTCGATATCGGCCGCCAGCGCTCGCGCCAGCTCAAGGTAGACCCGGAAGTGCCTTGCCTCGGATTTCATCAGGGATCGATAGAACGTGGCGAGTTCGTCATCCAGCACACCGACCAACCGGCCAAATCGCTCACAGCTTCGTGCCTCAACTATCGCACTGACGATCAAAACATCGATCAATCGCGCCGGTTCATGGGTACGGACGGTTTTACGCAACTCGCCGGCGTAACGCGACGGTGAAACGTGAACACAGTCAATTTGCCGTGCACTGATGATTCCCAGCACCTGCTCGAAGTGGCGCAATTCCTCTCGCGCCAGTTTTGACAGTTGCATCATCAATGCGGGTTTATCGACATAGCGGTACATCAGGTTTAACGCGGTAGACGCGGCTTTCTTCTCACAGTTGGCGTGATCCATCAGCAGCAAAGGCAGATTGTCGGCGGCACATTCGACCCAGGTATCCGGCGACTCACAATTTAAAAACTCTTTAATATTCAGCATATTACAACCATTACCTGATGTAGGATAATACCCTCATCCCCTTAACTTCGAGCGACGGTTGAGGTACACTACCCGGCGACTAACGGCACGGCCCGTGCCACAACTTGAACATAAGGAAAACCCCAGTGCTTGAAGCTTATCGCAAACATGTCGCGGAACGTGCAGCAGAAGGAATCGACCCCAGGCCTTTGACGGCGGAACAGGTTAACGACTTGACTGAATTATTGAAAGCACCACCGGCCGGCGAAGGAAGCTTCTTACTTGACCTTATCAAAAATCGCGTTCCCGCCGGTGTCGACGATGCTGCTTACGTCAAGGCAGCTTTCCTCACTGCAGTTGCAAAAGGTGAAGCAGCGTCACCCCTTATCGATCAAGCACTGGCGACAGAGCTCCTGGGCACCATGCTGGGTGGCTACAACATTGAACCTTTGATTGACCTTCTGGACGACAGTGACGTCGCTGCCATCGCAGCGGACAGTTTGTCTCATACCTTGTTGATGTTCGATGCATTTCACGACGTCGTGGAAAAAGCCAAAACCAACCAGCATGCAAAGCGGGTACTTGAATCCTGGGCTAATGCGGACTGGTTTACCTCGAGACCAGCGGTTCCGGAACAAATCAAGGTAACGGTTTTCATGGTTGAGGGAGAGACCAATACTGATGATCTCTCCCCCGCCGGCGACGCCTGGAGCCGTCCTGACATTCCCTTGCACGCGAAGGCAATGTTGAAAAAGACAATGGACAATCCGCTGGATACCATCGAGCAATTAAAGAATGTCGGAAATCCGGTTGCCTATGTCGGTGATGTGGTGGGTACCGGCTCTTCTCGAAAGTCGGCAACCAATTCAGTCCTGTGGCATATCGGTGAAGATATCCCGCATATCCCCAACAAGCGTGTTGGGGGGGTATGCCTCGGCGGCAAGATTGCACCAATCTTTTTCAATACGATGGAAGACTCGGGCGCCCTACCTATTGAATGCGATGTCTCAAAAATGGAAATGGGCGATGTCGTTATTATCCATCCCTACGAAGGCAAGATCACCAATGATGCCTCTGGCGAAGTCGTGTCGGAATTCAAGCTGGCAACCGAAGTCTTGCTGGACGAAGTGCAGGCTGGCGGCCGGATTCCACTGATCATTGGTCGTGGCCTCACCGAGAAGGCCCGGGAAGCACTGGGTCTGCCGGCCACAGACGTATTCAGGCGCCCACTACCGGTCACAGATTCCAGCCACGGCTTTACTCTTGCCCAAAAGATTGTTGGCAAGGCATGCGGTGTTGCCGGTGTACGCCCAGGCACCTATTGCGAGCCGCGGATGACAACGGTCGGCTCGCAAGACACTACTGGCCCCATGACGCGGGACGAGTTAAAGGAGCTGGCGTGCCTCGGTTTCTCCGCGGATCTGGTGATGCAATCTTTTTGTCATACCGCCGCTTACCCCAAGCCGGTTGATGTCGAAACCCAACACACCTTGCCGGACTTTATCCGGACACGTGGAGGCGTCGCATTACGACCGGGAGACGGCATCATCCACTCCTGGTTAAATCGCATGCTACTGCCGGATTCAGTTGGCACAGGTGGCGATTCACACACACGCTTTCCACTGGGCATCAGCTTTCCTGCCGGTTCCGGCCTGGTGGCATTTGCGGCAGCAATCGGTGTGATGCCACTCGATATGCCGGAATCAGTTCTGGTCCGGTTCAAAGGTGAAATGCAGCCCGGGATCACCCTGCGTGACCTCGTCAACGCGATTCCGTATGCGGCCATACAAAAAGGTCTGCTGACAGTCTCCAAGGAAGGGAAAAAGAATGTGTTCTCTGGCCGCATCCTGGAGATCGAAGGCTTGCCTGACCTCAAAGTCGAACAGGCGTTCGAACTGAGTGACGCGTCTGCGGAAAGGTCAGCAGGAGGCTGTACGATTCGCCTCAACAAGGAACCGATCATTGAGTACATTAACTCCAATACAACGCTGCTCAAGTGGATGATCAGCGAGGGTTATGGCGACGCACGAACGATCGGTCGTCGGATTACAGCCATGCAAGAATGGCTTGATAGTCCTGAATTGATGGAACCGGATGCGGACGCCGAATATGCGCAGGTCATCGAAATTGACCTCAATGAAATCACCGAGCCTCTCCTTGCGTGTCCGAATGACCCTGATGACGTCCGGCCTTTGTCGGAAGTTGCCGGGGAGCGGATCGATGAAGTATTTATCGGTTCGTGCATGACCAACATCGGCCACTTCCGTGCTGCCGCACGTATGCTAGGCAAAGCGAATGGTATCCCGACGCGACTGTGGATATCACCGCCGACCAAGATGGATGAATTCCAGTTGCGCGAGGAAGGTGTGTACAACGTTTTTGCACAGGCGGGCGCAAGAACCGAAATGCCTGGTTGCTCCCTTTGCATGGGCAACCAGGCCCGGATCGCGGCGAACTCTACCTGTGTCTCAACATCAACCCGTAATTTCCCCAACAGATTAGGTGATGGTGCCAACGTCTATCTTGCCTCAGCAGAACTTGCTGCCGTGGCCAGTGTCCTTGGTAAACTGCCAACGGTTGGGGAATACCTCGAGTACGCAAATGATCTCAATACCATGGCGCCTGAAATCTATCGCTATCTCAACTTCCACGAAATTGAATCATTCCGGAAAACGGCGGATAGCGTCCAGATCCCGGTCGTAAATGTGGTGACAGCGGCGTAGCACATCAGGCAAGGGCCTTGATTCGAAATCCACGGATTGCCCGTTTGAGGTCTTTGTGGCGGCCAGCGTCCAGGTCGCCATATGCCATGTCGACATAGGTTCGGGTGACTTCCCGAACCGGCTGCGCCAGTTCGGGCCTCGCCGCAATGACGCGTTCGGCATAGTCGATAGGCCCTTCGCCCAGGTGTCGCGCGAGCCCCTGGCGGCCAAGCAATTCGCAATAGTACAAATATTCCCGGTCCAGCGGCGTCAGGGCCCGGTGTGGCCGCTTCATCAGGATGATAATGCCGATCACCGCCAGCAGGCTGAAAAAGATCGCCAGCATAATCATACCTAACCCCTTGCGATCAATGTCACCAAAGAATTTTGAGATCAGGTCACTTTGTATTTGTGGCGTGTAGCCGACAACGAATGTATCCCAGTAGTACCCGATCGCACTCAGCTGTAATCGAAGTTCTGTGAGCCATAACGTTTGCCTGGCAAATGCTGAGATGAAATCGCCCTCAAGGAACGTGGCCTCGTCTGCTACTGCTGCTTCGAGACCACGTTCAATTCGATCCGGTGCAACCGCGGTCGTCGGATCAATGCGTCGCCAACCCTCGCCCTCAAGCCACACCTCTGTCCACGCATGTGCATCGAACTGGTATACCGAAATATAATCACCGAACTGATTGTATTCACCACCATGATAACCAACCACAACACGCGCAGGTATCCCGGCAGCCCGCATCATGAACGCGAAACTGCCAGCAAAGTGTTCGCAAAATCCGCGCCGGGTAAAAAATAAAAACTCATCGATACTATGCCGGCCGAGGACGTCCGGTTGTAGTGTGTAGACAAAGTCCCGTTCCGAATACATTCGCAAGACGCGTCCAATGTAATCGTTGACACCACTGGACTGTGCGAACATTTCCGCGGCAAGTTGCCGGCTGCGGGGATTGTTACCGTTTTCAACGACAGAAGTAAACTGCCGTCTTTGCCCGGCGGTCAAGCTTGTATCCACCCGGTACCGAAGATATGAAGTTACCTCATAACGCACTTTTGTGCGCACAGGTTCGACATGCGCGAGGCGGAAATCCCTTGCCATGACCAACTCACGGTCCTGCGGCAAGTCAGGCAACATCAGCGAGAATAACCAGTTTTGCTGGGTCGGCTCCTGGATGATCCTATAGGTGAATGCATTGTCCTGCCGCTCCATGTTATCGACCCATCCGGGTTCCGGCATTCTATATCGCCATATTGACCGGAATGACGCACTTTCATCCTGGTACCAGGTACGGCCATCGAAATTGGATAAGACCAGTCCACGCCAGTACAGCTGGTTGAACGGTGGCATCTGTCCGTCGAACTTTACCTTGAAGGCCAGGTCAGACGAGGTTGCAATTTGCGCCACGTCTCCTGGCGACATGGTGTCACTCACGCCGGACTTCGCAATCTGGCTTGGCATGGGCACATTCCACAAGGGCGGCAGTCTCGGAAACAATACGAATAGCACGACCATTAGCGGGACAGATTGCAGCAGGATCATCCCGGCAGTATTGAACGTCATGACCGGACGCGCATGAGTCGTCGTCTGGTTCAGTCCGACAAGCCCGGCCGTGGTGATTAATACCGCGGTAAATATATAGATTGACCAGGGTATGGTCTGGAAAAACAGGAATTGCGTCATGGCGACAAAATATCCCAGTAGCACGACCACATAGGCATCACGCTTATGCTGCATCTCCAGCAGCTTTAACACATAAGCGATGATCAACATCGCTACGGCCGGCTCCAGCCCCAGTATGGTTCGATACCCCACCGGGACACCGATTATGCCACCTAGCACGAAGGCAACCTTGGTCCAGCGTCCCGGGTAACGCCAACGCCCGTTGTACACCATGACCCGCCAGTAGATACAGGCAACGCAAACAGCTGTCACCCACACAGGTAGTCGCACAACATGCGGCAGGATGACAGCCGCCTGCGCCAGCAGAAGCCAGGCCAGACTGTTTCTTGGTATCTGGTAGCCCGTCATGTTGCTGTCTCAAACAAGGCGAGTTCCTTGAGGCATTTCTCCCTGTGTCCATGCCCCTGGTCGGGCTCGATCTCCACACCAGGCAATCGCAAACCAAATGCATCACTACTTTTTGAAACCATTAACACCCAGTAACACAGCCGACTGAGCCGGTTTTCCCGATCCATACTGGAAAAGTGATTCCAGTCTAGCCAGACCCTACGATCGACAAATGCCGAATACTCTTTGACCTGCAGTTCTTCGGTTCGGGCATAGGATTTCCAGGCGATGTGCCGAACCGGGTCACCCGGTTGGAAATCACGTAATCCATGGAAGTCATCGACGCCCTCGCGACTCAACATCTCGCCCTCGTGGGTGCTCGAAACAGATTCTGGAATTGCGCCAGCATACAAAGGCACTGGATACACAATAGTCGACATATCAAGATCCACCCAGGACCACGCACGGAACAGACCCAGTGGATAATTGGTCTCTATAAGCATCCTGCCAGGATTCATGCGCCCGCGCTGTTTCGTGGGCACATAAAGTTTGACGCGTACTTCTTCATCGGTGATCAGGTCGACGCCTTGCAAGAGATCCGGATGCCATCCAACCACCAGGCCTTCGTAAGTGCGGGCACCACCCCTTGCAACAATAATGTTGAATTCAGCATCTTCACCTGCGAATACGGGTTTTGAGCTGCTGGCCTGGATCATGACGCCGGAAAGATTGCGGAAGGTGTGTAAGATTCCCAGCATAAAAACGCTAAGTAGCGTAAACGCCAGCATAAATATCAGGCTATTCTGGTAGTTGATGCCGGCAATCACCATGACCGTAATCAGGATAGTAAAGTACAGTCCTTCACGGGTAGGCAGGATGAATATATTACCCTGGTGAAGCTCGATACTATTGGCCGGCGGCATGCGGCGATTTAACCACTTCTGGAAGCGAAGCGAACGAAACAGTTTATTTCCTGAGATCGTCGATTCGCTCATGGATTGGCCTCACTCAATGCTCGCGATATGATTTTGTATCCTGAAAATCATCCCACGACATCTACCCGGGTCAGCAGCCGTTGCGCCAGCGCCGTACCGCCGTGGCCGGCAAAGTCAGCCGCCTCCCTCAACCGGTGCTCGACAACGGCCGGCAGTACTGCCTGGACATCCTCTGGCACAACATGCCCGCGCCCTTCGATGTAGGCCCAGGTCCTCGCGCATGACAGCAAGGCAAGCCCGCCACGCGGCGACAGGCCATAGGCGAATTCCTGCGCCTGTCGAGTGTACTGCACCAGTCGCTGAATATAGTCCAGTAGCGCCTCAGACACCTTGACCGCCATACACTGATCCTGGATCTGCCGCAGTTCGGCAAGCGTGATACTCGCTTTCATCCGGGCCAGAACCTCGCGCCTGTCCTCCCCTTTCATCAGGATACGTTCGGCGACCGGGTCCGGATAACCGAGTTCAATTCGCATCAGGAAGCGGTCCAACTGGGATTCGGGCAGGGGAAAAGTACCGGCCTGGGTCGTTGGATTCTGTGTCGCGATTACAAAAAAGGGCGCGGGTAACTTGCGGCTTTCACCGTCCACAGTCACCTGACGCTCCTCCATCGCTTCGAGTAAGGCGCTCTGGCTTTTCGGGGTCGTGCGATTAATTTCGTCTGCAAGAATGAGTTGATTGAAGATCGGTCCGGGGTGGAACAGGAACTTGCCGGTATCCTTGTCAAAAACCGACACCCCGAGAATATCAGCGGGCAAAAGGTCGCTGGTAAATTGAATTCGATTGAAGCTGAGGCCCAGCGCACGCGCCAGCGCCTGGGCAAGGGTAGTCTTGCCCATGCCGGGTAAGTCCTCAATCAGGAGATGACCACGAGAAAACAGGCAGGCTACTGCGAGCTTGATCTCCCGCTCCTTGCCCAGCAGGATTGTACCCACCTGATCAATGGTCTTTCGAATTACATCTTGCATGACTATCCAGGGTTTGGTTCAGCTCTGGTTATGCAGGTCGAGAACCTCAAGATCCACGGCACCACGCTCCATTTTTGCACCATCGTTTCGCTGCGATTCAATACGTTTGAGATAAGTTTCATCCACGCCGCCAGTAACATAATCGCCATCAAATATGCTGCAATCGAAACGCTCGATCTGTTGGTTAATACCAAGCGCGCAGTCTATCAGGTCATCGAGGTCCTGGTAGACCAGCCAATCAACACCGATGTACTGGGCAATTTCCTCTTCAGTGTAACCGTGCGCGACAAACTCACAGGCCGCCGGCATATCGATACCATAGACATTGGGATAGCGTACCGGTGGCGCCGCAGAGGCAAGGTAAACCTTGTTGGCGCCGGCATCCCTGGCCATTTGCACGATTTGTTTGGATGTCGTGCCACGTATTATGGAGTCGTCAACAAGCAGGACATTCTTGCCCTTGAATTCCAGTTCGACGGTATTGAGTTTGCGCCGAACTGACTTCAGGCGCTCCGTTTGTCCAGGCATGATGAACGTTCGACCAATATAACGATTCTTGACCAGTCCTTCACGATATTTGACATTCAGCCGGTGTGCCATCGGCAGTGCTGCAGTGCAGCTGGTATCCGGAATGGGAATGACCACATCAATATCATTGTCAGGATAAAGTCTCAGTATCTTGTCGGCGAGCTTGTCGCCCATCTTGAGGCGCGCCTTGTAGACAGAAACACGGTCGAGAACCGAGTCCGGGCGCGCCAGATAAACATGTTCAAAGATACAAGGACTATAGGTCACATCCTTTGAACATTGCCTGGTATGGACGCTACCACCTGTTTCGATATAAACAGCTTCCCCTGGCAGAATGTCACGAATAAGCTCAAAACCCAACACATCGAGCGCCACACTTTCCGAGGCGATCATATACTCGATACCTTTGGCGGTTTCCCGCTGACCGAAACAGATTGGCCTGATGCCGTTGGGGTCACGGAAACCTACAATGCCGTAACCGATGATCATCATCACAACTGCATAAGCACCGTTGGTGCGTTCGTGTAGCCTTGAGATTGCCTCAAAAATTTCATCCGGTGCCAGGCGCAAGCCGGCAACATTAGCCAGTTCATGAGCAAAGACATTGAGCAGGACTTCGGAGTCAGAGCTCGTGTTGATGTGACGTCGATCGGAACGAAACAAGTCCTCATTCAACTGCTGGTCGTTGGTGAGATTCCCGTTATGAGCAAGGCATATACCAAACGGGGAATTGACATACATGGGCTGGGCTTCAGCGGAGCTCGCCGAACCTGCCGTCGGGTAGCGCACATGGCCAATACCCATATTCCCGTTGAGCTGGTTCATATGATCCTGACGGAACACATCTCGAACAAGGCCATTGCTTTTACGCAAATTCAGGCGATCACCCTCACAAGTCACGATGCCTGCAGCATCCTGACCGCGATGCTGCAGGACCGTGAGCGCGTCATAGAGATCGTACCTGACCTCACTTCTACCAACTATTCCAACTATGCCGCACATATTGACCTACCCTTTATCGAATTCACGTCTTTTGTAACACTTGTCCCGCACTCGAGAAAATCCATTCCTGGATCGAATCTGCCACCACTGCAAAATGTGGAATCAGTTTCGAGTCCTGCCACCAGGAATCTTCAGTGACGGGCATTTGAGACATTAACGCAACTGCTACAATCGTTATCAGCCCGCCCCGGGCAAGACCGAAAATCATACCAAGCAATCTGTCCGTACCGCTTAATCCCGTCATTTCAACCACATGGGAAATCAAATGATTAATCATGCTACCGACACTCATGGTGGCAATGAACAAAGCACTGTATGCCACCATCAGCCGAATCGATGGCACAGAAATATAGTCAACCAACAGACTCGACACCTGCTGCCCAAACAGACGTGCGACCACCACTGAAATCACCAACGTCGCCAGAGACAAGGCTTCCTTGACAAAACCACGTATCAAACTGATCAATGTCGACACCAGAATCACGGCCAATATCAGCCAGTCAACCAGGGGCAGGAAATCCATCGTTAACTACAACCTCTGCTATCCACCCAGTTGCCCTGCGTCATCTTCAATGCGGTAGCGCACAATGCGCCCTTTCAGGTCAAATTTTGATTCCAGTTCCTTGCCAATCACAGACAAACGGCTCTTTTGCAGCATTGGGCCGACAAAGACACGATAAACCTCACCTTCTTCATCGGTGCGCGCCTGAATGATGTAACTTCGAAATTCCGACTGCCTGAGCGACTCCCGAAGGTTCAAGGCATTTTCCGGATTTTTGAAACTGGCAAGCTGCAGGCTCCAGCTGACGGGTAGATTATTTTCATCCAGAACGAGGGAGTCGGAGACTTCCGCTTCATCTTGCGCGGATTCTGCGGATTTAACGGCGGTAGACACAATCTTGTCACTACTTTCACTCTTTACTGCCATTTGCCCGGTCGCCATTGGTGGTAGGCGCGCGGCGCTCTCGGTTTCCATCCGTTCGACCTTGCGATTGATTTCATCGACCGACAAGGTCTTGAGCTCAATTCGAGGCGGCTCTGGAATCTCTGCAACAATCCTGGCCCGGTCCTCGGCCGAACCGTCCAACAACATGGGGAGAATGATAATCGCCAATGCCGTCAGAACCACGGCCCCGATTACGCGCTGTTTAAGTCTGGTTTCCACTGACGGTTTTTCAACCCAACGTTTCTAACGTAATGGTTCAAGTGATGGTCCTGGCAAACGATAATAAAGCTAGACTGATACGCCCTTGTGTTGCAGCACTTCGCCGACAACCGGAAAGGAACCAAACACCAGGATCAAGTCTCCCGGATCGCTCTCGTCATAGGCCCTATCGTATGCAAGGGGTACTTTATCATAAGTCCCGGCAACCAACCCACCGAATCCGCGTATGATGGAGGCAAGATCAGCCGTTGTCGCGGCCCTGGCTTCATCAACCGCTGACAAGTACCACTTGTCGACATGGGGTAAGAGTGCCAGCACCACCTTTTCGATGTCCTTGTCACCATACATGCCAAACACTGCCCGGCATTGATCGAACGAAAGACTCTGAAGCTTTCCAGCAAGCCGTTCTGCGGCATCCGGGTTATGGGCGACATCCAACAGGGTGCCTGGTGAGTCGTCGAGGAACTGGAACCTGCCCGCCAGGGTCAATCGGCCCAGGGCCTTTATATCCTCAGCAGTGGGCGGTTCAAGCTCGATGGCAAATGCCTGCAGCGCCGCCAGCAGGCTGGGCATTGGCAGGACAGGCTCGACAAAAGCTGGTAACGCGCCAGCACCCTTTAGGCGAATTTGATTGCCGTAGGTGCCAAAGTCACCACCGCCAGAATCGTTACCCAGATAGAGAGGAATGGCTCCCTGTTCCGAGGCTACTCTTGCCACTGCCAGGGGCGGCGATTCATCTGCAATGACGCAGCAGCGATCGCGTCTCATGATACCTGCCTTTTCCTGACCGATGGTTTCGCGATCATGGCCGAGCCAGGCCTCGTGATCCAACGCGATGCGCGTAATGATGCTGATATCAGGGTCAACGATATTCATCGCATCAAGGCGACCCCCAAGACCTACTTCGAGAACGACAACATCCAGGTTATGGTGTTTAAAAATCAGCAATGCTGCCAGGGTGGCAAACTCAAAATAGGTAAGAGAGATACCATCACGCGCGCTATCAATGGTCGCGAATGCGTCACAGATCTCCTCATCGCGCGCATTCACGCCATTGACTACAATCCGCTCATTGAAGCTCACCAGGTGCGGTGAAGTGGATTTACCGACACGGTATCCGTGATTGATACACAGCTGTTCCAGGGCCTCACAGGTCGAACCCTTACCATTAGTGCCCGCAACAAGAAAAGTATGCGATGCGGGCTTCAGGATATCGAGTCTTCTTGCGACGGACGCAACACGATCCAGACCAAGATCCCATGCTTTGGGGTGTAACTGCCCAATGCGACCAAGCCAATCTTCAAGGTTCATTCATATCCATCGCATGGCGCAGTTCTGCCACCATTTCACCAACCTTGAGGGGAATTTTTGCGGGCGTGTCGAGATTATCTTCCATGATTGACACCACGGCTGCTCCTACCACGACGCCGTCTGCAAAGGAGGCGACTGCTCGTGCGGATTCCCCGCTTTTGATGCCAAAGCCAACTGCAATGGGCAAGGTCGCGACCTTGCGCAAGTCCGAGAGGCGATCCCTGACCTCAGACACATTCAAAGTCGATGCACCGGTCGTGCCTTTCAATGAAACATAATAGGCAAAGCCCCTGCTCCGACTGAAAATATACCTGGCGCGGGCTTCGCTGGTGGTCGGCGCAAGAAGGTAAATCGGATCAATCCCGGCACCAATCAATGACTTGTCGAGCAGTTCACCCTCTTCCGGCGGCACATTAACGGTAATCGTACCATCGACACCCACACGGGCGGCCATATCGGCAAATACCTGGTAGCCCATTCTTTCAATCGGGTTCAGGTATCCCATCAGGATAACAGGCGTTTCTGTGTTCCTTTCCCTGAACGCCTCAACAATCCCAAGACAATCTGTCAGCGTGGTGCCGCAAGCCAGTGCTCGCCTGGCGGCAAGTTGTATCACGGGTCCATCGGCCTCAGGGTCAGTAAACGGTACACCTAACTCAATCATATCCACACCGTTATCAGAAAGGGCGTGCATGAGATCAACGGTGGTTGATTTATCGGGATCTCCAGCCACGATATATACGACCAGCGCCTTTTTGCCTTCGTTAGATAGTCTTGTAAAACAGGATGCAATTCTACTCATGACAGGGTAATACCATCGATCCTTGCCAGCGTGGGAATGTCCTTGTCACCGCGGCCAGAAATATTGATCACAAGAATTTCCTCCTGCTTCATGCTGGCAGCCAATTCCAAAGCGTAAGCAACGGCATGGGCCGACTCGAGTGCTGGCAGGATGCCTTCGAGAAGGTTTAACTGCCTACAGGCATCAAGTGCCTGTAGATCATCCACCGATACATACTCAGCACGGTTGATATCTTTTAACCAGGCATGCTCGGGGCCGACACCCGGGTAATCCAGTCCTGCCGAAATGGAATGTGTGTCCAGAATTTGTCCATTGACATCCTGCATAAGGTAAGTGCGATTCCCATGTAATACGCCCACCTCTCCCTTGCTCAAGGGTGCTGCATGTTTACCGGTCTCAAGCCCCAACCCCGCTGGTTCCACGCCGATCAGCCGGACATCCTCATCTTCCAGGAACGGGTAAAACATTCCCATGGCGTTGGATCCACCCCCTACACAAGCGACCAGCGCATTAGGCAATTGGCCGTACAACTCCTGACACTGCACCCGGGTTTCCTTGCCGATCACCGACTGAAAGTCACGAACCAGCATGGGATAGGGATGGGGTCCAGCCACGGTACCGATAATGTAGTAGGTGTTGTCCACGTTGGTGACCCAATCTCGCATGGCTTCACTCAACGCATCCTTTAGCGTCCTCGATCCACTGGTGACTGGAATCACTTCAGCACCCAGCAATTTCATGCGATACACATTGGTACTCTGGCGCTCGATATCCTCACTACCCATATACACATGGCACTCCAGCCCAAACCGGGCCGCAACCGTCGCAGCAGCCACCCCGTGCTGGCCTGCACCCGTCTCGGCGATGACCCTCGGTTTGGCCATATGCTTGGCCAGGAGCGCCTGGCCAATACAGTTATTCACCTTGTGTGCACCAGTGTGATTCAGGTCTTCCCGTTTCAACAGAATCCGTGCGCCGCCAACCTTTTTAGTCAGGCGTTCAGCTAAATACAGGGGCGACGGTCTACCCACATAGTGTTTGAGATCACTTTCAAATTCAGCGATAAAATCTGGATCATCCTTGAGCCGAAGATATTCCTGCTCCAACTCGTTGAGGGCGCCCATCAGGATTTCAGATACAAATCGCCCACCGTAGATACCAAAGTGACCCATATCATCAGGCATCGATACCAGATTTTCGTTTGTACCTTTAACGTTCTTGCCTTTGCGGGCGTTTCTCATTGCAATTCCTCATCGATCTGCCTCACCGCGTCTACAAATGCCTTGATACGGGCGTGGTCCTTTTTACCTGGCGCCGACTCAACACCAGTGCTAACGTCCACCGCATAGGGTTGGACAATCCTGATGGCGTCCCGGACATTTTCCGGCGTTAACCCCCCGGCCAGAAACAACGGCCTGGACAATTTTTTATACCCTGACTGGCGAATTAGCCGGGTCCAGTCGAAAGTGGTGCCGGTACCACCGAACATACCTTCCACCCTGGTATCGAGCAGCAAGGCGCGGCAAGAAGGATAATCTGTCGCGACAGCCAATACGTCAGTGCGATCACCAATACGCACCGCCTTGATGAACGGTTTGTTGAGTGACGCACACTCGGCATCACTTTCGTCACCATGAAACTGGACCAGGTCAAAACCGATCGCTTCACATATCGTTCTCACCTCAACGGGATCCTGGTTCACAAACAGACCGACACTGGAAACCAATGGCGGCAACGAACTGACGAGCTTTCGTGCTGTTTCGATGTCGATCGCTCTGGGACTGGGCGGGTACAGATTAAACCCCACAGCATCAGCACCCGAAGAGACCGCGCAGTCGAGATCCTCAACAGTAGTGATACCACAGATCTTGATCCGTGTTCTCATAACGATTCCGGTTTAATGCCTGATATCAGGAGGGAGCGAATTCTACCAGTTACGAACTAGGTTCCACCAGTTGCCAGGTAATCAAAGAGATGTGGTAGGTCCGGTCCAGTCGGAAGCCTGAATTGATCCGGATAGATCACATCAACAAGATACAACCCATCGGGGGCGGCAGTCACCCAGGCACTGCCACGGTCCCGCTGTGCCAAGACGTTACCTGCCCAATCGACAGGGGCCCTGCCGGTACCAATCTTGATCAAGACCCCGGCAATGTTCCTGACCATGTGATGTAAAAACGCGTTCGCCGTGACGTCTATCACTACTACTGATCCCTGTCGATAAACCCGGAGCGCATGAATCTCCCTGTACGGCGACTTCGACTGGCAGCCTGAAGCACGAAAGGAACTGAAATCATGTTCACCCACCAGCGCCGCGCCTGCCCTATCCATGGCCAGTTCGTCGAGTGGATACCTTTCGTGAGTAATACCGCCAACCAGGAAGCTTGAGCGTTCAGGCGAATTGTCGATCAGATACAGGTACCGGCGTGCCCTGGCTGAATATCGCGCGTCAAAATCAGGACTGACCTGACCTGCCCAGTTGACCGTGATCGCATCGGGCAGGTAACGATTACTTCCACGTACCCACGCTTTGACGGGTCGCCTAACCGATGTATCGAAGTGAACAACCTGATGGGTGGCGTGGACACCTGCATCGGTTCGCCCAGCGCATCGCAACGATACCGGATGATCCGCGATTTGGGACAGGGTCTCCTGCAGACAGCCCTGTATGGTCGCCACTTCCTTGCGCTGAAACTGAAATCCGTGAAATGAGGATCCGTTGTAAGAAACGATCAAAGCTATTCTCGTTGACACAGATGCCTGTCTAGATTTTGCCAAGCAGCTCGTTAGCTTCTTGTACTTCAGTCGCGCTACCTTCCTTGATTACTTCTTCAAGGACGTTTTTGGCACCGTCATTGTCGCCCATATCGATATAGGCCCGGGCCAGGTCCAGTTTGGTGCTGGCATCTTCATCCAGGTTAAGTTCAATACCGTCGTCATCGTCATCATCGAGATTCAGCTCAATGCCATCATCATCGTCATCGAGCTTCAGTTCGCCGCTATCGTCGTCATCACCAAAGTCCAGGTCGATTTCGTCATCATCATCAAGGTTGAGTTCGATGCCGTCGTCATCATCAAGACTGAGCTCATCGTCTTCTGCTGACGCGCCCGCCTCTTCGAGTTCGCTCAAGTCAATGTCATCTTCGAGGTCAGCCTCATCCAGCGTAATCACACCATCATCATCGTCATCGTCTTCAAGATTCAGTCCTGAAGCGTCATCGTCGTCCCCGAAGTCAAGGTCCAGCGCGCTATCGTCATCATCATCCAGACTGACTTCGGCCTCATCTTCACTACTATCGGCGGCAAGATCCAGATCCATGTCATCATCCAGGTTGATGTCCAGGTCCTCACCGTCATCCAGGTCGACTTCATCGCTTAAGTCGAGCGTATCCTCTTCCGTTTCTGCATCGAGGTCATCCAGATCAAATGACAATTCGTCGTCATCATCGCCCGGATCTTCGATGGCAGTGACCGGCTCATTGCTGACAATTGTGGCATCCATAGCGACGCCGGCAGCCTCCGCAGCGCCAGGGATTTTCTGCTGCAGGGCGCTTGCCTTTGCAATGGCCTCCTCGTCACCGAGGGCGCGTAGCTGTTCGAACTGCAAGTTAAAGGCGGTCGCGTCTTCAGTCTGCACATAGACTTCGAGTAACTTGAGTTGTATGTCTGCCCGCTCTGGTTCCTCTTCTATCGCGTTCTGCAGGAAGCTGATTGCCTGTGGGAACCGCCCATATGCGATATAAATTTCTGCCTCACCAATCGGATCTGAAGTCTGGGCATCCAGTTCTTCGTCCTCTTCCACCACTCCCATTCCGACCTCTTCGTCGGTCTCATCGACAGAACCTTCATCGTCCTCAACCGCGAACGCATTGAACTCATCTTCTTCATATTCACTGGTATTCTTGCGCCGCATATAGAAAAGGCCACCGACAGCCGCGCCAATCGCAAGGACGCCAAGTGCCATCAAAACCAGTGGATTTGATAACAATGAACCCTGCGCCGGAGGCTTTGACGCCACTACTGCAGGTGCCGCTTCCGCGGCCGCTTGCATACGCTGGACCTGCGCGCGCAAAGTCGCAAGTTGGTCGTCCTTCAATTTGACCAGGTCGTTGGCAGTCTGGATCTGTTCTTCAAGGTCTGCCAGGCGGCTGTTCATTTCGGCGCTGGCACGTCTCGCCCGATCCAGGTCTTCCTTTGCAACCGCCAGTTCCTCTGACAACTCCTCGGCTCGTGCATTGTCGGCGCCACTACCGGCTCTTTGCCCCTGGGATGAATCGGATGCCACCAGTCTCAACTCACCTTCATCAGACTGGCCACCTGTATCGCCGGCCCGGGATTGTCTACGCCCTGTTGCATCAAGCTGGGCCACCTGCGCGCCCCCACGATAAGCCTCGAATTCTTCATTTTGTAGCCTGACTTCTCGCACTGCCGCGCTGGCAGATTGCCGTTGCATCTCATTCCTGTCGGGAATACGCAGGACATAGCCGGCTTTAAGCAAGTTAATGTTATCGTTGATGAAAGCGTCAGGATTAGCGCGTTTTAACGCCAACATGGTTTGTTGGACAGTAATCGAACTGTCGGGCCTGACCTTCATCGCGATCGCCCAAAGCGTGTCACCGGGGCCAGTCATACCGTATTCCCCGCCCGCCATAGATCCTTCCTCCAGGCGGCTGCGACGCTCGGAGGGCGCGGCTGCCGGAGTGGTGGCTGGCTGCGGTGCCTGCCGCGGAGCAGCGGGTCGCGGGGCGGCTACCCTCGGTCCTGATTGTGCTGGCGAGAGCGCCTGCACCCCCTCTTCACCAAATACAGGCGGGTCGAGCAAGACGGTATACTCACGCAAAATCCGGCCATTTGGCCACAGTACTTCTACGATGAAATTCAGGAAGGGTTCGACGATAGGACGGGTACTGGAGACCCGGACTGCCAGTTCGCCGTTAGACTTTTGCACCACCTTGAACCGCAGGTCGGTGAGCATGTATCCACGTTCTACGCCGACGCGCTGGAAGTCCTCTTGTGATGCGAGCCCCGGCAAAATCTCATCAACCTCAAGCCCACGAACCTTGGTCAGCGCAATTTCTGCATCAAATTCCTGGTTGAGGGCGGAGCGCAGCTCAAGTTCTCCCAGGCCGAGGCCATAAGCGTTGCCACAAATAACTGATGTGAGCACGCCAAGCAACAAGAGCCTTCCTATCATTTTTATCTCTCTCCTAACTCCGACCCAAACCAGGACCATGCCGACCCATCGCACGACGCTAATGAGAGGCAAGCCAAACCTAGAAATGGTCTCTAAATGTTGCGTTAAGTATCGCTTATTACAGCTGTTTTAGCAAAAGTTCGGCAATTTGTATACTGTTTAGAGCCGCACCTTTGCGCACATTGTCGGACACAATCCACAGGTTGATGCCGTTAGGATGAGAGATATCTTCACGAACCCGGCCCACGAATACTGGATCCGTCCCGGCTGCTTCCGGCACAGGAGTCGGATAACCCCCATTTTTGGTTTCGTCCATGAGGGTCACGCCGGGAGCCTTTGCAAGCAGTTCCCGCACACCGGCAGGGCTGATTTTCTGACCGGTTTCAATGTGAACTGCCTCGGAATGCCCATAAAAGACGGGGATTCGTACGCACGTCGGATTCACAACGATGTCATCGTCCTCGAAGATTTTACGGGTTTCCCACACCATCTTCATTTCTTCATTGGTGTACCCGTTGTCCTCGAAGTTGCCGATATGGGGAATCGCGTTGAAACCGATCTGCTTTGTAAAGGTGGCACTTTCGACGTCCAGCCCATTTAGCAGCCTGGCTGTCTGGCTTGCCAGTTCTTGCACACCCTTGCGGCCCGCACCGGATACCGCCTGGTAGGTGGCAACGTTGATTCGTGTTATACCCACAGCATCGTAGATGGGCTTCAACGCCACCACCATCTGGATGGTCGAGCAATTCGGATTCGCAATGATATTACTGGCCTTGTAGTCGTCAATGCGGTGCGCATTGACCTCCGGTACCACAAGCGGGATGGCCGGATCTCGCCTGAAGAAGGACGTATTGTCGATCACTACACATCCTGCCGCCGCCGCTTTAGGGGCATACTCAGCGGAAATACTGCCACCAGCGGAAAACAAGGCGATACGGACCTGACTGAAGTCGAAATCCGAAAGGTTGTGGACGTTGATACTACGGTCTCGAAAGCCGAGCTTCATACCGACGGATTTTTCGCTGGCCAGCAGGAACAGCTGGTCGACGGGAAATGCCCTTTCTTCCAGTATCTCGCGCATGGCTTCACCCACGGCACCAGTAGCACCGACAATCGCTACGTTCACTTTTTCCATTTGCAAAACCTCTGAATCAAGACCCCATTTGCGTGGCGCGCACTTTAGCTTTTTCCACGGCAAATGCTAAGATCAATTTTTAAATAACTCAAATTCATGATTTTCATGATTTCCATGAACTCTGGGAATTCAACATGATCGAACTGGATGGCATCAAAGCCTTTGTTACCATCGCCGATTGCGGTTCCTTCTCGCAGGCGGCCGCCAGGCTTCACTTGACCCAGCCCGCGGTAAGCAAGCGAATCGCACTACTGGAATCCCGAATGGGTGTGCGTTTGTTCGATCGCATCGGTCGCACGGTTAACCTGACGGCGCCCGGTCACGAACTGCTGGAGCGCGGTCGGGAAATTCTCCAGCGCGTGGAAGATACAGAACGCGCCATCACCAACCTGTCCGGAATAACCAGCGGCCGGCTCTCGCTGGCCACCAGCCACCACATAGGTTTGTGGCGCTTGCCACCGGTACTCAAAGCCTACTCTGCCCGGTATCCGGATGTTTCCCTTGACCTTCACTTTATGGATTCCGAAGTGGCCTATGAACAAATCGTTCAAGGCAATCTGGAACTGGGGATCATCACGCTGGCACCCGGTCAACATGAACGTCTCAAGTCCATTTCGATCTGGCGTGACGATCTCGTGTTTATGTGCGCGCCGGACCACCCACTCACCAACGAGGACATTGTTACCATAGAACAATTGTCCGAACATGCGGCAATCCTGCCGGATATGAGTACCTTTACCGGGCGCATCGTAAAGCGTCTGTTTGACGAGCACAAACTACCGCTTTATCTGAGTATGTCCACCAACTATCTTGAGACTATCAAGATGCTGGTTTCAATTGGGCTTGGCTGGAGTGTCTTGCCGGCAATCATGCTGGATTCGGACACAGCCAGGCTGAATGTTCCCAATGTCGAAATATATCGTGAACTGGGTATCATTCACCACACGCAGCGTACGCTCTCCAATGCCGGTCTCGCCTTTATGGATTTGTTGGCTTCGAGTTCGTAACAACAACCCGGAGCGGGTCGGGTGCACCTTCAAGCAACAGCCAGGACCGTCCGCTTTATGCAAT
>JBBDIT010000052.1:94154-98317 GCA_040880285.1 Pseudomonadales bacterium | reverse complement strand
CCTGGTCTCTGGTAAGGCCCGCCTCTCGTTGGGCCTTACGCCTTTGGCGATTTTCCTCTCCCATTTGTCGCAACACTTCACGATTGGATTCATCTACACGCAGGTAGTTTGCCTTCCAGCTATTACCACCAGGCCACCGAACTTCGGTTTCGATGACTGAAGGCTCTGTGGCTGAATCAATGAGATGCAGTGCGGCAAGTACCGACTGTTCCTGCGTGACCCGTTCACCAGGCGGCCCAATGGGGTTCCCAAGCGGAAGATCATTGTGGACATAGCGGGGGACGCCGCAGTGTTCAACGATATCCATGGCAGAGCCGATGATAACCGTGGCAATACCGGCAGCTTCGAGAATACGGGCCGTCAAACTGACGGCCTGGTGACAGACAGGTCACAAGGGTACAAGAATTGCGATATCAACCTCGTCCTTGACACAAGCAGAGACAATAGCCGGTGCATCCGACTCGATGGTATTTCTCTGGCTATACTCGGTTGGCACGAAATGATAATGCGGGGCGAGGGCGCCTATCGCACCACCCTCGGCTAGTAGTTCCAGGGTTTCCAGTGGAAAGTAGGATCTGCGATCATCGGTGTGGGTCGCATTCTTATCCCAGGAAAGGTCGTCTGTATAAAAATTCTCCGGCACGTCTTCGAACGGGATGGATCGCGCTTTACGTCCGATCATTGGCGTCGACTTGTCGTTTGGATGAACGGCCGTTGTAATGATGGTAACCGTCGCATTGCTGGCCGGCTTATCAGGTAAGTGAAACGGAATGTCATCAAAATGCGCCCACTGGTAGGGTCGATCGAAGCCTTGCGCTTTATAGAATTGGCGGGTTCGCTCCATATAGTTGACGGGTTCACTCACAGGAGGCCTCCAGCGCTTTTTGGAACAGTGACAATGCTGCTTCGGTAAATGACCACATGTTGGCTTCTCGATCACTTGTGCCAGTCCGGATTTCGGTGGTTATGCTAACCGGGCCGTCGATTCCAATCACACTGGTACCTGCATCATGGCCATAACGGCTATTAGTAGGGCCGGCTGCCCCCAGTTCAGCGATACCCCAGGTCGCGTCGAGTTTAATTCTGGCAGCCTGGGCGAAAACGGCGGCCATCTCTTCAGACAGCGGCTTTAGTCCATCAACCCTGTCTTTGGAAATATCGAGAAACGCACGCCTTGACGGCAAGGTATAAATTACGCTGCCTCCTCGGTAATAGGCTGACGCGCCTGGAATGGCCAACAGGCTGGCAGAGATGATGCCACCGCTGGATGATTCGGCCACCGAGACAGTCTGGTTCTGGTCCATCAGGTGCTTTGCGATGGCATTGGCGGTTGGAGTGGTCAGATTCACCAGCTGTTCCTCTATCAAGATGCAGGATACGAACCACAAAACTAACATGTCATTCGGGGTCGGTACCATCGATTGTGTGAATCCGGGATTGTGCGACTGTGCGATGGCGGTGACTGCTTGTGGCCTCACACTTGATCGGTTTAACATCGACGCAACTCTTTCGATGATCTCTGCGCTGATGTATCCAGGATTCTATGCCGCTCGAACGCCTGACAGGCCCGCCTACATTATGGCCCAAACCGGTGAAAAAATTACCTACGCGGAACTCGAGGCGACATCAAACCGGGCCGCTCACCTGTTCCGGTCGCTCGGTCTCAAGCGGGGAGATCACATCGCGATCTGTCTGGAGAACCATCCTGCGTTCCTGCAGATTTGTTGGGCCGCCTACCGGTCAGGACTCTACTTCACGGCGATCAGCTATCGCCTTTTGGCCGAGGAAATCGAATATATCGTCAATGATTGTGGCGCAAGGGTCCTGGTGACTTCGAGTCTGTTGACCGATACCTTCCATGGATTCAGGGAGCAACTCATCAACCAGCCTACCTGTTTTATGGTTGACGGCGTGGTGGCCGGTACCACTTCATTTGAAGCCGCGATCGCGCAAATGCCTGAAGATCGGATCGCCGATGAATCCTATGGACAGAGCTTGCTGTATTCCTCAGGCACCACCGGGCGTCCGAAAGGTGTGAAAAAACTCTTAACCCCCGGTACTTTTGGCGACGAAATTCCGGCAATGAGTGCGGCCAGGGATCGATACCAGTTTGATGAAGATACCGTTTACTTGTCGCCAGCGCCTCTGTATCACGCCGCGCCACTTGGATTCAATATGAACGTGCTTCGCTATGGCGGCACCAGCATTGTCATGGAACATTATGATTCCGAGCAAGCGCTTCGGCTTATCGAGCAATATAGGGTGAGCCACAGCCAGTGGGTGCCTACCATGTTTGTCCGGATGTTGAAGCTGCCGGAAGAAGTGAGGCGGGCCCATGATGTCTCAAGCCTGAAGTATGCAATTCACGCAGCCGCGCCTTGTCCCGTTGCGATTAAAGAGCAGATGATTGCCTGGTGGGGGCCAATCATTTATGAGTACTATGCTGGTACTGAAGGCAATGGCTCAACAGCGATCACGTCGGCGGAATGGCTATTGCATAAGGGATCAGTTGGCCGTGCATCAGGTAACTCGAAGATCCATATACTCGACGATGACGGCAACGAACTTCCTGTTGGAGCAACCGGTGGTGTCTATTTCGAAGGCGGAGGACAGTTCGAATACCTGCACGATGACGAAAAGACCAATGCCAGTCGCTCACCACAAGGTTGGACAACACTCGGTGATGTGGGTTATCTCGATGATGAGGGTTACCTGTACCTCACAGACCGCAAGTCGTTCATGATTATTTCCGGCGGTGTAAATATCTACCCACAGGAAGCCGAGAACGTACTGATAACCCATCCGAAGGTAGTGGACGTGGCAGTCTTTGGTATCCCGAACGAAGAATTTGGTGAAGAGGTCAAAGCAGTAGTGCAACCGGCCAATATGACGGAGGTGGGTCCGGCACTTGAAGCGGAACTCATCAGTTACGTAAGATCGAAGATTTCACCGGTCAAGTGTCCGCGTACGATAGACTTTCTGCCGGAACTGCCTCGTCACCCGACTGGTAAATTGTACAAGCGACTGCTGAAGGACAAATATTGGGAAACCAACTAAAAAGAAGTAAGCAGGCTTAATGGAAGTACTCCAGTTACTCGTCAGTGGCATCTCCCAGGGATGTGTGTATGGCTTGATCGCGCTTGGTTTCGTGCTGATCTACAAAGCCACCGAAATGGTGAATTTTGCCCAGGGCGATATGATGATGCTCGGTGCTTTTTTTGCCTATACTTTTTCCAATGTCCTCGGTTGGCCATTTCTCTGGACGATATTGGCGACCCTTGTCGTCATGGCGGCATTCGGGGTTGTCACTGAGAGGACGTTACTGCGCCCCATGATTGGCGAGCCACCGTTCTCGGTACTGATGCTGACCATTGGTCTTGGGTTTATTATCCGAGCCGTCGCGGGTGCGGTCTGGGGCAATGAGCCACGAGCGCTGGCAACACCTTATGGCGGAAATGTGCTCGAGATGAATGGCGTTATCATCGGCTTTGAAAACCTGGCCATTGTTGCAGGCACGGCGTTGCTCTGTCTCCTTTTGTTTGCATTCTTCAAGTTCACGCGCCTTGGCATTGCCATGCAGGCATCATCACAGAATCAGCTGGCCGCCTATTACGTGGGGATCCCCGTCAAGCGAATCTATTCCCTGGTCTGGGCCCTGTCGGCGATGATTTCAGCGGTTGCCGGTATTCTTGTGGCACCTGTATCCCTGATTGATCCACTCATGGGGTTTATTGGTATCAAGGCATTTGCCGCGGCGATTGTCGGTGGTTTTGGCAGTCTACCGGGTGCAATCGTCGGTGGACTATTGGTGGGTATCGTCGAACAATTTGCTGCCCTCTACCTGCCGCCCGGGTTTGCTGATGTGAGCGCCTACATCATCTTACTGCTGATGCTGTTAATTCGCCCACAAGGCATATTTGCGAGCATGCAAAGGAAAAAAGTGTGAGGTTCGTCAAAAAGACCAGCTATAACCAGGACATCAAGCTGTTCAAACACAGCGGTCAGCAGTTCTGGTTTGCATGCCTTGCGCTCGCGGTATTGATTGCACCATTTCTCCTTGACAGCTTCTATCTGGGGGAATTGTCTCTAGTGTTCATCTACGCGATCGCTGGTATCGGTTTGATGTTATTAGTTGGCTATACGGGCCTTGTCAGTCTTGGACA
>JBBDIT010000052.1:89005-94054 GCA_040880285.1 Pseudomonadales bacterium | reverse complement strand
ATTCAGCTATTGCTAATGGTTGTCGTGGGTGGTCTCGGCTCCATGCATGGAGTTATCTACGGGGCTATTTTTATCGGCATGTTGCCGCAAGCGATCGCCGTGATGCGTGATTACCTGCCGGAACCAGTGGCGCAGATTCCTGGTCTGGAGCCGGGGATTTTCGGGCTGATACTGGTGCTGGTGCTGATTTATGAGCCGCTGGGTATTTACGGTCGCTGGCTTAAAATCCGCAGTTACTTTGAACAATTCCCACTATATCGGAAGGCGACTCACCAACGACAGAAGAGTTATTTGCGAACGGAGCGGATGAGATGAGTATCCTTACCATGGATGCCATGTCGTTGCACTTCGGTGGGGTTCTCGCAGTCCAGCAGGTGTCCTTTGAAGTCAACGCCGGGGAAGTATTCAGTATCATCGGTCCTAACGGCGCCGGTAAAACCACTTTGTTTAACCTGATCAGTCGGTTGTATGATGCTGACGAAGGCAGCCTGTATTTTGGTGGGAAAGACATCACACACGTGCCGGCCCATGCCATTGCCGAGGCAGGGATCGCCAGGACGTTTCAAAATACAGAATTGTTTGAACATGAGTCAGTGCTGCATAATCTGCTTATTGGTAAACACATTGATCGACGTACCAATTTGTTGTCGGAACTCCTGTTCCTGCCATCGGTCAGGCGACAGGAACTCGCTTTCCGCAAGGAAGTTGAAGACGTGATCGATCTGCTTGATCTCCAGCACTACCGTGACCACTTGATCGCCAACCTGCCATACGGTGTGAGAAAAATTGTGGAAGTGGCAAGGGCGCTATGTACGAGGCCAAAATTGCTGTTGTTGGACGAACCCTCATCCGGGCTCAATCCGGAAGAGACCCAGGACCTGTCGTTCTGGATAGAGGACATCAATGAAGAATTGGGCGTCACTGTAGTGATGGTGGAACACGATATGAATCTGGTGCTCCAGACGTCGGATCGGGTGATGGCAATGGCCGACGGTAAATTCCTCGCTGTCGGCGAACCCGGTGAAATTCAGTCTAATCCGGAAGTGTTGAAGGCGTACCTCGGTCATGCTTGAACTGACTAACATAGAAACGTATTACGGACCTGTTATGGCCATACGTGGTGTCAGTATGCGGGTTGAAAGCGGTCAGATTTGTGTGCTACTGGGAGCCAACGGTGCTGGTAAGACGACGGTTTTGAAAACCATCAGCGGTGCGATGGATCCGCAAAAAGGCAAGATTCTGTTCGAAGGCAATGAAATCCAGAACATGGACCCGGACAAGGTCGCACGACTCGGTATCGGTCATGTGCCTGAAGGGCGAGAAGTGTTTCCGTTCCTTTCCGTGCAGGAAAATTTGATGATGGGTGCTTTCTCGCGCAAGGACGACAAGATTGCGCAGGACCTATCGGTCGTCTATGACTACTTTCCAGTACTAAAAGAGAAGAGGCGGCAACAGGCGGGGTATCTTTCTGGTGGGCAACAACAAATGCTGGCGATCGGACGGGCCTTGATGTTGCGCCCTGGACTTATGTTGTTAGATGAACCCTCCCTTGGTTTGTCTCCCCGGCTGGTGAGGGAGATAGGCCATATCATCAAGCGTCTAAACGAAGAACAGGACATGACGATCCTGTTGGTTGAACAGAATGCAACCATGGCGTTGGATATCGGTACCTACGGCTATGTGCTGGAAAATGGCAGGGTCGTAATGGAAGATACCTGCCAGAGACTGTCGGCAGCGACCGATATCCAGGAGTTTTATCTCGGCATGCGCAAAGAAGGTGCGCGTGGTCGACGAAGGTGGAAACAACGAAAGACCTGGCGTTGAAGTGAGTAGCCGGAGACACAAGGCATTTTGATGGCAGAGCACATTGTCGATATTAAAACGCAACCACCGATTGTCAGCGTTGACGGCTGCCGCACTGTGCCTGCGCTCTTCTGGAAGAGGGTGCAGGAGGTGCCAGCGAAGATCGCCCTGCGGGAGAAGGACTTTGGCATCTGGAACGAATATACCTGGGGCCAGTATGGCGAAACTGTGCGACTCGTTGGCCTTGGCCTGAAGTCGCTGGGCCTGGTACGTGGGGATGTTTGCAGTATTGCCTCTGAGATCTGCAAGGAATGGCTGTTTGCCGATCTCGGAATCATTTGTACAGGTGGTGTCACCAACGGGGTCTATCCCACTGATTCCTCAGGCCAGGTTGAGTACCTTATAAACGATAGCGGCTCCCGGTTTTATTTTGCAGAAGATGAAGAACAGTTGGACAAGGTGCTTGCAGTAAGGGAGCGAACGCCGACGCTGGAAAAGATCATCATTTTCGATATGGAGGGGTTACGTCACCTGGATGACGACCTGTGCATCAGCTTCGAGGCCCTGCTGGAGCTGGGACGCGCTTGTGAAGATGGCGATAGCTGGGTGCGGGAAATCGAAGCGGCACAGCCTGAGGATTTGATGATCCTTACCTACACGTCCGGCACCACCGGTCCGCCAAAAGGTGCAATGATCAGCCACCGCAACATGCTATACATGATCGTGACGCTGCAGAAGTGCTATGGCGTTAAACCGACCGACGAGCAACTGGCATTCCTGCCACTGGCCCACGTCGCCGGACGCATGTTTTACGGATTTTGTCCGCTGGAATCCTTGTGTGTGGTCAATCTGGTGGAAGACCAGGAAACGGTGAGCCAGGACCAACAGGAAGTAGAACCCACCATACACTTTGCGGTACCGCGGGTGTGGGAGAAGCAATACAGCACGGTCACCATCAAACTGAAAGAAGGTACAGCATTGGGTCGCCGCGCTTATCATGTTGCGCTTGGTGTCGGTACACGTGTCGCGGACTATAAAAAGAGCGGCCAGAGCGTTCCTGTACTGGTACGAATCGCTCATTTTGTCATTGATCGCCTGGTGTTCAACAATATTCGGCGTCATCTCGGCATTAACCAATGCCGTTGGCTCTCGACCGCCGCCGCGCCCATCGCGCCGGATCTCATTGACTGGTATTGGGCGATCGGCCGACCCATGTATGAAGTTTATGGACAGACCGAGTGTACGGGTATCATCTCTGCAAATACGGCAAGTGATTTTCGCCTTGGCAGTGTCGGCAGGGCTGCGCCGGATGCCGAGGTCAAGTTGTCGGATGAAGGTGAGTTACTGTTGCAAAGTCCCGGCGTGATCCAGGGCTATTGGAACAAACCTGAAAAGTCAGCGGAAACTTTTCGGCAGGGATGGCTGTATACAGGGGATGTGGGTCGAATTGATGACGATGGCTTTATCTACATTGTGGACCGTATCAAGGACATTATCATCACGGCAGGCGGCAAGAACATTACGCCAAGTGAGATTGAAAACCAGATGAAATTCTCTCCTTTTATATCCGATGCGGTTGTCATCGGTGATCGAAAACCTTACCTGACCTGCCTGGTGATGATCGACCATGAGAATGTCACCAGGTTTGCACAGGACAATGACGTGCCTTTTACCAACTATGCCAGCCTGTGCCATTCCAGGGCAGTCCAGGACCTGATCTGGCAAGAGATAGAAAGTGTAAACCAGAAATTTGCCCGGGTCGAAACGATCAAGCAGTTCCGGTTGATAGACCAGCTACTGGATCCAGAGGATGATGAGCTGACACCGACCATGAAACTGAAGCGCAAGGTTGTAAACGAAAAGTACGCCGACTTGATCAACGACATGTATGCGTAACCTTCAGGAAGCCTTGATGCGGATAAAAAGCCTTGATGCGGATAAAAAGCCGGAACTGCGTGAGCGCAGGCGCTATGATATGTTACCCCCGAATTGACAACGGGAAGAGAACTGTCATGGGAAACGGGATGAAAATAGTGATCGCCGCGCTGGTTGTATGCCACGCGCTGGCGGGCTGCGGTGGTGGTAGCGAGGGTGATGCTGGCGGCAAGGGCGACCCGGCATCAGGGTCGACACCGGGAGTTACTGGCAACGAAATCACATTGGGGAGCCATACCGACCTGTCGGGGTCTGTCGCTATTTGGGGTGTCGGTTCCATTGACGGTGCCCGAATGCGATTCGATGAAGTCAATGCGCAGGGTGGTATTCACGGGCGCCGGATTCGTCTCATTGTGGAAGATACACAATACCAGGTGCCTCGCGCGATCCAGGCTGCCAACAAGCTGATCAACCGCGACAAGATCTTCGCCATGCTGCTGCCGCTCGGTACGCCCATGAACAACGCCGTACTGACCCAACAGATTGAAAGTGGTGTGCCAAATATGTTTCCGCTGACCGGCGCCAGATCCATGATTGAGCCATATCACGACCTCAAGTTTACCCAACGTGGCATCTATTATGATGAAATTCGTGCCGGGGTCCGTTATTTCGTCGAGAACCGGGGTAAGGAGCGTCCTTGCGTGATCTACCAGGATTCTGACTATGGGCAGGAAATTCTTGAGGCAACGCAGGACCAACTGGAGGAAATGGGGCTCAAATTAGCGGAAACCAGCGCCCACAAACCCACCGAGTCGGAATTCACGGCGGCCATTATTCGCCTGCGCAATGCCGGTTGCGATGTGGTTTTTATGGGGACGGTACACAGGGATACAATCCTGGTGCTGGAGGCGGCAAGGAAGATGGGCTTTGATGTCGATTTTGTCGGTAATAACGCCGCCTATGGTCAGGTGATCGCCGACCAGGAGAGTGGCGCCGGCGAAGGTTACTATGCCTTTGTTCATATGGTGAAGATCTATCCGGACGACCAGATGTCACAAGAAGTCAGGGCCTGGTGGGATAACTATGTTGAGTTACATGGTGATGAACCGGGTGTGCCGGCGATGGAAGGCTGGCGTGCAGCTGACCTGGTTGTAAAAGGACTGGAAGGCGCTGGCCGGGACCTGACACGGGAATCGTTCATCAAGGCGATGGAAGGGATCACCGACTATACTGATATCTTTGGGTACCATCTTGAATTCGGGCCGGGAGATCACAAGGGTGTTAGTGAGTCAGTGCTGTCCGTTGTTGAAAATGGTCGCTGGAGGACCATCGCCGAATCCGTTACCTATTAGGCGCAAGTATGATGGATGC
>JBBDIT010000052.1:85417-88905 GCA_040880285.1 Pseudomonadales bacterium | reverse complement strand
GATGCAGCGATGATGGTGCACCCCTCCGGCGTGGACCTGGTGACAATGCCCTGCATCTGCGTTTCGGAAGTGCGGGTTACCTACCATGGCAAGAGTGCACACGCATCGGCCATGCCGCATGCGGGCATCAATGCCCTGGACGCGCTGGTGACTGCCTACCAGGCACTGGCGCAACTGCGTCAACACATCAGGCCGACAGAACGCATCCACGGTATTTTTACCAGGGCGGGTGATGCACCCAATATTGTGCCGGAGGAGGCAACCGGTGTCTTTTATGTGCGCGCTGCCAATGCCGAGGATCTGGCGCCACTCAAACAGCGGGTGCGGAACTGCTTTGAGGCAGGTGCCTTGTCATCCGGGTGCTCGGTAGAGGTCAGCTGGGCAAAAGCGGATTACCTGGATATGAATACCAATTGGCCTCTCGCCGGGGCGTACCAGTCGAACGCAGAGTCCCTGGGCCGGACGTTCTTTCCAATTGAGAAGATGCCGACGGGCTCTGCCGGCAGCACAGATATGGGCAACGTCAGTCATCGGGTGCCATCGATCCATCCAATGATCGCCTGCGCGCCCAGGGGGGTAGTGATTCACAACCCTGAATTCGCAAAGTGGGCAGCATCGGGCCTTGGCGACAAGGCCTGCCTCGACGGCGCCAAGGCGATGGCCATGACCGCCATCGACTTTTTGACCAGTGACGAACTGCGGAAATCGGCGGCAGCGGCATTCAGGGAAACCGTGGATATTTCAGCCTCAGCAGTGCAGGCAGCTTATGATCCCGCCGGGGACACGGATATCGGCGGCTGCTGTTAGCCAGTGCCCGCTGCGCCTTCACCCCACAATTCTTCCAGGCGTTTATCCCTGCCGCAACCATAGCGGTAATACTTGTAGCGAAATGCGTTCTTGAGGTAGTAGTCCTGGTGGTAGTCCTCGGCCTCGTAGAAGGTTGACGCAGGGGTGACTTCGGTTACGACTGGCTGACTGAACCGGCCCGAATCAATCAATGCCTGTTTGGACGCTTCTGCCAATGCTTTTTGTTCTTCGTTCAGGTAGAAGATACCGGCACGATACTGGCTTCCCCGGTCACAAAATTGTCGATCTTCTGCCAATGGATCGATATTCACCCAAAACACATCGAGCAGCGTTTGGTAGTCAATGACGGCAGGATCGTAGATGATGCGAACCGCCTCGGTATGGCCCGTGCGCCCGGATGAAACTTCCTTGTAAGTGGGGTTTTCCCGGGTGCCGCCAGTATAGCCGGAGGTGGTTGATATCACGCCTTCAAGTTTGTCGTAGGGTGGCTCCATGCACCAGAAGCAGCCACCGGCAAAGATGGCAACGGCAGTTTCCCCTTCGGATTGATTGGAGGTCGTCGGGGTTGCCGCGGCGGTCGTGATGACTGCCAGCAGACCCAGCAATATTACTAACCAAAATCCGGGATGTATCTGGCGCATAAGTTCCCCTTGCGTTTTATTTCAGCTTCTCAATGCTGGTAGGGGTTCACCTTCCGGCACGAACAAAAGCGCCAGGCCATTGTTGCACCAGCGTTCGTTGCGTGGTGGCGGCCCGTCCTTGAAGACATGGCCCTGATGGCCAGTGCAACGTACGCAGTGATATTCGGTACGTGGCAAGATCAACCTGAAGTCAGTTTTCTTACCCATAGCCCCTTCGATTGGCCTCGTGAAACTGGGCCAGCCGGTACCACTATCGTATTTGTATTCGCTCAGGAACAGTGGCAGATAACAGGCGGCACAGATAAAAAGGCCGTCACGTTTTTCCTTGTCCAGTGGGCTGGAGAAGGGCCGCTCTGTGTCTTCCTCAAACAACACCCGATATCGGTCTACCGGCAACAGTGCCTTCCAGGCTTCTTTGGACTTTTTCAGCGGTGTGAATTCCGGCAGCTCGAAGGCCGCTGCGACTACCGGGCGCCGCGCCAGCGTCGCCAGTATCGGCATTGCGGCCATACAGGCAATGAGTGTCCTTCGATTCATCCTTCGATTCATCGTGCAACCCCTGAGCTGATTCTGTGTTATTGGACTCGCGTCACGCTAAAACGTTACAGGTGGCGCTGGCAAAAAGTCCGTGCCCGATGATACCCTACTGTCTTGCCCTGCCTGAACCAGATGTGTCGAAAAAAGGAGTCAATCGAAGGCATGAAGACCAATACAGTGATTCTGGCGGGTTTGCTCGCTTTTTTGTTACCAGCCACCAGCAATGCTCACCATGCGTTTGGCGCAGAGTTTGATCCCAATCGACCGCTTGTCTTACGCGGTCCGATTACTAAAGTTGAGTGGGTAAACCCCCATGCCTGGATTCATGTTGAGGTGACCAACGAGGATGGCTCGAAAGAATCCTGGATGGTTGAGGGCGGTACCCCCAATACACTGCTGCGCCGTGGATTGACCCGCAACACCCTGACGCCGGGTACCGAGATTGTAGTCGATGGCTATCAGGCAAAAGATCGCTCCAATCGCGCTAACGGCCGGGATATCACCTTCACTGATGGTCGCAAGATATTCATGGGATCTTCAGGTACCGGCGCACCGGACGATGGTCGTGACCCGGGCGAGCGCTGATTGAATTGCCGGTGAAATTGACTTTCAAAAATAGTATTGGAATCGCGGCAATTTTGTTGCTGGGCGCATGTACAGAGCGCTCGCCGGAGGCTCCCTATAGAGCCGTGCTGGATGTGAAGCAAACCATGGCATTGGTGCTTGAACCTGCTGCGGATGTGATCTGGGATTCAGCCGGCTTCGTCTCAACGCAGGATGGTGAAGTCGATCTCGCGCCGACCACGGACGAAGGTTGGTTTGCAGTCCAGCAGGCTGCGGCCGTTGTCACAGAGACGGGAAATCTCTTGCTGATGCCGGGACGTGCAGTGGACAGTCAGGACTGGGCTGAGATTTCCCGGGGCCTGGTAGCAGCAGGTGAGCGTGCCATGGCTGCGGCTGAAGCACAGGATGCCGAAGCTTTGTTCAACGTCGGCGGCGCGCTCTACAACGTCTGCCTTTCGTGTCACCAGCTTTACTGGGCCGAGGGCGAACGTATCCAGTAACAGGCAGTGCCTATGGGTCGCCGAACTCCCGGGTGTCAACGAAGCCATCGCGATAAGTAAAGGACCTTCGATAAAAGCCGCTGGTCCGGAGGGTCACGGTCACATCGGCAAAGCTTCGGTTTTCAAAAAACCACCCGTGGATGCCGGTAAAGGGCGCCTCGAAGCTACCTTGCCCGAGCGCGGCCTTGCCTGCTGTGTAACTTTCAGCGAACCCCGCGGGACCCTCTACAGGTTCTCCATGGAAGTCATAGGTCACTGGTGCGGTCGCTCGCCAGTCATAGACGAGACTCGCACCACGCTCCGTCTCGTATTTATATTCCACGGACTCGTAGCTCCCGAGTACAAACGTTATTTTGTCGTTCGACAGTGGGCCGGTTTGCTCCGTTACTGCCGGGGATGCAGTGCCTGACAATCCCGCCAGGCCGAAATACTCCCCGGT
>JBBDIT010000052.1:63292-85317 GCA_040880285.1 Pseudomonadales bacterium | reverse complement strand
TTACTGCCGGGGATGCAGTGCCTGACAATCCCGCCAGGCCGAAATACTCCCCGGTACCGAGAGGATCAATGCCGTACTCGGCGGGCAATACGACAGTCACCAGAATGAGCGACGCCATCAACACCGCGGTGATTGTCGCCTTGATGATGGTGGCACGAGTGCGGATCACAGCATGGCTCCTGTCAGGTGATAACCGGCCAGTGTGAATCCGCACGCCATCAACGTGGTATTGGCGACTATCGCGCTGTGATCGTTTGATGCGATCTTTCGCAACGGAATTAATAACAACAGGATGATGGTCAGTGCGACCACCTGCCCCAACTCTACACCCACGTTGAAGCTTACTAAGTTCACAATAAGGCCATCATCGGACAAAGTGATCTCCTGTAATCGGGTTGCAAGACCGAGTCCGTGGCAAAGTCCGAACACAAATACCGCAAGGCGGGTATCGAGTCGGATTTTGAGAACTTGCTCAAACCCTCCCAGATTTTCGAACGCTTTGTAGACGATTGAAATTCCGATGACGGCATCGATGAAATCGGCGTTGACACCAAAGCCGCCAAGTACTCCGAGCAACAATGTGATGCTATGGCCCATTGCGAACAGGGAGACATACAAGACGATATCCCGAGCGCTGGACAGAAAGAAAATCACCCCCACCAGATACAGCAAGTGATCGATTCCGGTCACCATATGTTTGGCCCCGAGGTACATAAACGGCAGGACGGCTGGGCCCACCAGTGCTTCCACGTATTGCACATTGTTGTCAGGGATATTGTGTGCAAGCGCGAATGTGGGCACCAACAGGCTGGCGAATACGGCCTGGTAGTAGTGTCGCTTCATCCGGTGGACAGTGCCGGTTGTGGCATCACTTTCCTTTGGGCTTGAATGCAAGGAGAACATTCCCCGGTGCCTGGCGGAACTGGGAGTAGCCTGCGCCGACAAAGATCATGCCAGCCCCCGCGGCGATAGTTTGGCTTTCGATCGAGCCGCCCTTGCCTGCAAAACCGTTGGCAGTTTCAAAGTCTTTCAGGACATCGTATTCGAATATTGTCTCACCGGTTGCCGAGTCGAAGATGTACAGTTTTCCGTCCAGCGAACCAGCCACCACGGACTCGTCAATCGAAAGCGGTGCGGCTGACAGTCCATACATGCGATCACACTGATCAAACCTTTCCTTGCGACCGTTTTCACAATCGGGCCGGGTTGGCGTTCGCCACAGGATTTTGCCGGTCGTGACATCGAGGGCATTCATGCCTGGTTCCGACTTCGAAAGAGCCCAGAGCGAGACCGGGTCATTAATGGGCGCGAACACGCGCTGTCCATCCGTTGCCATGCCCCAGTGGATACCGCCTAGCGGTGTGCCTTCCCCCAGCCGCGTATTCCAGAGTAGCTTACCCGTGTCAGGGTCAAGCGCCCAGACGTCACCGGATTTTTGTCCGGCGAGCAGAATGTCCTTGCCATCCTGGTTTTTGGTGAGGATTGCAGCTGCACCAAAGTCGAAATCTTTCAGAACACTGTCTTCGGGTGATGGGCAGTTGGGTGTCGATTGTGCCGGATCATCGCGGCAACCGATGATCCAGACGTCATTGGCCAATGCCTGGAATCCCCAGCGCAAATTCCCGGTTTCAAGATCAATTGCGAGGACCGCATCGCTGGTGTCCGTTGCGGGCAATGAAGTGTTCTGCCCGGTAGTGGCATAGACCAGCCCTCGAGCTAAATCAATGGTTGGAGTCGACCAGACGGGGGCGCCGGATGGCCCCCTCAATTTGACTCCCAGGCGATTGGTTTTGCCGGTATAGGTTGCCTCGGCCGTCGTATGGTAGGTCCATAGCTGTTCGCCGGTTACGGCATTGAGCGCAACCACTGCACCATGCTCTACACAACATTCATATTGTGGATTGGCACCGCGACCAACGCCGGAGCCAGACACTGGCACAATGATCCTGTCACCGACGATTTGGGGCGCGCCGGTGATAGCGGCCTGGCGGGAATGTCGACCTTCAGCCTTCCAGATCGTTGTGCCGGTTTCGGGATCAATTGCATGGACCTGGCCACGTCGGTCGGCAAAGACAAGTGCAGACTGGCCACTGGCACCCAATTCTCCATAGGTCATGGAAGTTCGTAATTCCGTGCCAGCCTCATATACCCATTTGACGCAAGGTTTGGTGACATCGATTGCCAGGACCCGACCCGTCGGTGTCGGGCTGTAGTACATGAGGTTCCCGATGATAACCGGTGATGACCTGAGGGCGTTGGTATCAGGAAAGCCTATGGCCCAGGCGAGTTCCAGGTCCCTCAGCTGCAAACTGCTGAGCCCTGCTTGTGCCGCTGTCATGTGGCGCGTACTTTCAAAGTCGACGCCAACCCGGGCCAGGGTGACGGGTTGGGTAAGGTCAACAGATCGGTCTTGCTCCCCGCACATCCAGTCTGCGAGCCACGCATTACTGTCGGCTTCCTTGACTGCGAGGTAGTCGATCAGGACGGCGAATTGCCTTCTATCCAGTATCCCGGCCTGTTCCTGCATGATGCCCTCAGTCAACACCAGTTTGAGTTGATCGGCCGTCATCTGCTTGAGCGCAGCAAGGGAGGGTGAGCGGGCGGATTCCGGTTGGTTGTGGCAGACGCCACAATATTGCTCATAGATCAGGCTGCCCGGATGGCGCTCTGCTGGTTCCGCTGCGTGATTGACCACCGGCATTGCAGCAAGGTAAAAGATGGTGGCCGCTCGGGCGAGGCCGAATTTTTTCATGTGGGTCCCCGGGGATTGATCATGCCAATAGTGTGGCTTACCGGTTCGGCGAACCGGTAAGTGAATCGTGAAGTGCCGGTTGATGTGAGCTAACGGTTACCAGGCAGCTATTCTCCTGACTCTTGCCTGGCCTGCATTGCCTCTGCTTCGAGCAATCGAGCGCCTCTCATAATTCCGCCGAGGGCATAGTTACCTTCATGGCAGGCGTACTCGAAAACCTTGTCGTCAGATCGGGGCCAGGTGTATTCGCCGCTCCAGGATGCCGTCCATACGGTGGGATCATCGACCGTGAAGCTGTACAGCAAGTTGCCGTCCGCCAGTTTCCTGAAACGCTCAATCACATGGAGGTTTTCAGATGAGCCGCGGTAGCCGGCATGCGGATGAAAGTTTGTCGTATCAACGACCAGCGTGTCACCTTCCCACCAACCGATGGAATCTCCAAGCCAACGTTTCATATGAGGTGGCAAGTGCTCGCTATTCAATCGAATGATGCGCGCGTCGTGCACCATTTCGACCAGGATCATGACATGGTCGTCCGTTTGCACGATCCGTTTGAGGTTGTTGTAAAGGACCGGCAACATGGGTGGTCCACCAGTCGATCCAAACCCCAGCAGACACCGTTCACCAGTGCCTCTTTGTTCCATATTGTCGTAGGGACCCGAGCCGTCACCCACATGGACCCACCACGCTTGTCCGGTGTTACCGCGACGGAATGCAGCAAAACGCTTACTCAGGGCTGCCTGGGCTTCCGGCAACATAGGGGGTATGCGTCCGTTCGGAGGATCCGTGATTATCGAGGTGCGGAACTTGCCGTCAACTTCGACCACGCTGTCACCGTCGTCGATCCAGAAGGTGTTATAGCCGCCCACGTTACCGGCGGCACCCTGGGAACCATCGCCGCCTGCAGGCGGTGCCTGCCGATTCGGGTCGCTGGCCTGGCTTCGTGCTTCCTTGGCGGCAGCATCTTGCATGGCGATCTTCTTCGCCTCCCCGGGAGACAAAAGCAGATTGTCACCATACATTTCTGGCCGCTGTAGCGGCGTCAGGGTTGCGATATCATAGGTGCCGGACAAGTCGGGCAAACTGTGATTTTCGGTGGCAGCTGAATGACAGCCACCTAATGCCAGGACAACAGGAAATGCCCCTGCCAGGACCCGTATACGGATGTTCATTTGAGTTATCCTCCCGTCGATCACTTTTACGGACGTTCCAATGGGTTACGACGAAATTCGCCATAGATCAGTTCTTCAACAAATTCTACGCACTTGAATTCCAGCAACTGCAAATGGGGTTCGACACGTCGATACAAAGGCATCTCTATCGTAAAGGGCCCGGTCAGCACGTCAGGATCTTCAATTGTTGCCTCATATTGAATGTGGTTCGGACCCATCATCGAATAGCGTTCGGTGACAGTCATCATGGCACTGTGATGTGTACCGGTGCGATCCAGCCATGTGCCATCCACCTGGGCAGTCACCTTGACGACAAAAGTATCCTCTTCCCAGGTGCCATGGGACCAGCCCATCCATGAATCCACCGGAGCCTCGCCAGGATCGTTCAAGTAGATGTCCCGAACCGCACCGGCGAACTGGTAGGCGATAAAGAACGAGGTAGGATTCTGAAAGATCTGGAACGGATAGGGCATATAGGTAGCACGGGGAACGCCTGGCATATAGCATTTCACTTCCGGGTCCTGGTTCACCCAGTCCTCGCGCAGTTCCTGGCGCCTCTCCTGGGCCGCGTCTGAGTAGGGAATGCTGCCGCCGCCCTTTATAAAACCGGGGCTCGGTGGTACCGCAATTACGGCGCCGAGTTTCAGGACGTCGATAGCCGCAAGCGGGCCTTCCGGGCCATCCCGCAACATGGGGGCGTGCGTTGCTGGTTGCATCTCGAGACTCCAGTTCGCCTCGCTCATGGTTTGCCAGATTCCGTTCATATCTGGCTTACCAGCACTCGTCCTGGGGATATCTGCGGACTGGGCCACAACCGGAAGACCCAGCAGGAGTAGCAGGGCGATCAATCTTCGGAATGTCATAGTTACCTTCTCTAACCAAATTCTTGTCGCCCGAGCATAGTGTAAGTTCCGATAGTTGTGAAGCCGCGTGGGATCTTCCGCGTCACTTTCCATTCGAGCCTTTACGCACTCGCGAGACAGCATCAAAAATAAGACCGGAAATCGGAGAGAACCGCGTAACCCTGAATATCAGTCCATGGTAGGTCATGTTGCGAACGCTTCGGACTTCTTCAAGGTGTGGCAGGAATCGTAGCGCAACCAACAGGCGCAAGACCGAAGAGGTGACAAACACGCCGTAAAATACGGATAACCAGCTGAACTGGAAGTCGCCAAGTGTGATGGACGTGGGCAGATGCAGCGCCAGGTAACCGCCGAAAGTTGCACCAAAAAAAACAGCAATGCTGGACAGGAGATTGTGCATCGCCATCATGCCGGCGCGCCTGCCCTGGGGCGTCAAATCAAACAGGAAGTTGGAGGCGGATAATGAATAACCGGACCAGAGCAGGCCACTGATCGCCTGGACTAATATCAGGTACCAGAAGTCGGTTGACAGTACCCACAGCAACGGTACCACCGGTATCGAAAATCCGGTGACTCGCAGGATGATGCGGTTACCAAACAAGTCCCCCAGCCGACCCCAGCGACTCAAGACCAGGAACTGGACCAGTACTGACGCGGCGGTATTGGCGGTCAGCTGAATGTAGCTGTAGCCGAGATCCCGCAGCAGGTATACCACTACAAATGGACCAGAAATGGCCACCGCCAACTGCATGGCCGCAAAGAAAATCGAGAATCGCAGGAAGTTGGGGTTGGATCGCAGGAACCCGAGCGAGGGTATGCGATCGCGCTCCGCATACGGAATGGTGTGGTGAGACGGAGAGGGGTCGTGAATCTGGTGTAAATGCCAGGCGGATACACCTCTTGCCAACATACCGATCGAGAAAATGGCGAGGAATCCGTAGTAAGCGCCTATGGTCGAGTCGAATACTTGCAGCAGAACACCGGCAATGATCAATGCCGAGAAAGAAGCCATGGACGAGAGCCGATTGCGCCGTGCAAAGAAACGTCCGCGAACTGCCTCGGGTATGAGGGCACCCATCAGGCTTCCCCAGAGTGGTGCGCCGAGGTTGGGACCGATGAAATAAAGTATGACGCTCGCCAGCAACAACGCAAATGCATAGTCGGGAAACATGAACGGCAGCAAGGCGACACAGACGAGAGCAAAAACCTGCAAGAGTGCACCGGTGACAATGATACCTCTTCGGATTCCGGTGACCTGGCCCAGCCAGACTGCGAACATCTGGATAAAGGACGCCAGGAGTGGCGGTAAGGATGCGAGCAGTCCGATCTGTGGCGCCGTTGCCTTCAGGAACACGGCAAAGGCACCGAAGTAGCTTTCGCTGACACCGCCCATGATGGCAAACGTGACACCATCTTTAATAGAGTGACCCAAAGATTTCTCGATTTTCTCGTCTTTGGAAAAAGGGCGTTTCAAAGGTGCGCTACTCGAAAAAGTGCGGATTATAGGGATCGCTAACAATACCGCAAGGGGCTCCGGTCAAGGCAGCAATAAATAGAATAATTGCGGCGATGCTTCCCATCCCGGGCTGGTCTTTGCTATACAGGCTATTGAAATTTACGGGGATTGCCATATGAAGATGGGACTTATGCTGGGCGCAAGTGACGGGCCGGACGGCACGATTGATGGACTGGTTGCGGCAGCGCAGGCCGCTGAAACCAGTGGTTTTGACAACTTGTGGATGGCCAATATCTTCGGCCTGGACGCGATTTCAACGCTAGCGATTATTGGCCGGGAAACCAGGACAATTGGACTGGGAACAGCAGTCACGCCAACCTATCCCCGGCATCCTTCTGCGATTGCACAGCAAGCCCTGACCACGGCCGCAGCTACCGATGGTCGCTTTACCCTTGGTATTGGCCTCTCCCACAAGGTGGTAATTGAAGACATGCTGGGCATGTCCTATGACAAGCCTGCAAAGCATATGAAAGAGTATCTTGAAATCCTGACTCCATTACTGGAAGGAGAAGCGGTTACCTATAAGGGCGAGCACTACAAGATCAACAACCTCAAACTGTCGTTTCCTGGTATGAAACCTGTGCCGTTACTGGTGGCGGCGCTGGGGCCGGTGATGCTTAAGATCGCAGGTGGCCTGGCAGACGGTACGGTGACCTGGATGACGGGACCAAACACTTTGGCTGACTATATTATTCCTTCAATTAATAAGGCAGCATCAGTTGCCCGTAGAGCGCCAGCACGAATCGCAGCTGGATTTCCGATTGTTGTCACTGACGATATCAGTGGAGCGCGCGAAATGATCGGCAAGGTGTTGCAGATCTATGGGATGTTACCGTCTTATCGTGCCATGCTGGACAAGGAAGGTGTCGCCGGACCCGCGGAGCTCGCGCTAGCGGGACCTGAAAAGAAGCTCAAGGCCGATCTGCAACGGCTCAAGGACATTGGTGTAACGGATTTTTGTGGTTCTATCGTGGCGCCGGATGATGCGACCTATAAGCGCACGCTGGATTTTATGGCAAGTGTATAGCGAAACGGTAACTGGTCGAACTTTGATAAGATGTCAGGCAAAGCCCTGATTGGACCATTATCCATGTTGTATCGATTATGCTTTCTGCTGGTATTCAGTGCTTCGGCTATTGCCGACAATTGCCCGCGCGGTGACCTGGATGAGCGATATTGCGATGCTGATGGTGACCTGGTGGCGGACCTGCCGGCAAGGCATCTGGTTCCCCGGACGCTCATTTTCGCCTACACACCGGTCGAGGACCCGGCCATATACCGGGATGTCTGGTCTGAATTTTTGACACATCTGGAAGCCGTGACGGGAAGACGTGTTGTCTTCTTTCCGGTGCAATCCAATGCCGCCCAGATAGAGGCCATGAGATCCGGCAGGCTCCATGTGGCCGGCTTTAATACCGGATCGACACCGCTTGCGGTGAACTGCGCCGGCTTTGTCCCCGTCGCCATGATGGCATCAGCTGATGACAGCTTCGGTTACGAAATGGAACTCATCACCCATCGTGACAGTGGCATTGACTCGGCGGAGGATATCCGGGGCAAGGTTGTCGCATTCACTTCCCCTACCTCCAATTCGGGATTCAAGGCACCGACAGCCATACTGGAGTCGGAGTACGGCCTTATTGGTAGTGAAGACTACACCCATACTTTTTCGGGCAAACACGACAACACGATACTCGGTGTCGTTAACAAGGACTATGCGGTTGGTGCTATTGCAAGCTCCGTCAAGAAGCGAATGATCGCACGTGGTGTTATTGACCCCGGTGTCCTGAAGGTTTTGTATAGATCCCAGACGTTTCCGACAACCGCGTTTGGTCATGTTTATAACCTGGATCCGAATCTCGCTGCAAAAGTACGGCAAGCCTTTGCAACTTTCGATTGGACCGGTACGAAACTTGCCGAGGAGTTCCTGAAATCCGGTGAAGAAAAATTTCTGAGCATCGATTACAAGACTTATTGGGAAGTGATTCGTAATATTGATCGTGCTAACAATGTATCTTATGCGTGCAGGTGAACTGGCCGATGTTCGAAATGGCACTGTGATAGGCTGGATGTATGCTCCGTATTGAAAACCTCAACAAACAATATGCCACTGGTGACGTTGCGCTGACGGATATCAATCTCAATGTCGAGGCTGGGCAGTTGATTGCGCTGATCGGTCCGTCCGGCGCAGGTAAAAGTACTTTGATTCGATGTATCAATCGTCTGGTTGAACCCACCTCAGGACATGTCTGGCTCAATGATGTTGACTTGACCCGATTATCCAAACGCAAGCTCAGGTCCCAAAGACGTCGAATGGCGATGATCTTTCAGGAGTACGCGTTAATAGAGCGCCTGACGGTGATGGAAAATGTGTTGTCTGGCCAGCTCGGATATGTCGGCTTCCTGACCAGTTTTTTCAGACGATTCCCGCGCGAGACTGTGCAGGAGGCCTATGACCTGCTGGGCCGGGTCGATCTTGCAGATCACTATGATAAACGTGCCGATGAGCTATCAGGGGGGCAGCGCCAGCGAGTCGGAATCGCACGGGCGGTCATGCAGCATCCTGACCTGTTGCTGGTAGATGAGCCCACGGCGAGTCTTGATCCGCGTACGGCTCGCCAGATTATGCGGCTTCTGGTTGAGATCTGCGATGAACGTAACCTGTCGGCGATAATCAATATCCATGACGTTGTCCTTGCTAAAATGTTCGCGCCTCGAATCGTTGGGCTGCGCGATGGAGAAATCGTGTTTGATGGTACGCCGGATGAACTCGATAACGATAGGTTGAGCGAGATCTACGGCCAAGAAGACTGGACCGCAACACGGCAGGCGAAGCGAACCCAAAACGGCGGTCCGGACGAGCCAATAGATGAACATATGGCGGGGTTGTCCTAAATGAGCCGGGTGAGCCTGAGTGAGTGAATTGACCGGCAGGTTTGACGCTGCAACCTGGCGACCACCAGCGCTCATTCAATCCAGGTTGTTGCGCTTTGTGCTGACGGTACTTGCCGCCGCCTATCTCGCTACAGCACTGGGAACAGTGGACGTTAACTGGCAGCGGGTCGCTGAAGGTTTGGACAGGTCGCTGGTGTTCCTTGCGGCTTTTGCGCAACCGGATTTCGTAACCCAGTGGCGGGATATCGAACAAGGTTTGATCGAGAGCCTAACCATGACGGTGGGCGCGACAGTGATTGGTATTCTGCTATCCATCCCGATTGGACTGGGAGCTGCACGCAACATCTCTCCCCCTCTCATTTATTACCTGTGCCGGGCGATTGTCGCCGCCTCTCGAAGTTTCCAGGAAGTGATTCTGGCCATTTTTTTCGTTGCCATGTTCGGGTTTGGTCCATTCGCAGGGCTGGTCACACTGTCGGTTGCAACCATCGGTTTTTTTGCCAAATTGTTGGCAGAGGACATTGAGGCCATGGATCCCTCGCAAGCGGAAGCGATCCGTGCCACCGGTGCCAGTTGGATGCAATGGGTAAACTACGCGATCCAACCTCAGGTGATGCCACGGATCATCGGCTTATCCCTGTATCGGCTCGACATCAACTTCCGGGAGTCTGCTGTGGTAGGCATAGTCGGTGGTGGAGGCATAGGTGCGACTTTGAATACCGCCTTCGATCGTTACGAGTTCGACACGGCTGCCGCGATCCTGATCGTTATCATTGTAATCGTCATGGTGTCTGAATATGTCTCGGGCTTTGTTCGGTCAAGGGTGCAATGAGTGGACGATAAGCCTCAAGTAGCAGCCTTTACCTGGCAAAGATACAGCCTCGCCGAACGTCTCGTACGCTTCTTCGTCTATCTGTTGCTGGTGGCGCTGTTCGCCTTTTGTATGAATGTCATCTCCCAAAATACGGAATGGTTTTTTGTGACCGATGCACCCAGGGTTGCAGCAGACATTGGTGCGCGAATGTTGCCACCGCGTTGGGAGTATATGGAGAGTTTATGGCGGCCATTGTGGGATACCATCAATATTGCGACGCTGGGTACCTTGTTGTCGCTGCTCATCGCCACACCCATTGCGTTTCTTGCCGCCAGGAACACGACGCCGTCCGTGATGCTGGTCAGGCCAGTTGCATTATTTATCATTGTCTCTTCACGGTCGATCAACTCATTAATCTGGGGTTTGTTGCTGGTGACGATTCTGGGGCCGGGGGTCCTGGCGGGTATTATTGCGATCATGCTGAGGTCTATCGGCTTCGTGGCCAAGCTTTTGTATGAAGCGATAGAAGAAATCGATACAGACCAGATCGAGGCAGTGACCGCAACCGGGGCCAGTTCGGCTGCTGTTATGACCTATGGGATCTGGCCCCAGATCGCGCCGACATTTGCCGGCACTACAGTTTTCCGATGGGACATCAATATTCGTGAATCCACTGTCCTTGGGCTGGTGGGTGCCGGTGGTATCGGCCTTGAGCTGCAGGCTTCCATCAATATTGTCGCCTGGCAACAGGTCTCGGTGATACTGCTATGTATTCTTGCTACTGTGGTACTGAGTGAATGGGTGTCGGCCCGGGTCCGTCACGCAATCATATAGGAGCGAGCCTCGATGAGTGGTGATGACGATGAAGTTGACAGGGAATCCTATTACCAGGCGGCGGCAGATGTCTGGGAGCGTGGATGCCGTGGTGACACCCTGGAAGAGGCCGACTATAAACGCTTTGTCGGACTAGCGCGAGATCGCTTTTATACGTTTCTTATGTCCGTGCGACACTCGGAACTTCAGGGAGACGCTGAAAAGATTCAGTCACTGATCCGAAGCCTGGCGCTTGACCTCACGCGATCGCCCGGACTCGAGCGGGAATGGCTTGCCTCAGAGTTCTCGGATGATGAATTCGGTGAACTGGTCAGCGCGATGATTGATGAGGTCCGTGGTCAGTAATGTCGATAAACGCCTATTGATAACACGTCTCGTACGGTAGAAGTTCGGTAGAATTTCAATAGAAAAAGTTTGCTGATATCAGAAATTCCAGAGAGCGCCAATCTGGATCAACCAGTCACTGTAGTTTGGTCCTGCGCTTCCCCCAGCACGGTAGTAACGTGCGGAAAGATCGAAGTTCACCAAGTCGAGTGAGTAGGCCAGTCCAACATCGATCATGTGGATATCGACCACGCTACGGTAGGCCATCCAATTATCGCAGCCGCCTGAAGTACAAGTCGAGAAGGCCGAATCCTTCGAAGCAACCTCGTAAAAAAGCGGATTGGGCGACCCTGAGACAGACCATGTAAATCCGCCATGCTGGTAACCATATTCTGCCACGGCGGAGAGCCGGTCGCTCAGTGACCGGTCGATGCCGATGAAGATTTCATGTCGGGCGACATCAAATGCGGCATCACGATTCTTTTGGGCGGCCGTCTTATCGAATACAAGATCCGTATAGCGATAACCGATCCTGCCGGTTGTCATCATACCGAGTCGGCGGTTAATACTGGCGTCTCCAGTAACGAGATAACCCTCGCGCGCATCATTATCCTTATAGTCGAGCCGGGAGACCTGGATCGTCGATTCATACCAGTGGCTGTCAAATGAAGTGTTGGGCTGGTAGGCCAACGATAGCCCCAGGGAGGTGGTGATGTTATTGAGCTTGTCGAACTCGTCGTGATGGTTGTAGGCGATATATCCTGACCAAACCAGCTGTAGATTCTCCCGGACTTTGCTGCTGTAACCGATACCGGCCGCAACCGAAGAGACTACGTCATCCGTATCATCCACGGCGCGGTAGGAACGGGCGACATTGTCCTCATAGCCGATTGAGGCCTGGATTTCCTGATACCAGCCGGATCCATAGGGTGCGGCGCTGGCATTATTTGCGAGAAAATGAGCTAATAAAAGTAGCAGGTAAACCGGGGTTGTTCGCTTCATTGGGAACTCGTCAGAACTGTACAAAAAATAGACACATCACACGACTCCACAACTGAAGATTACAAGGAATTCACGGTGAATGTCATTCCCAATATCGATGAAAACCGCAGGCGCCTATTGATCTACTTGTTGGGCACCGGCGTATTCGCGACGGTTCCTGGATGTGCGAGCGGTCCACGGATACAGCGCCTGATGCCGATGCCGGAAGAAATGCCGGAAGACAAGTCGATTTTCCAGATTATGGGGGAGGTCACGGTCAACGGGATGGCTGCGAGCCTTGAGACCCGGGTGAACCCGGGTGACGTGCTCGAAACCGATGAGAAGGGTGAAACCGTGTTCGTGTTCGGCAAGGACGCTTTTCTCATGCGGGCGAACAGTCGAATGCAGATGCCAGGCGCGCAAACGCCTTCCAGGGGCTATGCACTGGAGCGTGGCAAGGCCCTGAGTGTGTTTGCTTCTCGCGCCACGGAGATCCGGACGCCGACCGCGGTTATCGCGATTCGTGGCACCGGGGTCTATGTGGAATCGGAACCGGAATTGTCCTATGTCTGCACTTGTTATGGAACAACCGACATTGCCGCTGCCGACGATCCGACGGTCACACGGACGGTCGTGGCCCAACATCACGACGAGCCCGTTTATGTCCTGGCTGATCGCAATCGTGCCAACCGGATAGCGCCCGCGCCGTTCAAGAACCACGATGACCAGGAGCTGCTGCTGATTGAAACGCTGGTCGGCAGGTCAACACCTTATGTTGTGCCGAAGGGCATCAAACGCACGCGCGGACGCTACCTTTGAGGTTCGTGCAAGTCCCGGGCGGCCAGCTCACCTGTCCAAAGATGATCTTTTCTCTCGATCCAGCGTGATCAATAGTATTCACAAGTAATTGGGTTATAGGAGTTATACCGAATGTCGGACACAGAAACGGAGAATCAGCAGCTGTCTAATGCCGAGCTGCGGGCAAAGTACGCCATTGATGTGGATGTTGATCCTTATGCCATCCCCATTGAAAAGCTGGACCCGGGGCACCCGTCACTATTTGAAGCGGATCGGATGCTGCCTTATTTCGAACGCCTGCGGGCGGAGGATCCTGTTCACCTGGTCGAAGACAGTATGTGGGGGCCCTACTGGTCGATCACCAAATACAAGGACATCATGTATGTTGATTCCCACCATGACCAATTCTCATCGGACATTATGAATGGGGGTATCCGTCTTGGGGGCCGCCCCAATCGGGATATCGATACCAGTTCAATGTTCCACCTGCCGATGTTCATTATGCAAGACCCACCGAAGCACGATGAGCAACGTAAGGTCGTAACCCCGATGTTTACACCGACGCACCTGCAGGAACTCAAGGAACTGATTCGCGAGCGCGCTGGAAAGATCCTCGATGGCCTGCCACGCAATGAAGAGTTCAACTGGGTACGTGAGGTCTCTGTCGAATTGACCGGGCAGATGCTGGCGACGCTGTTCGATGTCCCACAAGAAGACCGGCATAAACTGATCTACTGGTCCGACACGGTGGAGAACCTGGGTAACCCGGACTTCTTTGCAACGGCAGAAGAGGGATTTCAGGAACTATGGAAGTGCTTTGAGTACTTTGACGCGGTGTGGAAGGAACGCGCCGCCTGGGATGCTCCCGGTACTGATCTGATTTCGATGCTGGCCCATGACGAATCCACCAAAAATATGCCGCCGAACGAGTTTCTGGGAAATATGCTGCTGCTGATTGTGGGCGGCAACGATACCACCCGTAACTCCATTTCCGGTGGTGTGTTGGCGCTGAACCAGAATCCGGTGGAGTACGAAAAACTCCTCGGCAATCATGAACTTATTCCGAAGATGGTTCCGGAAATCATTCGATGGCAGTCACCGGTCGCACACATGGCAAGAACGGCCATGGAGGATATTGAACTGGGTGGTAAAACGATCAAAAAGTGGGACAAGGTAGTGATGTGGTATATCTCGGGTAACCGGGATGAATCGGAGATCGAAAACGCAAGCCAGTTCATCATCGATCGCGTCAATCCTCGCAAGCATGTCTCATTTGGTTTCGGGATCCACCGCTGCGTGGGTAATCGTCTGGCTGAGATGCAATTGAACGTACTGTGGGAAGAGATACTGAAACGCTTCTCGCGAATCGACGTGGTGGGTGACCCAGTGTACTTGAGATCGAACTTTATTCACGGTATTCGCGAATTGCCGGTGAAAATTCCTGGTTAAGCGGGTGAGGATTCCGACCTTCCCTGTTTGACGACACGGTGGACGAATCGCAGTTTATTGACGGCCGGTCCCGGTAAGACAAACGGATACAGGTCATTCTGACCGGCACTGCGGTTGATACTGTTGATAGCATAGGTCAGGGGTAGCCATTCCTCCAACATCTCATCGAAGGACTCGGAACGATAACTATCGGTGGGCGTGAACAGATGGCGGGAATGATCCCGGGCAAGGACAACACCATGCGCTTGTGCAGTCTCAAGGGCATCGATAATCGTCAGGTAATGTGACCAGCATTCAGCCCAGTCTTCCCACGGGTGTGAGCTTGCATAGGCGCTGACATAGGCGCTCTGCCAGTTCGGCGACGGACCTTTAGTGTAGTAAGCGCTGATCGATTTTTTATAGTCCGTTCGCTCATCGCCAAACAGGGCACGAAAGGGTTCCAGCAGCGTTGAATTATTCACGAAGCGCCACCAGTAGTAGTGTCCGCTTTCATGGCGAAAGTGGCCCAGTATGCTGCGGTAGGCCTCATTCAGGTTCAGCCGGGTAAGTTCCCGCTGGAGGTCATCGGCTTCGACGATATTGACCGTGATGGTGCCGTTGATGTGTCCGGTCCTGACACGCTCCTCCTCTGAAGCCGCATCCAGCTCCTTCAGGAATTCAAATGCCAGGCCGCCCACCGGGTCGACCTTCTTGCTGATCACCGGTAAACCCAGTCGCTGCAAATTATAGACAAGGCGGCGTTTGCCTTGCTCCAGCTTGCGCCAGGAGTCGAGGTTTTCAGGCTGTGACAGATCCGGGATGGTTTCATTCAATGAACAGGAGACACAAAACTGATCGCTTGAGGCCGCCGGGATCATCCAGTTGCAAACCTGCCAGGTCGAAGTGTTGGCGCATTTTCGATAGAGGCTGCCATCCGGTGAGCGCCAGCGGGATTCGTCGCAGGATTCGAGTGCTGACAGGATAAACTGGTCTGGCAGGTAGCCGAGCTGGCTTCCACAACGCAGGCATTGGGCGTTGTCGAAGAAGATCATCTGTCCGCAGACTTGGCAATAGAACGTTTTCATGAGTGCACGGCATTCTACGCTGGAACGGGCGAGCCCGACAGCCATGCCCTGGCCTTTGAGTTGTCCGATGCAAGTAATTGAATTACCAAAAAATATTGTCACTCTTCCAATGTTCGATAAAGCTTCAACAACATTGGTCTTGCGCTCGGCAGCGCAAAGACGTTAAATTAATCAATTGTTTAATTAATATAAGCCGGAGCGGTTGTCGATCCTATGACTGCCAATACCCGTAAACCCGGTCGCCCGAGGCAAGCTGACAATGCCCAGGATGCAAAGACGGCGCTGCTGCTGGCTGCATCAAAATTGTTCGCGGCGCGGGGAGCCGATGCCGTAAGTGTACGCGAGGTAGCCGAGGCAGCTGGCGTGAGCCCGGCGATGATCAATTACTATTTCAGGAACAAAAAGGGCCTGATGCGTGCGGTCCTTGAACGTGGCCTGGATCGAGTCCTGGCCGTGGTTGCGGAGGTGGCAGGTCAGCACGACGAGCCCGTCACAGCAGCGTTCATCGATCACTACATACGGGCCCTCAATGCTGATCCATCGTTACCACAGTTGATGGTAAGGGAAGTCCTGTCGGGTAACCCCTCCTACCAGAAAGTAATCGCAGAGCGTTTTGTCCGCAAAGCGATCGAAATGATGCCGCCTCGCATTGCTGAAGATATAACAGCCGGTCAATTGCGTCGTGACCTCGATCCCCGGCTGACCATGCTATCGCTTGTCGGCATGTGTGTTTTTCCCTTCATTGCAGCGCCGCTGCTACGTCCGGTATTGGGATATGAGTTCAATGACGCATTTGCCGACCAACTGGTCGCGCATACAACACAACTGTTTAACGAGGGAGCGAAGGGTACGGCAGCGAAGGGTACGGCAGCGAAGGGTACGGCAGCGAAGGGTTCGGCAACGAAGGGTACGGCAGCGGAGAAAGACGATGACTAGAAAATTGATAAACGTGATCCTGACGGTATTGATCCCGGCTGTAGTACTGGGCCTTGCCGGATGCGAGGTGCCGCTGCCACAAAACGTCTCGATGGGCACTATAGAAGTAGATCGTATCTCTCTCATTGCTGACAACAATGAAGCGATTGTAGAAATCAGAGTAACTGAGGGTGACGTGGTTTCGCCGGGCCAAGTGCTGGTGCGACAAGACGCCGCCAGGATTATGACTTCGCTTAAGGCGGCAAGGGCGGAACTGGCGTTTGCCCGTGCCAGATTGACGCAGGCAGAGGCCGGACCCAGGGTCCAGGACATTGATGCCGCGCGCGCCAGGGTTGAGGCGGCAGTCAGCGACGTGGAGACATCAAAACTGGAACTCGAACGGGAGCGCTCGCTGGTGGAACACCAGTACGCGACACCGAACCAGATAGATATATTGGAGGGTCGGTACAAGTCTGCAATGGCACGAAAAGATGAAGCCGAGGCGATGGTCTCGCAACTACTCGAAGGTACCAGAATAGAAGAGATTGATGCGGCGCGAGGTAACTATGACCTGGCGCAAGCCAGAGTAGAGGAGGCGGAAATCACCCTGCAACGGACGAGAATCACAGCGCCGGTAGAAGGACTGGTAGAGTCTGTCATTTTCGAAGAAGGTGAACGGCCATCGGCCGGTACCATCGTCCTCACAATCGTGCGTCAAAAGGCCCCGTATGCCCGTGTCCACGTGCCGGAACCGATCAGGACCCGGCTTGCCGTCGGGGCGCAGGCACAGATCAGGATCGACGGTTATGACCTTGCATTCGACGGCAGGCTTCGCTGGATCGCACATGATGCCAGCTATACGCCTTATTTTGCATTGACCCAGCATGACCGCAGTCACCTGAGTTATCTCGCAGAAGTTGACCTGATTGATACTCGCGGGCTGGTAATTCCCACTGGAATTCCGGTTCAGGTTCACTTTCCGGGGGTCGAAGAACAGTGACGCTTGCCATCGAAACCCATGGTCTGACCAGGCGCTTTGGTGATCTGGTTGCAGTCGACCATGTGAATCTTTCAATCCCAAAAGCCTGTGTCTACGGCTTTCTGGGCCCCAACGGTTCAGGTAAGTCGACGATGATCCGGATGTTGTGTGGATTGCTGCAACCCAGTGAAGGCAGCGCGAATGTGCTTGATACCCGTGTTCCGGAAGACTCAGCCGCGCTTTTGGCACGGATCGGATACATGACCCAGAAATTTTCGCTGTATGACGACTTGACCGTTTGGGAAAATCTCGATTTCCTGTATCGGATCTATCGCTTGCCTGGTCATGATCGGAAACGTCGCATTAATGAGATGCTTAAACGCTTCTGGCTGGACGACCGGGTAAACCAGTTTGCCGGGACTCTGAGCGGTGGCCAAAGACAGCGTCTGGCACTCGCAGCTGCTTCGTTGCACGAGCCTGAACTTATGTTTCTGGACGAGCCAACCAGTGCAGTAGACCCTGAGAGCCGACGCCAGTTTTGGGAGTTCCTGTTCGAAATGGTTGATTGTGGCACTACCATTCTGGTTTCCACCCACTTCATGGATGAGGCTGAACGTTGCCATGAACTTGCCATACTCGACGAAGGCAAACTGGTGGCGGCCGGGCGACCTGACCAGATGAAAAAGGACCTGGGTGCCAGTGTGATCGAGGTAGAAGGGGAAGACTCAAGGGCGATGCGTAATACTTTGATCGAATTGGATGGGGTCTTAAGCTGTGCCCAACTGGGCAAGCGCCTGCACGTGCTTGTTAGTCCCGACATTAATGATCCTGGACAAATGGTACGGGATCGACTGGCTGACAAGGGGCTCAGTGCTCACGCATCACGTGTCGATGCCAGCCTTGAAGATGTATTCGTAATGGCGACGATGGACACCTGAATGCTATCACTTGCCCGCATTGCTGCCGTGTCCCGAAAAGAAATCCTGCATTTACGCCGTGATCGTTTAACCGGCGGTATGATTGCCGGAATTCCAATCATTATGACGTTATTGTTCGGATATGCCATCAACCAGGATGTGCGGCACCTACCTGCTGGCTATGTCGATCTTGCCAATACCACTGCATCCCGTGCGCTGATAACCGATGCCCACGCCACGCAGGTTATAGACATTATTACCGATGCCGCATCATCGAGTGAACTTGAGGCAATGTTGCGACGTGGTGAGATTTCGGTCGGGATACTAATTCCACCGGACTTCGAACGCAGACGGATTCGTAATGGGCAACCCGTTGCACAGTTACTGGTGGATGGCAGTGATCCAATCATCCTGTCCACTGCAAAAGGGTTGGTACAATTACCGGTAGAGGGACGCGCCAGTCGCCCGCCTGGGCAGCCTTCCGATACTTTTTCTTTTCGCCCTTACTATAATCCCGAGCGACGTTCAGTCGTATTTATCGTCCCTGGACTGACCGGGGTTATACTGACATTGACGATGGTATTGTTTACGGCGATCGCGATCGTGCGAGAGCGAGAGCACGGTAATCTGGAACTTTTGATTACAACGCCGGTGCTCAGCATTGAATTGATGATTGGCAAGATCCTGCCTTACATCGTGATTGGCTACATCCAGGTCAGCTTGATCCTGTTGCTTGGCGTTTACCTGTTCAATGTACCGATCAACGGCTCGCTTATTGACTTCTACGTTGCCGTGGGTTTCTTTGTCACCTCGACCCTGACGCTGGGGCTAGTCATATCGACACTGGCGAGCAGTCAGTTCCAGGCATTCCAGATGACCTTTATCAGTTTCCTGCCCCAGTTATTGCTGTCGGGGTATATGTTCCCGTTTGAGGGGATGCCACGGGCGGCACAGTGGCTGGCGGAGATCTTTCCGCTGACTCACTTTTTGCGAATCGTTCGCGGCATTCTATTGCGGGGTGCAGAATTAGCCGAGATGTGGGCAGAGCTTTGGCCGCTGTTGGTGTTTTTCCTTGTGATGATGAGCCTCTCCGTGCTTCGTTTCAGGAAGCGCCTCGATTGACTTGTCACTCACGTCCCGGTTCGGTGTGACCTGACCTATCATCGTGTTGCGTAAACTTCGCAGTTTTAAAAAGTACATTAGAGTATCCACTCCAGGGTAGTGTCCGTAAGGGTAATTAGTATTGCTGCCAGAAACGTCGTGCCCATGTCGGCGATCTCGAAGTCTTCAAATAACTCATCAGTCAACCACAACAGGAATGTGTTGATGACGATCAGGAAGATGCCGAAGGTGATGACGATCAGCGGTATGGCCAGTATCTTGAAGACAGTCCCGAGGGTGATGTTAATGAGCCCGTAGACCACGGCGACGCCCACCGCCGTGCCGTAACCGGCAACATAAATACCCGGCAGCGACTCAGCGATCAGGAAGATCACGAATCCGAGTAAGAGAAAATGCAATACCAGGTCAATCATCCAGGCTTCCAGTCAGTGGTACTGCCGGAATGGATACACTATTTATGCCAATTCGCTATCTAATTGATTTAATGAGAAATATTAATCCTGACAGGGGAGATAATTGGCGAAATTCACCACCGGGAGTAGAGATTTCGCCAATTGCCCAGGCAGCCCGGTTGCCAACCAGCGATGTCTTTTTTTTAACTGTTGGTTGGCGCGTTTCAAAGTCCCCCCCGGTAATGGCAAACTTGGATTTCGATTCAATGAGGTAAAAAGGATGCTGGACCTACATTACTGGCCGACGCCCAATGGCAAGAAAGTAACCATCCAACTCGAAGAGTGTGGACTCTCTTACAACCTGATTCCCTGCAATATTGGCAAGGGGGACCAGTTCACCGAAGAGTTTCTCAAGATCAATCCTAACAATCGTATGCCGGTACTGGTGGACCATGAGCCGGTGGAAGGGGGAGAGCCCCTGTCGGTATTCGAGTCGGGGGCCATCATGTTGTACATCGCCGAGAAGACCGGAAAATTTATGCCAGTGGATACGCGTGGTAAATATAATGTGATTCAGTGGGTCATGTGGCAGATGGCCAACCAGGGTCCCAAGACAGGAGAGTGCGGCCATTTCCGACGTCTTGGCGACAACCAGGGAGACCAGACTTATGCCGTGACTCGTTTTACTGATGAGGTCAATCGATTTTATGGAGTCCTGAACAACCAGTTGTACAAGCAACGTTATATTTGCGGTGACCAATACACTATCGCTGATATGATCTGTTATCCCTGGACCGTTAATCACGAGGGGCAGGGTCAGAACATCAATGACTTCAAGTACTTCAAACGCTGGTTTGAAGAATTGTCGAACCGACCCGCTGTCATCAAGGGGATGGCGGCAGGTAGTGAGATGCGCAATGACACGTCACAATTGTCGAAAGAGGAAGCTGCCGAGTTACGTAAGCTTTTATATAACCAGCGTGCCAGACCAGCCCCCGAGACCGGCGGACTCGAAACCACGTGATAGATGCCTGGCTCGTTATTCCCTGTTTTAATGAGGAACGCAGGCTCGATACCAGCGCGATCTCAGAATTGTTAGAAGAGACCGCACTCGGTATCATTTTTGTTAACGATGGTTCTACTGATCAAACCCATGAGGTTCTGGACGAGCAAAGCCGACGTTACCCGGAGCGTATCGAGGTACTCGATTTGTCTCACAATATGGGTAAAGCCGAGGCCGTCCGGCTTGGTCTGCGCGAGGCTTGTGCCAAAGATGCCAGGATCACCGGTTACCTGGATGCCGACTTTGCGACGCCGCCTGCCGAAATTATACGGTTACTTTCGCTCATGCGATCCAATGAAACTATCAAAGCCTTGCTGGGCTCCAGATGGAGGCATCTTGGCTCGCGTGTGGAACGTTCTAATTTGCGTCACTATGGCGGAAGAATATTTGCGACCCTCGCTTCGGCAATTCTCAAGATGCCGGTCTACGATACGCAATGTGGCGCAAAATTATTTCGGGTAACCGGAAATTTACGGGCGGCCATCGGTGAACCCTTCCTTTCGAGGTGGTCGTTTGATGTGGAATTGATCGGTCGACTGAGGGAAGGTATGGGGCAGGTGCCCGGTTATGAGTTAACTGACTTCCTGGAGGTCCCCCTTGACCGCTGGATGAATATTGATGGCTCAAAAATTGGAGCACTCGATATGATCCGCGCAACGCTTGAGCTGATCCCTATCACGAATGCGCTAAAGCGCCTGCGTCGGTAACGCATCTTTGCGGGCTTGTTCAGAGGTTCCCTGGTTATCGATAACCACCCGGTCGCCCCGACGCAAGAGTTCCTGTGCGTAGGCGCGTTCTTCCTTCATTTGGGCGTCTGACCGGCAGACGTATTGTGGCAGGCGGCTCCCGATGATCTGTTCCTGGCGGCATTCATAGGAACTATTGGCTTGCATTGTCGCTGTCCTGGGCACCTTCATCGGGGCCATGCAAGACGTCAACGACGCCGTGGCAGTGAGGAAAATCAGTAGGTTAAAGCGTCTCATAAGTAACCTGTCCTGCAACTCGACATGATCTAACTTACTCTTTTTGAGCAGTCGTAACCATAGGTTCCCCGGTCACGCCTGAAGGTTTTACCGGTATCTCCCGTAACCGTCTGACCTCAGCTCGAACCCTCCCGGCAGGCCCTCGCGGACCTGTTCAGCAGTTCCGTGATCAAACGCGTTGAAAACCTTGCC
>JBBDIT010000052.1:54952-63192 GCA_040880285.1 Pseudomonadales bacterium | reverse complement strand
GGCCCTCGCGGACCTGTTCAGCAGTTCCGTGATCAAACGCGTTGAAAACCTTGCCTTTGTTTGGGTTTGACCTTGCCCACTGCGATCAGGGATTCCACGCAATCCCTGATGGAGTCATCCAGTGGGCGGAATTTGACGGTGGTAACCGCACGTATACGATCATTGCGAAGTTCACAGCCCGCCCAGATCGCGCGCAGCTCGGCCTCCCTGTCTTTTATTCTGTCCGGAAACGGATCCGTGACCGCCGGCGTATCATGGCCAAGTTCTGGCAACAGGCGATCAATATCAGCACAGATATCCTCGCAATTACGCGCATCGGTGGACCAGGCAATGTAGCGCTCACCATTTTTGACCTGGACGCTCTCCATTAGTTGGATGTGGCACTCGGCGTCATCGCGGACGTCGACCGTCATCCAGGGTCGGTAAGCCCCGTTCTGGAAGTATTCACCCAATAACATCATTTCCAGATTGTGTTGCCAGGGACCCATCTCCTTTTGATGTGCCGACTGGATTGGCCCCACATTGTCGGCAGGACAAACGGTGATGGCATCCCATGTACCGTTGCGCTCGGCTGACTCGGAAAACGCCCGTTGTGCAATGACCTTACCCATGGAGTAGCCCTGGCCCCGTTCCGGCGTCCGTTTGGGATTTTGCTCGTCGGGATAGCGGTCCTCGTAACAGACCGGTCGCCGAACCAGTTCTTTGATATCGACCTCCGATATCACGGCCGCGATGCTTGATGTCACGATGACACGGCTAACACTCCCGGACTTGTTGATACTTTCTATGATGTGATTGCAGACTCGTTCAACGTACGCCTGATCGTCGTAATCGCTGACGTGGGATACGTGGCAGACGCCGTGACAACCATTGAAAATATCATCGAAGCAGCCATTATGATCGAGATCCGCGGAATGCAAGGTGAGCCGGTCACTGCTATAGCCCGGCAAGGCCTTCAGGAATCCTGTTTTGCTATCATCGTCAGCGTTCCGGACGCACGCGCGCACGCGATAACCTTTATCCAGAAGCAAGCGAACAACCCATCCGCCTATAAAACCTGCAGCGCCGGTTACAGCGACAGTACCGCCTTTTGGAACGGGTGCCATAGTACTTCCTCTTTGTTGCCCCAGGCCCTAGTGAGCGATGAGGCTCATTGGGTCTATGCGATAAAGTTCGCTCACATTGTCGCACAGGATTGCGCGCTTTTGTTCGGCGGTCAGGTCCGCTGCGTGTTTCGCGATGAGTTCCCGGGACCAGGGCCAGGTTGAGTCGCTGTGCGGGAAGTCACTGGCCCACAGAAGGCGACGCCAGTTCATGAGATCGACGGTCTTGAATGCAACCCAGTCATCCTGGAAGGTGGTATAAATGTGCTCGGCAAAATATTCCGACGGTTGTTTTGACAGCGAGATGCCTGGCGCGAGCCAATTGCGGTGTCGGTTGTAGGCGTGGTCCATACGGTACATATAGTGAGGCACCCAACCTGCATCTGCCTCAACGCATACGACCTTGAGTGCTGGATTACGTTCGAAGACACCTCCAAAGACCAGGGTACCCATGATGTCCTGGTTCCCTCTGATGATGTTGAGGAATGAATTGATTCTTGGTCCACGGGTTTGTGAGAGTGAAGAATCGCGCGTCGTTAGAATATGAAATGACGGCGGCAGGCCCAGTTCCACAGCGGCTTGCCAGAAGTCGTCGTAGATGGGTGAGTCATAATCTTCTTGTTGGGGGTTGCCAGGCATCATGACGCCGCGCAAGCCGAGCGCCTTGATGGCTTTCAGGTCTTCAATCCCTTCTTCCGGCGAGCGCATCGCGGTTTGACCGCAGCCCAACAAGCGTTCCGGATATTCGCCGCAGTATTGAGCGATCCATCGGTTATAGGCGTCGAAGCAGGCCTTCTTGTAATCGAAGTCCGGATGGTTGCATAGCATCATGCCGACTGTCGGGTAGATAATTTCAGCGGCAACACCGTCCCTGGCCTGATCTGTCAGGCGGGCATGAGGGTCCCAGCCACCACGATGCAAATCCTCAAACCTGCTGCCATCCATCCTGATTTCTTCCGGCTTTTTCCCTGCTGCGGCAACCAGTCCGAGAGCGATCGGGCTATCCATCCCATCGATTTGAAAAAAGTCACCCGCCTCTCCTCTATTAATGATGCGTGGTGCTCGATCTTTCCACCTGGCGTCGATAAAGTCGCTGTAAGTGTTGGGAGCTTCAGTAATGTGTGAATCTGCCGATATCAGGGGATATTGCATGGGGCCAGCGCCTCTATCATCATTCAGGATCAGCATCTAATCTAACTTGAGTAGTCACCATCGACAAGCCGGCTGTCAGCGCTTTAATACAAAATCACCAATTCAAACTGAATCGCAACCCTGGGCTGAACTGCAAGCACTCAGCCACAGGCAATGTCAGTTAATTCCTGTCCGGTATGGGCCTGGACAAACTCGTTTATCAAGGCAATGACGTAAGGCGCCTGTTCCTGCATATGCAGGTGATGATGACCAGGCAAGTGGACTATTGTCATGTTGATGTCATTACGACGCTCTATAACGTCGATGGAGCGCTTCAACCAGGGATTCTCCCTGTCAGCGACAATAAAGAGCGTCGGTGCTTCGGTCTTGTCCAACAGCGTGTCCAACTGGTCAGAAGTCAACTCCAACGGACCGGAGCCGCGAATACGTGGATCTGTACGCCAGGTATAGCCACCTTCGACGGCTTTATGGCCACGTTTGATCAGGCAGAGCGCAGAAGACTCATTTTGGCCGGTGGCCTCACACAAGCGATTTTTCATGTCATTGAATGTGGCAAATACCTTCAGCTTTGAATTCTTCTTGAATGAGGCTTCAATCGATGAGCGCAGGTGGCCGATGGTTTCGGCTGGTCCGTTGGTACCGCAGTAACCATCAATACAGATCAGCTTGTTCACTCGCTCCGGAAACAGGCCTGCAATCTGCGAGCCGATCTCAGCGCCCATAGAATGACCGATGATATTGAATCTGTCCCAGCCGAGTTCATCGGCGACCGCGAGCACGTCACGGATGTCATTGAGTCCCGAATAGGTCTCGCCGTCCCGCCGATGCGCGGACCAGCCATGGCCGGCAAAATCCATGGCAAATATGCGCAGCCCCGTAAGGCCGGGCGCGACCATGTCAAAGCTGTTGGCATTGTCGAGATAGCCGTGCAGGGCAAAGGTGGGCTCGCCCCCTTCAGGGCCCCACCATTTGCCGGCTATGGTGGTGTAACCGAGATTGATTTCAGACTCGGTAGGTAACAGCTGACTATCCAAAAGTAGGTCCCGCCTGGCGCTTCACAAAAGCGGGCAATTATACAGCCCGAATCGAAAAGCGCTACCCGCGAAAGGGAATTCAATCCCCCAATGAGGTTATTCGAATCTTTCTGTTTTCCACCACGGAAAAAAATCCGGCAGGTTCTCACTGACCTTGTCGTGGAATTGTGGTGGTCGCTTTGCAAGGAACGACTGTACGCCTTCGCGGGCGTCGGCTGATTTTCCTGTGTAGAAGACACCGCGTGTATCCACCTTGTGAGCTTCGATGGGGTGATGCGCCGCCAGCATCTTCCACATCATTTGCCGGATCATCGCAATTGAGACCGACGAAGTCTGATCGGCAAATTCGTGGGCTAACTCCCTGGCAGCAGGCAGGAGTTCTTCGGGTTTGTGCAAACTGCGGATAAAGCGCTTTTCCAGCGCTTCAGATGCACCGAATACGCGCCCGGAGAAGCACCACTCCAGCGCCTGGTTGATACCCACAATTCGAGGCAGGAACCAACTGGAACAGGCTTCCGGCACAATGCCCCGTTTCGCGAAGACAAATCCGTATTTTGCGTTTTCCGATGCCAGGCGAATGTCCATGGCGCACTGCATGGTGGCACCAACGCCAACGGCGGGGCCGTTACAAGCCGCAATCACCGGCTTCAGGCAGTCGAACAATCTCAGCGTCAATATGCCGCCGCCGTCCGGTTGTATTTTTCCTGAACCTTTACCCTGGTCGAATGTTGTCTCGCCGCCAGAAAGGTCGGCACCGGCACAAAAGCCGCGGCCGGCACCGGTAAATAGAATAGCTTTGACGTCGTCGTCAGCGTCGGCACGATCCAGGGCATCCAACAATTCCTTCAACATGACATTGGTGAAGGCATTGAGTTTCTCCGGCCGGTTCAATGTAATTGTCAGGATGTTGTCCGCTACGTCATAGTCAATCTGTTCATAAGCCATGGTTATGGTCCCTTACCGGAAGTGATGAGAATTTCAAGCAGCGGCATATTCCCGCAATTGATTGAATAGGTCACGTTGGGCGTGGCTGCCGCCAATCAATACGATCTTGTCAGAGATATCCGTGAGGATTCGGCGAGCGCGCCTGGCGTCGCCAGCGCCAAGGTCGACAATCGCCTCTGCCAGTGGCAAACCGACGTCGCGGCAGATGTGTCCCTGGGTGGACTCGGATTTCGCCCATTGCCGGAAGTTCGCCAGCGCCTTTTCGGTTGCGTTTTTGTCGCCAAGCCGTGCCGGCGTGATCAGGTAGTGGATGCTTGAAAACAACAGCTCATTGTCGGTGATGCGGGCGTTGGATATCACAAGTAACGGGTCCCAGCGGTCCCCTACATCCACACCCACCATTTCGAGTCGCCACAGAAGTGACGCCGCGTTACAGATGTCCAGGTAGAAATCATCTGCCAGGGCTCGCACCAGGTGCGAATCATAGATCGCAAGAGCGGCATCTGCTTCACCGAGACCGATATGGCACAGAGCCTGGTGCCAGTGCATGTGGTAGAGGAAGTTATTTGCGTTCTGCCAGACTGGCAGGAGGGATTGGACGAAGGGGACACCCTCATCAAAACGTGATTGCATCTGGTAGACGTGGGTAACCGCATGGGCGGCCCAGATGTCATCCGGATTACGATCTACTGCCTGCTTGCCGAGTGCTTCGGCAAGCGCATAGTCTCCGGACTCCTCAAGGCCAAAACTGTGCATGCCGAGAAGATAACCGTAAAAGGGTTGGTCTTGATGCCACTTCGCAAGTGATCGCGCGACTGAATCACGAATATTGGCTGATGCACCGGCATAAAAGTGCAGGTAATGGGCGATGCGCAATGCCAGCATGTCCCTGGGATACTCCGTGAGAATCCCTTCGAGGATTTCGACGGTAGTGTCTATGTCATTGTTCGTCCAACTGGCCAGCGCCTTGACGTGCTGTTGTTCACGCGGTGTCAGCGATGACTTGATCTGGTCTAATGACTTTACAATTTGCAGCAAGGGCATAGTGAATCGTGGGTCCGCTGCAAGCTTTAGCAGGTAACCACGAAAACATCTGGCCAACGGCATTTCAGGATCGTTGTCAATCAAGTCATCAAGTAGCGGCATAACGGCCTTGCGTGACGACAGGTAGGCTTCGATGACCCTGTTGAAAGTGGTAAGGCTGTCCTCTGCCCCCGCGTTGTAGGGGATGCCTAGTTCGTCAGTGTAAAGTTGCACGTGTAATCTCCTTAGGTTCTTACCTTATAAACTACTGCCCATATCGATTGGCACCCCCTTCGAGATAGGCTTGCTCTTCGTTGGTGCTGGTGCGCTTCAAGACGACATTCCGGTGTGGAAATCGGCCAAATCGTCTGATGACATCCCGATGCTCTTTTGCAAAGTGTAAAAAGCCGCTTATCAGCTCCTCCCATTCGCTGCCAGCCTCTGCCAGTAAAGATTCAAACAGGCGGATATTCCAGTCCTGCACTTCAATTTGTTCTGAATGGTGTAACGGATGGTACAGGAAGGCCCGGCCAACCAGCGACAGGTCCTGGTCCTTTCCGGAATTGATGGCATCGAGAGCGATATCGAGTGCCATGGTGTCGTTGGCATAGGCCTTTGCTGTGCCGCGGTACAGGTTGCGTGAAAACTGGTCCAGCAAGATGACCAGTGCGAGTGATCCACCCGGTGTCGTGGCCCAGGTGGCCAGTTCTCCAGCTTCGGCTCGTGCCAGATCGAGACCAAACCGGCGCCTGATAGTGTCATCGGTCTCTTTGGTAGGCTTGTACCAGAGCTTGTTGCGTCCGGCGGCAGCTTCCGGGTCAGAAGCTGCCTGCCCAATCCAGAATTCGATAATCTCGCTGATGCGTTCAGGCATTGCGGTCAGTCCGCATGTGCCCGGATTTCATCATCCGTAAATTCGAGATAGCGCTTGAGATAATGGACTCCCAGGTAAAATGGCAATGTATCTGCCAATGCCACGCACAACTTGAAAAGATAATTGCTGCCCATCAGCACGAACAAGGCACCCAGGCTAATAGCGCCAGCCAGGAACTGGGCACCGAAGGTCACGGTGATAACCATAAAGGAATCAACGCCCTGGGAGACAAGGGTGCTGCCGTTATTCCGGAGCCACAGGTGCTTGCCGTCCGTCAGGCGTTTCCAGAAGTGAAACATAAACACATCGCAGTACTGGGCTGCAATATAGGCCATCATGGACGCAAATACCGCACCGGAAGTCGTCGCATAGAGTAGCGTAAACAATTCAACCGAGCCGGAGACCTCCTCACCATTAGGCAGGGCAATGCTCTCGGCAAGCTGTATTAATTGCCAGGGTGGTTGGGCCGCTGCGGAGGGAATGAGGCTGGCGAGCCACATCGTCCCCAGGATAAAAAAATTCAATATCAGCCCGACGGTTACCAGAAAATTTGCCCGGGCCCGGCCATAAAGTTCACTAATAAGGTCAGTACAAAGGAATGTCAGCGGATAGGGCAGCACACCCACTGCCAGTGCCATTGGACCCAACTGGATAAAACGCGTAATACCGATGATATTTAGCATCGTCATGGCACAAAGGAAGAAGCCTGCTAACAGTAAAAAGACTCTCTCGCGTCTTTCCCGAAGCGCAGCGTGTGGTTCCATCTTATCTATCCACCCTATCTTTCCACCCTATCTTTCCACCTGACCAAGGTTCGTATGGATGACTGCGCCGTTGATAACGGGGTTGTTGGCGGCAAACCAGATTGCTGCAGCAATTTCGCCCGGTTCCACCAATCGACCAAAAGTCGAAGTGGCGGCAATGGCGGTGAGGGTTTCCTCGTCGTCCCCGACGTGGGCGCGAAGCATTTCAGTATCCGTAAATCCCGGACAGATACAGGTCGTATGAATATTTTTGCCGGCGAGGTCCTGGCAGGTAGCACGCATCATCCCCACGACCGCATGTTTGCTGACGACATAACTGTAGGTAGCGGGTACAGCCTTTTCGGATAGAGTCGAGCCAAGATAGATCACGCTGGAGCCAGCTGTCATTTTCGGGATCAGGATCTGATTTAAAAAATGTGGCGCGATCACATTGATCGCCATGACGTCAATGAAGGCATCGGTTTCGGTTGCTGGTGCTGTATCCCTGGCCAATTTGCCGGCGTTGTGGACAAGGCAAATTTTTCCTGGATCGATAAGCAGGTCGAATAGTTCCTTCAGTTGCATTTCAGAATCCGCGTGTGAGAGATCGACACTATGATTTTCAATTCGGTCGTCTGGAGCCGGGCTTCTCGAAATATTAATGACACGATGTCCGGCATCTGCGAACAGGCGCGCGGTCGAGAGCCCGATGCCCTTGCTGGCACCGGTGATGATGAGGGTCTTCATGTCCTGCTCCCTGTTTTGGGCCAAGTGGCGACACCAAATTGACCGGGGCTGGAGCCGATTTTGATCGTTATTTCCGAGATGCCGCGATCTTTTAGGTGTGGATGTAAAAGCAGCTTGTCGAGAAAATAGTGAGACAGCTCTTCAACAGTGACGTTGGCGATGGGCAGGATTGTGACATCCCTTTCAAGGAAAGGGATGCGTTCATCATTGAAGATCGCAATTGTATAGCTGTCTTGCTTCTCAATAGAAAGATAAGGAGAATTTCCCGGCAATATCATTTGTTCGTCAATTTCGTCGCACAGGCCACGCAACACGTCTTTTAACATTCCGTAGTCGAACATAAGACCGTCTTTGCCGAGTGGTGCTGCGAACTCGCAGACCAATTGAAAATTATGACCATGCAAATTCTCACGTTTCGTGGCAGACAAGATCGTGAAGTGACCTACGGAAAAATTGAGCGCCTGCCTGGATATCTCGATGCGGCTCTCGCGGGGTTTATCGTCAGGTTCAGTCAAGGTGACAGCTCTTTGGAAAAAGAATGATAGTAACGTATTTGATTCGCAGGCGGGAGATGGGCACACTCGAAGGCGCCTGTCGGGCATGCACTTATACAGGAGCT
>JBBDIT010000052.1:40810-54852 GCA_040880285.1 Pseudomonadales bacterium | reverse complement strand
CGTAAATTGTATTTGCCCAGGACCGATTCGAACCGGTATGACAGCGGGGATTCCTGAAGACCAGAAAGAGATATTTGCAAGGCGCAGGGTCGCGTTAAAACGCTATGCAGAACCCGAGGAGGTAGCCCATGCGACGTTGAGCCTGGCTTTGCCGGCAGCGCAATATATCACCGGAGTCGCCTTACCCGTCGATGGCGGCCTTACGATCAAAAACGCTTGAACGGATCAGAATTCCCAGCCTGGATGCGGCTTGGGCAGGCGCAAAGTCGCATCGAGGTCGTCAATCAACGCGGCATCTCCTTGCAGGTTATCCGTGATGGCGAGGCTGGAGGCGGGCCTTATGCCGAACCATAACCGGCTGAATGCGCCGACGCTGGCTCTGAGTGTCGGCAGTGATTTGTCATTGCCGGTTTTTGCACTCGATTGTGCGCCGAGGGCAATGACGTAGTCACCAGCCAGGCCATGCCAGTTGCTGCCGGAATCCAGAAAATCAGCAACAGGGTCAGAGAGTTCGAGGTTGAATTTTACTGTGGGCGTATTCAAATGCGTTTTGGCGATACACGCTTCGATGTCGAGCATACGAATCTGCCAGAATGCAACGCTTCGACTCTCGTTGACGAATTCGCTACCGCGAGTCGAGCGACGATTCCGAAAGGGTTGTTTCAGCAAATCCTGGAGCTGGATTTCATGGTTTTCAAGCATGGAGACCTGATTGACCTGGTCCCCCAGGGACTTGATCAGCGCCAGTAGTTCCAGTAATTGTTCCGCTGACTGCCAGGCGCTGAATTTGATGACGTAAGGTCCATGCTCACCGTTGGCGACGCCCCAGATGAAGTGACTGAGTGTTCCGCCAGGGCCGTCAAAATAGCCGAGCCCGAATGGTTCAGGCGTAAGGCCCATCTCCAGGCGCAACATTTCCGGCATCGAGAGAGTCACCCCGCCGTGGCCGCGCTTCCGGTTACAAAGGGCCGTGTGCACCTGTTCGTAGTCGCGCTGGCGCAAACGTCGTGGTGGCCTGAAATCATTATCGACCGTGAGTGTAGCCGGGTCAAAACGTATCCAGTTTTCATAGGCGCCAGTGCCGAATCCCAGCTTGTTATAAAAGCCCTGTTCAAACATGCCAAGCGCGCTGACTTCCATGCCAGCCTCTGCCTGGCGCGCCAGCAATTGTGCGGTGAGTTCTTTAGCAAATCCCAGCTTGCGCGAAATGCGTGATGTTGTGACAGCCGTTACACCACCGAGGCCCAGGGGTTCATCAAGGTAAAGGATTTCGCCATGGGTACTGTGGACGGCACACTCGGGTTCACCGTCAATGGTTGCCACCAGCGCATCATTGGCGCCACGGAAAAAGCTGTCCAGATAGGTGCCGTCAGTTTCTTCGTCGCGAATCCAGCCGACTTCTTTCCAGATACGGCGTACAGCCGGTAAGTCCTTGTCAGGATCATAATCTCGGTAGGTCATGGCGGTATCAGCACGGTTACCAGTTGCTGATGATAACAGTGTCAGGCTAATCCATCAGCAAGTGAACCAGATCGTTGAGCCTTTTGGCGCTGTCAGTACGGTTAGTGATGTAGCTGGCGTGGGCTTCACGATCTAGGGTCGGGTCCAATTGGATACCCCAGAGCGCATCAACCTCGTTAGGAACCATGGAATAGCGAATATCGATTACATAGTTCTCCCGCACTTTGTCGAGTGCGAGATAGTTATTGGAAAACCAGTCAAATCGGTCAAGGTCCTTTGCTTGCTGGCTGGTCGGATCAAGCCAGGGTAAATCTTCGACAACATTCAACTTTTTGATCTTATCGCCCGGAAAGGTCTTCGGAGTAAAAAATAAGCGGACCGCATCCACATGAAATTCTGTCTCGGTCTCATACACAATCTTCCACAGGAAAAGATTCCCAAAGCCGGGTTTGGCTTCAAGCCGCACCGGATTATGACCTTGCTGCCGGGCAAGCTCGAAACCGGCCCACTCGGCGCGTTCGCGCTGGACCACACCAAACAATAAGTATATGGCACCCCAGATGAGGGCCGCACGAGCAAATGCGGGATTACGCCGGATAACTGTCAAAATCACCAGGGCCGCCATGGGCAGCGTAAACAACGGGTCCACAACGGATACATTGTTCCAGGCGACGCGCATATCCGAGAAGGGCCAGAAGAGCTGCGTGCCATAGGTCGTGCAGGCATCCAGTAAGCCGTGGGTTGCATAACCCAGAAAGCACACGATGTACGTCTGGCCAAAGGTGAGACCACGTTTTGCAAAAAAGTGAAAAATGACTGCACAGATGAGCGCGCCCACTGGAATAAAAATAAGCGCGTGTGTGAATTGCCTGTGGTACTCAAGGAACAGGATCGGGTCAGTGGGTGACTGGATCAGGATATCAAGATCTGGTGCCATGCCCGACAGGCAACCGAGCCAGCCGATGGTCCCCAGCTGCCGCAGCTTTGTCCCGGGCTCGTGGGTAACGACATAGTTGCTTGCAGCTTGCGGCAGCGATGCGCCGAGCACGCCCTGGGTAACAGGATCCATTGATTACTGACTTCCAATTGACGATGTACTTGCAGAAAAGTTAGCTTACGCTACCGTTGGAGCCAATTAAAAGAGGGAATGTCATGGGCAAGCTATCGGGTAAAACTGCCATCGTCACCGGCGCAAGCCGGGGGATAGGCCAGGCAATCGCGGAACTGTTCGCTGCAGAGGGCGCGAATGTAGTCTGTGCTGCGAGGACCTTGAATGAGGGCGATCACATGTTGGAAGGATCTCTTTCAAGTACGGTCCAGCGAATCAAGGATGCCGGTGGCAACACGATTGCAGTCGCGGCCAATGTCTCGGCAGAAGCAGATTGTCGGCACCTTGTAGATGAAGCTTCGCAAATCTTCGGACAGGTGGATATTCTGGTGAACAATGCGGCGCTCAACTATTACGTGCCTGTGGTTGACTATGATGTAAATCGATGGATGCGCGCGTTTGCTGTTAACGTCCACGGTCCATTCATGTTGTCGAAGTTTGTGTTGCCCGGCATGATGGAAAGAAACAGCGGTGCCATTATCAATATCTCCTCCGGCGCCGCGATTGGACCCGGTCGAGGACCCTACACGACGGAAGGTCGTGGTGGCACCATGTATGGCGCCTCGAAGGCCGCGCTGGAACGTTTCACCCAGGGTCTGGCGCAGGAAGTCGCCAACCATAATATTGCAGTCACCTGTTTCTCTCCGTCCCAGGTCGTGCCGACCCCTGGCACCGTGTATCACAAGTTGGTAGAGGGGATGGATGATCCGCGTGGTGAGCCGCCTGAAATTATGGCAAAGGCAGCCTTGCTACTGGCCAGTGAAGCGCCGGAGAAGGTCAATGGGCGCGTCACCTACAGCCAGGAAATCCTCAAGGAGTTCGGCTGGATCGATGGTGCCAGGGGGCGTGGCGTTGAATCCAAAGGTTCCGGCTACTCTCAGATTTAATGTCGGCGCTGGCGGTCTATATAGACTACAAGAGTCCCTACGCCTTTGTTGCCAGGGACCCGACCTACGCACTGGAAGACGCTTTCGGTATCGAGATCGACTGGTATCCGTTGACCTTGAATATTGGCAGTTACCTCGGGACAGCTAAAACCAACGATGCCGGTAAGGTGGTTGAGAATAACAGGTCCGAGCGCCAGTGGGCTGCTGTCAAGTATGCTTATATGGACGCAAGGCGATATGCCAGGCATCGTGGCCTGGTACTAAGAGGTACGCAAAAGATCTGGGACTCCTCCCTTGCTGCTATCGGTATGCTCTGGGCTAAACAGTATGGTCATGATGTGCTGAAACGCTATACGGATGTGGTATTTGAGCGCTTCTGGAAGCGAGCGCTGGATATTGAGGATGCTAATGTTATTGCCGACGTGCTGGTAGCGGTGGGTGCAAGTGTGGATGGTTTTGATTCCTACCTTGTAGGGGAAGGCAGGCGCTACCACGATGCGCTGCAGGAAGAGATTCTCGATAAGGGTTACTTCGGCGTCCCCACCTATGTAATTGATGATGAAATGTACTTTGGGCGCGAGCACCTGCCCAGGGTTCGCTGGCACTTGTCGGGTCGTCCCGGCCCGCTGCCGGACATTGCCTATGATAGCGTAACGGTCCTGTGACGCTTCCGGATGATGTGGAATTGTTTTCACGCGAGTTAACGGTCTGCATCGACTTTGCGAGCCTGCCCACGTGTGTCGGCATCACGCCCATCTCATCGCTCGAAGACGAATTTGGCATCCGGATCGACTGGTTGCCATTGTCAGGGGGTACCAAACGCCTGTCAGAACGGCAGCCGGCGCCGGGTACCCTTGATCCACTGGCCAGGTATAAGGCCAGGCGCCAGGCCGCGAGACGAAAGTGGGCACGGCGTGAACTCGAGCGGAATTGTGAGCGCCTTGGGATCCGTGTCGAGGCCGGCGAGCGACAGTTTGACTCGACGATCCTGAACCTTGGTTTGCTATTCCTGAACGCTCACAGAATATCCGCCAGCGATTACGTTAAACGTGCGTTCAGAGCCGCTTTTGTGGATGGTTTAGCGGTGGATCAGGTGGAGGTGGTCATCGCGCTGCTGGAACAGGAGCGTTGGAAGAACGATGGTTGGAAGAACGATGGTTGGAAGAGCGATGGTTTGATGAACGATGGCCTGGAAGTCAGAGAGTTTGGATCGTTTGCGACAGGCGATGAGAGCCGAAGGGCGCTTGAGGAGCTGCAAAATCGCTTGCTGGCAGGCGGTGTACTTAATTCACCGACCTTCGTCTGTGAGGAGGAAATTTTTGAAGGACGACAACACCTGCCAATGGTCAGGTGGATGCTGGCTGGACACAAAGGGTTGCCACCCGTCTAGCCGCGAGTCACATGGATGCCAACACTTTGTCCAGTGCGCTTGACATGGCATTTGCCATGATGTCCATCTCTTCATCACCGATAATCATGGGCGCACCGATACAAACGATGTCGCGAACATCGCCAGTTCCACCGGGATAAAAGAAAGCGCCTGCTTGCATGGCCGCTGCAACCATCTTGTTGGTCACGCCATCTTCCTTGTCAAATGGTTTCAGCGTCTCCCGATCCTTGACGATTTCAAAACCGATCAGTAGCCCCTCGCCACGAATCTCTGCGACCAATGGATGTTGTCCAAATTGTGCGATCAACCTTTCCTTGAGTGCGGCACCGACTTTCTTCGTGCGGGTAACGAGATCTTCTTCTCTCAGAATCGACAACACTTTGGTGGCGGCGGCGCAGGACTGGGGGAGGGCGGCGAACGTGTGGAACATGATTTCATTACCCGCGCTGGCAATGGTATTTGCGATTTCAGCGCGGCTATACACGCCGCAAATAGCGGCATAGCCACCTGCAAGGCCCTTGCCACTGACCAGCAGGTCAGCTTCGATATCATAGAGATCGCAGCCGAATTTTTCCCCGGTACGTCCGAATCCGGTCATGACTTCATCCATGATGAGCAGGATTCCGTGTTCTTTCAACACTTCCTGGGCCCTTTGCCAGTAGCCGGGTGGTGGCGTGATCGCACCACCACTGGAACCGTTCATTGGCTCGGCAATGAGTGCGGCTATATTTGACGGTCCGACTCGCTCGATGGTTTCGGTAAGGTTCTTGATGTAATAATCAGTTGCATCAGGATGATGTTGTCCTAACGGGCAACGTAAGGGGTAGGGCGTCTCAATGCGCGGGTAATCATTCAGGATACCCTCGAGGCCTTTTTTTCGGGCCGGATGGCCGGATATCGCGGCAGTACTGATGGTAGTACCGTGATAAGAGACGCTGCGTGCCAGGATAACATTGCGGTCCGGTTGGTTTTTGCTGGCATGATACTGCACAGCAATCTTGATGGCCGATTCGTTACCCTCGGAGCCGCCTGAAGTCAGGTGAATTCTTGACAGGTGCGGTGGTAACCAGTGCTCACAGAGCTCATGCACAAGTGCTTCCCGCTCGGGTGTCAGCCAGGGTGGTACTACATAGGTCGCGTTGATAATGGCCTGGTGTATGGCGTCGGCAACTTCAACCCGGCCGTGGCCAATATTCGTGACAATGGCCCCGCCAGCGGCGTCCAGAATTTTTGAGCCGTCTTTGAGGTATAGGTATGAACCGCTGGCATGGGACAGGTTAATCAGGCTCTTTGCCGGCAGGAATGGCCAGATTGCAGCTGCTGGGGGTGCATTCATTCGTTCATTTTCTCCACATATGAGCCCGGATCGTGCCAATGCTGGAATTATGCCATAAACCATTAGTATGCTGGGTGCCTGGCAGCATCTACCGGCAATACCGTCGTCACCAGATAATTTTAAAACAGTGAGTGAACCATTATGGACTTTGATATACCCAGTGAAATCCAGACATACCTTAAGGAGCTGGATGATTTTATCGCCTCGGAAATCAAGCCGCTTGAGCAACAGAACGATAACATCAGGTTCTTTGACCACAGGCGCGAGGATGCGCGGACGGATTGGGATCGTGGTGGTCTGCCCAACGAAGAGTGGGAGGCGCTCCTTGCTGAAGCACGACGGCGCGCCGATGCGGCCGGCCATTATCGTTATCCGATCTCTGATGAATATGGTGGCAAAAATGGTACGAATCTCGGGATGGCCATCATTCGCGAACATCTCGCCGCCAAAGGGCTCGGACTCCACAATGACTTGCAGAACGAGCATTCAATCGTTGGTAACAACGTGGGATTGTTACTGATGTTGGAATACGGGACTGAAGCACAAAAAGAAGAATGGGTTCCTGCGTTGTTGGAAGGCAAGCGTGGATTTGCGTTCGGTATCACTGAACCGGACCATGGCTCGGACGCCACGCACATGGAAACAACCGGTGTCCGGGATGGTGATGGCTGGCGCATTAACGGTGTTAAGACCTGGAATACCGGTATACACAGGGCGGCATACGATATGATTCTGGCTCGCACCAGCGGTAGCGCCGGTGATGGTGATGGCATTACCGCTTTCCTTGTCCCCACCAACTCCAACGGCTTCAAGGTTGAAGAGATGTTGTGGACCTTTAACATGCCGACTGACCATGGCCGTGTTTCATTGTCCGATGTCTATGTCACCGATGAAGCGATTTTTGGTGGCGAGGGTCGTGGCCTCCAGATCGTGCAGCACTTTTTTAACGAAAATCGCATTCGCCAGGCTGCTTCGAGCCTGGGTGCTGCGCAGTATTGCATCAATGAGTCGGTAAAGTATGCGATGGAGCGAAAGCCATTCGGCAAACCCTTGTCGACTAACCAGGCGATCCAGTTTCCGCTTGCGGAGCTCCAGACTCAATGTGAAATGTTGCGGGCGCTGATTCATAAAACTGCCTGGAGTATGGATGTGCATGGCAATTTCAAGGTCTCTGACAAAGTTTCAATGTGTAATTACTATGCCAACAGGCTGTGTTGCGAAGCCGCGGACCGGGCGATGCAAGTCCATGGTGGCCTGGGTTATTCGAGACACAAGCCGTTTGAACATATTTACAGGCACCATCGGCGCTACCGAATTACCGAAGGCGCAGAGGAAATCCAGATTCGTCGCATCGCCGGTTATATGTTCGGTTACATGAAACAGCAATCCCCCAAGGGCGTAAGAGAGAACTAGCGTGGCGACCGGAGAAATCCACGCAAAGCTTGATCGCGTCCTCGCGAAAAAAATAGCCGGGTTCCGAGAACTCCGGTCGGTTGAAAGGCTGTCTGGTGGCGCCAGTCAGGAAACCTATCGAATCGTGATTGGAACCGGTGCCGGTGAGAAACGCCTGGCATTGCGCCGTACGCCGGGTGGCCTGCATATCGAATCGGCTCCCGGTCATCCGGGACCGGCGGCGGAAGCGCTTTTAATGCAGTGCGCGCGGGCGGCAGGCGTACCGGAACCGGAAGTCTATTATGTCCTGACGCCCGATGACGAGCTCGGCGATGGTTTTATCATGGAGTGGCTTGAAGGCGAGGCGCTTGGTGCACGTATCGTACGAGCTGATCAATTTGCCGGCGTACGATCTGGCCTTGCCCGCGAGTGCGGACGCGTGATGGCGCGTATTCATGGCATTGACCTACAATCGACGGGACTCGATAAGCATCTTGCGGTCGTGTCGCCTTATGACTTCATCAATACCACCTGGGACAACTACAAAAGTCTCGATACGCCCCAGCCAATGATCGATTATACGGCTCGTTGGTTGCTCGATCATTTGCCGACGCAATTTGAACCAGCGCTGGTGCACAACGACTTTCGTAATGGCAACTTTATGATTGACCAACACGGAATGGTGGCTGTGCTCGACTGGGAGCTTGCACATATTGGTGATCCCATGCGGGACCTAGGATGGATCTGCGTCAATTCCTGGCGCTTTGGCGGCGATAAGCCGGTGGGGGGATTTGGCAGCTACGAGGAGTTGTTTGCCGGCTATGAAGAAGAGTCCGGCCGCAAGGTTGATCCGCAGCATGTCAGGTTCTGGGAGGTATTTGGTTCTTTCTGGTGGTCGGTAGGTTGTCTTTCCATGGCTGAGCACTATCGCAATGGGCCCGACAAGACGGTTGAGCGACCCGCAATAGGCCGGCGTACTTCGGAGTGCCAGGTGGATTGCGTTAATCTTCTTATACCGGGTGATGTAACGCTGGTTTCACCTTTCGACACGCATCAGCAGGTAGATATGCCCAGGGCAGATGAACTTGTAGCCAGCGTGCGTGATTTTCTGCGGGCCGATGTGATGGCGGCAACAGAGGCACGAATCAACTTCATGGCGCGGGTTGCGGGAAATTCCCTTGATATCGTGCTCCGGGAAATGGAACTTGGAGGACAACACAAGCGAGCTGAGCTTGAGAGGTTACGGGCGATTTACGGTGCAACCGACAATTACAGTGCAACCGACAGTCTTGCGAGCCTAAAATGGCGATTGGTCAATGCGCTTCGGGACGGATCCCAGCCGCTGGAGGATGACGCGCTAAAGCATCATTTGAGGCAAACGGTAGTCAACCAGATTGCGATCGACCAGCCCAAATACAGTGGCTTTAAAACGGCGACAAGCTCGTAGCCGATAGACCCAGTCCGGCGGGCAGGATTGACAGAGTGTGGATCACAAGACCCGCGAGGCCACCGACGACGGTTCCGTTGATGCGAATAAACTGCAGGTCTCGGCCTATCTGGATTTCGATGCGCTCTGAGGTAGCCTCTGGATCCCAATCTTCAATGGTTGCGGTGATGAGGTCAGCGACCTCGTGGCCGTAGGTTCGAATCAGGTATCTTGCGCTGTCCTCGGCCCAGCCATCAATTTTTCCCGCTAGTGACTTGTCCTCAAGAATCGATTGGCCGAAGCGCACTACCGACTCTTCGATGGCGCGTCGCAATTCGGCAGACGGCGTTTCACTCTGTTCAAGCATGGCTTGTTTGATATCGGCCCAGAGAGAAATAGTAAAGTCACGGACGGCCGGTTCTTTTAGCAAGTCCTCCTTCAGCGACGTTTCTTTCTGTTGGATATCCGGTGAATGCTTCAGGTCTTCCATGAATTCGTTCATCATCTCCACAAGCCGAATCCGCATCGGGTGATAAATATCGACCTGCATTTCATACAACATCTTACTGACACTTCGCACGATGCGATGATAGATGGCCTTGTCGACGGAAGCGGGGAACCACCAGGGCGTTTCGCGCGTAACCGTTGACCTGATATCGGCGTCGCTGTCCTCCAACAGGTACATCCCGACTCTCACGGCGCCATCAAAGAGCTCCTGTTGTCTTCGACCGGAGGTAATGAAAGTCAAAATGTCACCAATGATCGGGGAAAATGAGGTGGATCGAATACGAGCGGCGAGCTGACGTTCAATCATCTGTTGAACTTCGGCATCGCCTATGACCCTCACAACTCCCGCTAGCCCCGTGGTCACCTGATCGGCCACTGCACGCGCATTGTCTGGTTTCGAGATCCAGTTCGCCACACGAAGGCTCAGTTCCATGGAGCGGATTTTCTCGGAAATCACTTCTTCTGACAGGAAATTCTGTTGCACAAAGACACCAAATTGATGTGCGATGGCGTTTTTGCGCGAAGGGATGATCGCAGTATGTGGAATCTTGAGTCCCATGGGGTGTCGAAACAGGGCCGTCACAGCGAACCAGTCTGCCAGTGCGCCAATCATGGCGGCCTCGGCAGTTGCCTCGACGAATCCGAGCCAGACAAACTGACCGTGAAAAAAACGCGTCACGATATAGATCGTTGTCATCAACAATAAAAGACCGGTCGCCAATCGTTTCATCCGGATAAGATCCGCTTTCTTCCGATTTTCGAGTGTGGTGAATTTATCCGAATGCATGGTGTGGCGGTTGACGCTGGCAGAGGTAATCATCAGGCGAGAAAAGGATCATGGTTATAAGACGCTGGTAAGCAGAAATGGTTTAGTGGCTCGCTTGCTATGGTGCTGGTCAATATGGTGACATAACCGCCTTATTACAGTGGGATTGTTCTATGGATCGTTTTGCAATGCACGGCAAAAATGTCGTAATTACCGGAGCCTCGTCCGGATTCGGACATCATTTTGCCGGAATTCTTGCCGAGGCAGGCGCCAGCGTGGTGTTAGGAGCCAGGCGCACCGACAAGATTGAGGCCCGCGCTGAAGCAGTCAGGCAGGCCGGTGGTAAGGCCCTGGGTCTTGCCCTTGACGTCAAGGTACCGGATAGCATGGAAAAGTTTCTGGATGATGCAGAAGCTGCTTTTGGGCCGATTGATGTGGTGATCAACAATGCGGGGGTCGAAGCCGGCGCGAAAACCTACACCATGATCGACGAAGAAGACTGGGATCATGTCCTCGATACCAATCTCAAAGCCGTCTGGCGAATGAGCAAGCTGTATACCGAGCGAGTAGCAGCGAGTGGCCAGGGTGGTGGCAATATTATCAATATTGCATCCATCACCGCATTCCGGACGATCAAGGGGCAGTTTCCGTATGCGGTTTCCAAAGCTGCACTCATCAAGGCGACTGAAGTCATGGCGCTGGAAGGTGCGAAGTTCGGCGTCAGGGTCAATGCCCTTGCCCCCGGTTATATCCTGACGGATGTCAGCCGGGTGCTACTCGAGAGCGATCGCTCGGAGACATTCAGGAAAGGTATTCCCATGCGGCGTTATGGCGAATTTGAGGATCTCGACGGCCCCTTATTGTTACTCGCGTCGGATGCCTCGAGTTATATGACAGGCTCCACCATTGTGGTGGATGGTGGTCACATCTGCGCTGAACTGTAAGCTAACGTCAATCTTCGGGACTGGTCCTGGCAGGTTTGCGAATGGCAAGAATCATGAGAGCCGAGAAAATATTAGCGGCACCAACTGTCAAGATAGCGCCATCATAATTTCCGATCACATCAAAATAGTAGGAAGTCGCAAGTGGTGCCCCGGCCGTGAGCAGCAGTGAAAACGGCAGTGCTGCACTCCGCACGGCGCCGAGGTAACGTCTGCCGAAAAATGAAGCCCAAATGACTTCCTGCAAGGGGATCATGCCCCCCCAACCGAAGCCCAGTAGTGCGAAACCGATATAAAGACCAGGCAATGATCCCGCATTGACAGCGTATACGATCAGGAACAGGGAAGAGCCGGTCAGGCCTGCGCTGGATGAGGCCAGTGGTTTCGGATCGAGTCCGTCGATCAACCAACCCCAGATGGGTTTGGACAGTAAGGCGGGAATGGATGCGACCGTAATCATCAGGGCCGCGGTTGAACGTGGATAACCTGCGTCTGCGACAAACGGCACAGTCTGTAATAGCATGACCTGGATTGTTATGCCGAAGAGTCCGAATGCCAGGACCAGCAGGTAAAAAGAACTGGTGCCCAGCGCCTCCCGCCGCGTCATGGAGTTGGCAAAATCCAGGCCTGCCTTCACTCCCATGCCCGCTTTGAGGTCATCTTCTGATCGACCGTCCGGGTGCAAGCCGTAATCTTCTGGCGCTCGTCGCATGGCGAGCGCCACCGGTACGATCAGACAGGCTGTGCCAATGGCCAGGAATTGCCAGGCGCTGCGCCAGCCTTGTGTGTCAATGATCAAGGTGGCAAGTGGTGTGAGCAGAACACCGGCGAACGAAACGCCCATCGCCGCAAAGGCTACAGCGCGACCACGAAAATCAACAAACCATTTGGCCAGGGTGACATTGACCACAAGGTTTCCAATAAGCGCGGCACCCAGCGTCACTATGAGACCGTTGATAGCGATCCATTGCCACAGCACATCAATGAAAGACAAGCTATACAGCGCTATGGCAAGAATGGTTGCGCCGGCAAACATAAAATTTCGTGCGCCCAACCGATCCACATGGCTGCCAATGAAAAATCCGGTCATTGCCATGACGACCTGGCCGATTGTCCTCGGCAGGGTAAATTCTGCCCGGGTCCAGCCTAGCTCCTCCGTCATAGGGATCATAAAGGGACCTATAACGTAGTTTTGGACGCCGACCGCGACGAATTGGGCGACGAACGCGGCGACGATCAGCCAATATCCATAGTAGAATGCGGGTGAGTCAGTGCGTGCGTTCATCGGCTAACATGTACTTTGTGTCGCAAGAGGGGCATGCATAGTACCAGCCATGAAACTCATTACGTACTATTCACGAAAATTATCATTACAGGTATAGTAGTACTAATCAGGCGAATGGAGAGGCCAATGAGAGCATTCATAACCCTTTGCGTATTGTTGTTGAGCACTGCGACCAGTCACGCAGATGACCATGAGAAGAAATACTGGGTTGTCGGTAGCTTCAAGCAATTGGGCTCTGCGATTAGCGAGAGCCGAAGGATCGAAGGCGAGTCAGGCGAAATAGCCCGCGTGGCCAGATTTGAAATGCCAGGTGGTGCCCTCTATCGTATTGTTGTGCCCGAAGGCGGGAATGCGGAACGACAGAAGCGCGTGCTGGGTAATGCGGGTGTAGAGCCCTGGATTGTGCCAATCGCCGGCGATGACCTGAATTTTGTCGAGATGGATACCGACGGTATGGATATCGAGTTCAGGCTTATTGTGGGCGCATTTTCGAAGGCGGATCGAGCACGCGCATTCGCAAGTGACGTTAGCAGTCGTGGCCCTGAACCCGCGAGCGTGATCGAATCTGACGGTGCCGGTGTGTATCGTGTGGCCCTTGGGCCCTATCGCTATCGCAAAGCAGCAGCAGAGGCAAATGCTCGTGACCTGGGCATAGATGGCGCATGGTGGGTTGCTGAACAGGTCGAGCGAATCGCGATAAAACCAGATCCAGAGCCAGGTCCAGAGCCAGAGTCTGTTGCGATCGCGAGGCTAGCCCCGTCGTCACCGGAGCCGAGGCCGTTGCGACCGCCGGGAGCAAATGAAAGCTATATAGATTACTGCGTTAAAAAAGCATCGCCACGCGAGCGCGAAATTTATTGCCAGGATGATCGATTCTCAGCGGTCGCGCTTTCGGAACAAAAGGTAAGGGAAGGTGCTGGTGGGCAGACCTATGCTGATTTCTGTGCGATGACTGCCACGCCGGCGCTGCGCAAAAAGTACTGTACCGATACCACCTTCTCGGAACGCGTGACGCCCTGAGCATTACTGAGTTGTCAGTAGCTGCATTATAATGCCAAGATGGTTCTACACTTCCAGGTTCAGAACTGATAGTGGACATTAGAACCAAATTGGCACTGGCGCTGGTTTTTGTTTCATTGCTCAGCATGGCCATTCTCGGCGCATTTGCGTACCAGACGTCGTCCTCGCTGTTGCAGGAAATTTCAATTCGGCAGCTTGATGCGCTGGCAGAGAGCAAACGTCGTGATCTTGAGAAAGTTCATGAAGGATGGCGTGACCAACTCCGCCTGATCAAGAGTCGCACTCAACTGCGATCCAATCTGCGTGAGTTTACTGAGACTGGCAGTGAGCAGGCGATCTCGTCCGTCGTGCGCATTATTGAAGATGCGGCCACCGCGGTCGACGATGTCGAGCAGATCCGCATACTTGACGTCAATGGCAATGAAGTTGCTTCTTACGGCCGGGTTGGCGATCACTTTGATCACGTCACGCCTGAAGTTTCCGGCGATGTGGTATATAACGATACGATTCCTGACAACACGGG
>JBBDIT010000052.1:37851-40710 GCA_040880285.1 Pseudomonadales bacterium | reverse complement strand
CGATACCTGCCTGAGGTTGGCTGGGGTGTCATCGTAAAAGTAGATGCGGCAGAGGAAGAAGGACGGGCCCGTAGCCTGCGTGACGCACTCTTTGACATCGGTCTTGCCTTGTCAGCCTTTGCAATTGTAGGCGGGACCCTGCTCGGCTTTTATCTGGCGCGCCCGATCCATGACCTTGCCGTATTGGTTGAGCGATTTCGCAAGGGCGAGTCTGAGCTACGAGCAGATACTTCAGGTGATGATGAAATTGCTTACCTGGCGACATGCCTGAACGAGTTGATGGATCAATGGAGGGAAGATAGCGGCGACGATGAGCGTACCTGATGGTTGAAGCAGTCGACTTCCTGAAGTTGTTCGGCGGGTTTGTTTACCTGCTGATGGGTGGGGATCTACTGGTACGCGGAGCGTTGGGTCTGGCGCGCGAAAGTAATATTCCACCGGTTATCGTTGGCATGACCGTTGTTGCAATGGGGACCTCCGCCCCGGAGCTGATGGTCTCTACCTTTTCTGCGTTATCCGGCTATCCAGGTATCGCGATCGGTAATGTTGTCGGCAGCAATATCGCCAACGTACTGCTGGTGATTGGAGTTCCGGTGCTGATCCATCCGATCGCCTGCGATCAGGAAGGTTTGGCCCGACAAACCAGCCTGATGATTGCCGTTTCCTTGCTGTTTATCGTGCTGTGCGTATTTGAGCCAATCGGGTTTTTGGAAGGCCTTCTACTGGTGTTTATCCTTATCTGCTTTCTGGTCGCAACCACGCGTGGCGCGACTGTGCTGCCTGGCCTGGATGATGCCGAAGAAGAGCTTGAGCGGGTGCTCGGGATGCCCAGCAGCAAAGGTGCCATTACTTTTTTCGTTGTGCTGGGTATAGTAGCGCTGCCGCTTGGCGCCGATCTGGTGGTTGAAGGGGCTGCAGGTCTTGCGTCGAGTTGGGGTGTATCTGAAGCAGTGATTGGACTCAGCCTCATCGCCCTCGGGACCTCCTTGCCCGAACTTAGCACCACCGTCATCGCGGCTCTGCACAAGAGCTCAGATGTTGCCATCGGAAACGTGGTAGGCAGTAACCTGTTTAATATCCTCGCGATTCTCGGCATTACTGCCTTGTTGGTGGACATTCCGGTGGAGTCAAGCTTCCTCAAGTTTGATGTCTGGGTTATGTTCGTGGCGTCCATTATTGTCTGGGTTTTTGTATTGGCGCGCGCCACCATAGGCCGAATCACCGGGCTGCTTTTCCTTGCTGGCTATGCCGCTTATATGTGGGCGATTTTTCAGTTCTGACCAGAGCGCCTGGATTCAAGTATTGGTGAGCGGTCGTTGCCGAAAAACAGATCCGTTTTGCAGGTCCTTGGCTTTCCGGGACGACAAGTGAGGCAGGTTAAGACGCCATCAGGAGTCGGGCAGGACCATCTTCGTCGATCAAAGTTGTCATTGACCTGACGTGCTTGTTCAGGTGTTATGAGCCGATCAATACCGCTACTTGACTGATTTTTATGACGCAAGATCGTTTGGTTCCCTTGTCCAGCAAGATGGCATTTGGCGTCGGCCAATTCGCCGAGGGATTAAAAAATACAGGTTTTAGTCTCTTTATCCTGTTTTATTACAACCAGGTCCTCGGTTTGTCAGGGACCCTTGCCGGCGCGGCACTTTTTGTCGCCCTTCTGTTTGACGCGGTGACTGACCCGCTGGCGGGATCCTTATCGGATAATTGGAAATCAAAACTGGGTCGGCGACACCCCTTTATGTATGCCTCTGCCGTTCCGCTGGCAATTGCGTTTGTGGGACTATTCTCGCCTCCAGAGAGCCTTACGGAGTTCCAGCTGTTCCTGTGGCTTACGGTCTTTGCCATCCTGACCCGTGGTGCCATGACGCTGTACCACGTGCCTCACCTGGCACTTGGCGCGGAGATGACAGAAAACTTCCAGGAGCGTACGAGGATCGTTGCCTTCCGGCAATTCTTCGGCACCTTCGGTGGTGCGACCGCGTCAATTGTTGGCCTTGGTTATTTTTTTGCTGACGAGCATGGTGGACGGCTGACCGTTGAAAACTATATGCCGTACGCACTGACGCTGGCGATATTGATGGTGGTAACCATCTGGTACTCAGCGTGGGGTACACAAAAAGAGATTCCTTTCCTGCTACCGCCAACGGCTCGACCGCAACGAAGTATCGGCGGCAATCTGGCGTTCGAGTTGAAGGAAGCCTTCCAGAACGCTTCGTTCCGCTGGCTGTTTTTTGGTGTGTTGATCGTTTTCATTATGGCCGGGGTCAACGGCGCATTGGACCTTTACATGTTTCAGTATTTCTGGGAATTGACCGGCCGCGAGATGTTGTACCTGCAGGTGGCGCAGGTTGTTGGCCTGATGATTGGAACATTCTTTACGGCGATCTTGCACAAGTACACGACCAAAAGGTTTGGTGTGGTACTGGGGACTGCCGCCTGGGCGGTATTCCAGGTATTGCCGGTGGTGCTGCGGCTTATGGATTGGTTTCCGCAGAATGACACCATGACACTGGTCTATACATTGCTGGTGATGAAATTTGCGCAGGGGATTTTATTACAACAAGCGTTTATTTCTTTCGGATCGATGATGGCGGATGTCGCCGACGAACACGAATTTTATTTTAACACTCGCCAGGAGGGCATCTTTTTTGGCGCCATTGCATTTTCCGGTAAGGCAACTTCGGGGTTTGGTAATTTTATCGGCGGTATCGGGCTCGATATTATTTCATGGCCCCGTGGCGTTGATATCAAGTCGGCTGCCGACATTCCACCGGAAACGCTGGTTAACCTGGGCTTGTTATATGGCCCCATCGTCGCGTCGTTCGCGGTGGTTTCCGTGTGGTGTTACTCCCACTA
>JBBDIT010000052.1:0-37751 GCA_040880285.1 Pseudomonadales bacterium | reverse complement strand
GTATCGGTTCCGAGTTTGGGCATCTGTCTGTTTCCTCGTTCTGGAGCCCCAAGCCTATAGCGAGCCGGCTGTCGATGCAAAGACCATGACCCTCTATTGACGGTAGTGATCGGCTACATTCGCTTTGGTTAGGAAGACGAATTAATTTGTGATCGGTGTTGCAGGCGATGTATCCTTACAGGTATGCATTCGCTAGCGCAACGAGGGAAATGATGAGTACTGATGCCTTTCGACAAGAAGTAAAGGACTGGCTTGCTGAGAACTGTCCTGAATCCGCCCGCGGTCCCGGTGAGCCCATCACCATCGGTTCGAAGCGCCCGATGGAAAACCCTGAGTTGCTGGAGTGGCGCCACAAGCTTGGTGAGAAAGGCTGGACGATCCCAACCTGGCCCAAAGAATATGGCGGCGGTGGCCTGTCGCGTCAAGAAGTCGCTGTATTGCAGGAGGAATTACGTGCCGTCAAGGCGCGCCTTCCCATGGGCGGAATGGGCATATCGATGATTGGTCCCACCTTGCTCGAATATGGCACCGAAGAACAAAAATTGCGACACATTCCAAAAATTGCCATGGGCGATATTGCCTGGTGCCAGGGCTACTCGGAACCCGGTGCAGGCTCTGACCTTGCCAGTGTGCGTACACGCGCTGTGGACAAGGGTGACTATTTTGAAGTCAATGGCCAAAAGATCTGGACGTCCGGTGCCCAGTTCGCCGATTGGATCTTTGCCCTGGTGCGTACGGACCCTGACGTGCCGAAACATGAAGGTATCAGTTTTCTATTGATGGATATGGACCAGCCAGGTGTGAGCACAAGGCCCATTCGGCTGATCTCAGGTGCGTCCCCATTTTGCGAGACGTTCTTTGACAATGCGATCGCGCAGAAGAACGACCTGGTCGGCCAATTGAATCGAGGTTGGACTGTAGGCAAGCGTCTGCTCCAACATGAACGCTCGGGGCAAGGTGGGCTCACTGATGGTGGCGCAAGGCGGCAAGCACCCCGCAATGTCCTGGCGGACACCGCAAAAAAATATATCGGCGTCGATGCCGATGGCAAGATTGCCAATACGGCTTCCCGCGACACGATAGTGCAGTTTGCCATGAACCAGCGTAGCTTCCAGACCACCCAGAAGCGCGCCAGGGAAGAGAATATTTCCGGCAAGACCATGGGTGAGGCAACCTCAATATTTAAACTATACGGCTCAACGCTGGCTCGCGATTCCGCGGAGCTGCGTGCCTCACTGATGGGTTCGCAAGGGTCTGGCTGGGAAGGTGACAGTTTCTCGGAAACTGAAATTGAAGCAACCAGGAACTGGCTCAGCAGCCGTGCCATCACGATCTATGGTGGTACCAATGAAGTACAGATGAATATCATTGCCAAGCGTGTGCTGGGGCTACCGGACTAGCACGGCGTGATTCGCCCGGCTGGATACTGCAATGATTCAGCCGGGCGACTCCGGTTTTCTTAAAAGGTCATCTTTAGACCGGCGTAGGCAGAGATACCTGCACCCCTGAATCCGAAGACATCCTCGTAGGTTTCATCGAATGCATTTTCGACTCGCAGCGTCGCGGTCATGCTGTCACTGAACTGGTAGCCCAGCGTGGCATTGACAAGAATATAGGAAGGTAGTTCGACCCGCTCCTGGAATGGTGGGAACGGCGGAAAGTAATTGTCGAACTGGCTCCCATTGTACTTAATGCCAATATTCAGGTTGGCGCGTGTAAACGCATAATTTGCCTGTAAGGAAGCCAGGTGTTTTGGTCGCCGTATCTCAATGACCTTGCCTGAGACGCCGGGCTCAGTCGCATCAAGGTAGGTATAGCTGCCATCAATAGAAAGTGCGTGGGTAGCGAGCCATGAAAGTTCGATTTCGGTACCGGCCCGTTGGGATTTTCCCGTGTTGTTGGATGCGGTGAAGCCATTTGTGGCCGGGTCGAACACAAAGCCGTTAATTTCATCTTCGAGCTCCGCCTCGAAATAACTACCTGAGAGGCTGAGACGGTCACCGGCGAACTGCTGTCGAATACCGAGTTCCCACGCCCACGAGTGCTCAGGACGGAGCAGGGGATTGCCGATAAAGGTGTCGAAGAAGCCGAATCGTTCGGTAAAAGTGGGATTCTTGATGCTTTTACCGACGGACGTGAACAGTGCGGTTGAATCTGAAACCTGTAACAATCCTGTCAGGCGCCAGGTGTTCGCATCTTCAAACTCTGAATTATTGTCGTGGCGCAGGCTGGCAGATACGTTGAAGGCATCCATGGTGAACCTGTACTCGCCTGCAATGCTGGTAGTATCGGCAGACAATGACTTGTTAGGGTCACCAAACGCGGTAGCAAGCCCCCGTTGCTGATACCCATCGTGTTCATGCTCGGCAATCAGGGACACGGTATGTCGGCCGAGGAACAGATTGGTCTGCAGGTGAAGGCTATCCTTGCTGCCCCGGGTCGCGTCATCCACAAGCGCATCGGTGCGATTGATATTATTCGTCTCGGTTCGTGCCACGGTGGCGAGTTGTTCTATCGTGTCGTTCAATCGAAAGGCGAGATCTACCTTACCGTAACGCTGAACCGAGTTTGTTCGAAAGGGCGCATCGACCGGCAAGCCCGTAGTGACAAAGTCAACGCCGTCGAAGTCTGTGTCTGTATCCGTTTCGCGCAGCTGGATACCCAAATCCAGGTCATCAGTGAGGTTTACCCGGGCATTGAGCGCAAGCGTCCTGTTCTTGTAGCCATCGTCCTCGGTGCCGTTTCTGGCAATATTGGTACCATCAGTCTTGAGATGATTGGCAGAGAGAGCGATCCGGCTCCGGTCGGTGCGGTAATTAATAGCGACACCGGTGTTCAGGGTATTAAAACTGCCTGCTTCTGCTTGTACACTGAGGCCGGGTGCGCCAGCCTCGCCGGTTGTAATGACGTTAACTACCCCGGCCAACGCGTCACTGCCCCATAAGGCACTTTGTGGGCCGCGGATAATCTCAACCCGGACAATATTATTGGTGAGCAGATGGGAGAGATTGAATTCGCTGCCCTGGGCGATATCGTTGGCTTCTATGCCGTCAATCAAGACCAGCAGCTGATTCGCTTCTGAACCACGAACGCGGACCTGCGAAAGTGTGCCTGGTCCACCTTGCTGACTGACTGCAAATCCCGGTACGCCCCTTAGGATGTCGGCCAGATTAGCGTTGCCCCGTCGCAGGATGTCGTCACGAGTGATAACAGTGATTGAAGAGCCGACATTCTCAATAGAAGTCGGCGTTCTTGACGCGGTTACAACGATGTTTTCGAGGTTGTTCGACTCACCGGCAGTTGCGATATTGCTGTAGCTCGATAATAGTAGTGCGACGGTAATGGTCGCGGATAGAACTGGATGCATGTTCCCCTCCACACTCTCACCCGAGTGATATTGGTTGTTGTTCGCGAAGGGAAGCTGGAACGAATTTCACGCCACATCCGCCCGCCGCGGTGTTTGCTCAAGGTTCATGGCCGGTCTCCGGGCTCACGAGTGGAAATAATCCGTAATTTCGCCTTCCCACGTGTTCGCAGTGGCACTTTGAAATTACTTGTACTCGTTTACCGTTGCGGGGGCAGCGCCAGAATTGATTGTTAGCAATCTCACTGGCTTCCCGTTTCATCCTTTTGTCGTACGACGTAAGGACACCATCAACTGTAAGTGGCGCGTATCTTAGGCGCTGATGGGCGTGCAGGTCAAATGAGAAATGGTCAGCGCAAGATGAAGGCCCGTCATTTGCGATTGTGACAGGGCCCCCAGTGGTGTGCCGCCATGGATAGGGTCCGGCTTGTGATAAGCTGTCGCCGGGCCTCAATAAATTATTGTACTTGGGAAACGCAATCGGTGTTGAGATTACGCATCCAGGAATTCCTGCCGGTGTTGACCTGGGCGAAAAGCTACCAGGTATCCTACTTTCAGGCGGATCTTGGCGCAGGGATCGTGGTATTTTTCCTGACCCTGCCGCAGGCGGTCGCCTATGCCTTTCTCGCCGGATTGCCAGCGGAGGCAGGCTTGTACGCCGCCATAGTGGGGCTTATAACTTACGCGGTATTCGGCAGCAGTAGAACGCTTGCAGTAGGACCGACCGCCATCATCGCGATGATGACCCTCGAGGCAGTATCGGCCCAGGCAGAACTATATACCGCCCAGTATCTGGTGATTGCAGTCAAACTGACGTTGTTGACGGGACTGGTCCTGTTGGCGCTTCGGGCCCTGAACTTCGGCGCGGTCATCAGCTTCTTGAGTCACGGCATGGTCACCGGCTTTGTTACCGGTGCCGCACTATTGATCATGGCAAACCAGTTACCACCACTACTCGGTGTAGCAGGGCCAGGTGGACCATCGCTGGATCTCGTCATCGTCCGTCTGGGCGAAGCCTCAGAGTCATTCAACCTGACTACACTACTGATTTCTGTTGGCGCGCTGGGTCTGTTGTTTTCCTGCAGGTGGGGGCTTGGTCCCATTTTGCGCAAATTGAGTGTGCCGGAAAAATGGGCAGAAGGAGCGGTCAGGTTAGCGCCCATGTATGTGGTGGTGATAGGTACCTTCGTCGTATGGAAATTTGGCCTGGCTGGGCAAGGTGTTGCAGTGGTTGGCACTATTCCTGATTCCTTACCATCCTTGGCCTGGGTCGGTCTTTCACTATCTGAAACTGTCACGCTGCTGCCCTCGGCATTGTTGCTCGCCATGCTTATCTTTATGGAAGGAACATCGGTTGGTACTGCTGTGGCAAGCAAACAGCGCCAGAAGATCGACCCGAACCAGGAATTGGTGGGCCTCGGAATGTCAAATGTGGGCTCGGCTCTTGCGGGCGGTTTTCCTGTATCTGGCAGCTTTGCCCGCACTATCGTTAATTCATCAAGCGGTGCTGTCACTCCGGTTGCATCGCTTGTCACGGCCGCATTGGTGGTTACGGTTCTGGTTACGTTCACACAGGCAATTTCTTATCTGCCAAAAGCGGTATTAGCAGCGATCATTCTGTTGTCCGCTGTGCAGCTGATCGACGTGACGGGCATTAAAAGGATATTCAGCTTTAACACCATTGATGCGGTAACCTTTTCGCTGACCTTCATTGCTGTGCTTGCCTTTGGTGTCAAGATAGGCATTACGTTCGGCATTGTGATTTCGTTTATTTTATTGATTCGAGCCAGCAGCAAGCCCCATATCGCTGTCGTTGGGCGCTGGCAGGGTAGTGAACACTTTCGTAATGTGTTGCGACATGAGGTATCTACTTCACCGAAAGTATTGGCTGTCCGAATCGATGAAAGCCTCTACTTTGTCAATACTAGATACGTTGAGACCTTTATTCTCAATCATGTAGCGGACTCGGAGGAAATTGAACACGTCTTGCTGATTTTCTCGGCTGTTAACTTTGTCGATTCCAGTGGACTGGAAATGCTGGAACTCTTGTCCGATAGCTTGTCAGAGGTTGGGGTCACCTTGCACCTGTCTGAAGTAAAGGGGCCCGTCATGGATCGTCTCAAGGATACCGCGTTTTATGAGCGCATGAAGGGCAAGGTATTTTTCACTACCGATATCGCCATGAGGGAACTGGCCGAAACTTGACGTGAGGTTTCCTAGAAGTTGTCTTTTCGGCGTCGGGTCTCGGCAAACACTTCCGTGAGGTCGTGACCCGTTAACCCGATGGTCCCCTGCAAGTCGGTGCTCATGGGTCGCAAGAATGGATTAGTCGCTTTCTCAAGACCAATGGTAGATGGCACTGTCGGCTTGCCGTTGGCGCGCAATTCATCAATTTCCCTGGCTCTTGCCTGCAACGCCTGGTTCTGTGGTTCAACGGTCACCGCAAAGCGTGCATTGGCCTGGGTGTACTCATGGGCACAATAGACGGCTGTTTCGTCCGGTAAATCCAGCAGCTTTTGCAGGCTGTTCCACATTTGTTCCGGTGTGCCTTCAAATAGCCGCCCACAACCGAGGGCAAACAGCGCATCCCCACAAAACAGTGCCTTATCCTGCGCAAAATAATAGGCAATGTGGCCAATGGTATGGCCGGAAACGTCGAAGATCCTGGCAGTGTGATTGCCGAAATCGTAAGTGTCACCGTCCGCTACCTGGATATCGATACCCGGAATACGTTTGGCATCATTCCTGGCCCCGACAATGGTACAGTTCCATTGTTCCTTGAGTTCAAGGTTGCCGCCAGCATGGTCAAAGTGATGGTGCGTATTGAGAATATGCGTCAGTGTCCAGCCCTTGTCCTTGAGTGCACGATTGATCGCAGATACTTCTGGCGTGTCGATACTCGCCGTCAAGTCATTATCCTGATCATGGATCAGGTAGCCGTAATTGTCAGAAAGGCACGGGAACTGGTGAACTTGCAGATTGGCCATGTCTATGCCTCTGATTGAGTGATTGGTGGCTACAATAGCGATTCATGAACCCGTTCTCAACTAGCGCCCACGGCGCAGTATCCAGTAGGATAATAGGTAACCCGATTTACGATATTGATCGTTAACTTTCCTAATAACCGCCAGAATTTATGGACAATCAATGGCGCTGGCATTACCGGCGAATTCCGTGACCCCGCGTCTGGCTGATCGGTCTGATGACCAGCTCATGATGGCCTATGCACGCAAGGATAGTGCGGCATTTGATGAGTTATATAGTCGTTATAAAGGTGCCTTATATGGTTACCTGGTCAAGAACTGCTGGGTATCATGCTGCCCGGGAACCAGCACCACAGGTGCCACGTTCAGTAGATCGCAGGATCAGGGAGCAAGACGCGCGGAATCTGTTCGCTCAAGACCGGGAGCGGGCTGAACAAGCGGCACAAGGTGAACTTTCGACTCGCCGGTTCGCGCCTTTGTCAGAACACCAGGTCAGGATTGTAATCGACAATGAGGATTGATCTTTGCCATCGGATCTCGACAAACTGAAGCCCGTATGACCATATCGGCACCGGTAATGAAGACCATCGGCCTGTTGGGCGGAATGAGCTGGGAATCCACCGTCTCCTATTATCAATACATTAATCGGGCCGTGGGTGAGCAGCTGGGTGGATTACACTCAGCCAGGATACTATTGGCCAGTGTCGATTTTCACGAAGTTGAACGCATGCAACGCGCCAATGATTGGCACGCGGCAGCGCAATTGCTTGGTGATCATGCGACAAGGCTCGAAACTGCTGGCGCTGACCTGATCGTTCTTTGTACCAACACGATGCACAAAATTGCTGCGGATATTGAAGAGAAGCTTGGGATTCCCTTGATTCATATCGTCGACTCAACAGGTCGGGCAATGGTAGACGGCGGTTGGACCAAAGTCGGACTCCTGGGTACGCGATTTACTATGCAAGAAGATTTTTATGTGGGGCGCCTTGAACGAAACTTCGGGATTAATGTGATCGTGCCGGATGAATATGCGCAGAAGGATATTCACCAGATCATCTATGATGAACTGTGTCTTGGTGTAGTAAGCGAAAGCGCCCGCCAGCGTTACGTCGAAATCATTGGTCAACTGGTGGCCGAAGGCGCAGGTGCAGTGATAATGGGTTGTACTGAAATTGGACTCTTGCTTCGGGCAGGGGATGTTCAGGTACCGCTCATTGATACGACTCGCCTGCATGCGCAAGAAGCAGTCAGGATAGCGCTTGGCGGGATGGTTCCTGTTACATCAATAGATGGTTTCAGTGACTAATTGGCGTTGACGTAGATTACCTGGCCGCGGTTGAGCACGATCTTCTTGCCTTGTCGATACAATGTTATAAAAGGATCATCCTGATTCAGTATATCTGACACTCGCGACTCCTCGGCGAGGATCGGGAACACGACGCCATAGATGGTTGCACGGTTCGTGAAGTGAACCACCAGGGGCCTTGGCTCAAGCGGGGTTTGCTCCCTGGCCTCGGTATCATCCTGTTCGGTCTCGATGTAGACAACCTGATGCTTGCTGATAAGTCGATAGGCGCCGGCATCACTTTCAAAGGAAAAGAAAAAATCAGGGTCCTCGTTGAGGTAATCCTCGACTTCAGGATTGCCGCCCGGTGATACAAGATCCTCGGTGACAAACATTTTTCCCGCGATCGCCTCATCGTTTACCAGATGCAATATGATCGGAACCCGGATCTTTGGAATTTCATACATGGCTAGTCTCTCCCTGGCATGTTAATGAAACACCAAACCGTTGGGCGATTCAATGTGCTGGATAGATTCTGACGAGATCGTCGATCAGGGATTCACCGACAAATGTAAACCAGGCCCTGACAGTATTGCCGGCAAGCACTGACGGCAGCCACAGGCGGTCGTCCTCCCACATCTCATCAAATGGCAGGTCGCCGATGGGTGTCCAGATAGGTATCGCCTCGTCCGTCTCTACCGGCTCACCGTCATAGTCGGTCGCGATAAACAGGTAGGCGTGAATACGAGGCATCTCGTCTTCGGCATGAAAGAATAATTCGCCGGCCGGCAGTACGTTTTTGGGCCGAATGTGCAACTCTTCCTTGGTTTCCCTTACGGCGCATTCCAGCGGCGTCTCACCCAATTCGATGCGACCACCAGGACCATTGATCTTGCCTGCGCCTATGCCGCGTTTTTTCCGGATGAGCAGGACCTCATTGTTGCGCATCACAAACATGAGCGTGGCGACCAACTCAGGCGTCCAGCTATCCCAGTCGATATCCTTGACCTTCATCTGTATGTTCGTATTCATGGCTGCAGGTTACTGTTTTTGTGAATCTCTCGCCAGAGGCGTCATGACCTGGTCGAGGTCTTCAAACCGTTTTGGCATGTTGTTTAGATTGGCCAGGAAACCTCCTGCAGTTTATCATTGACCGGGAATGCCAAATCAGTAAATTTGATTACATCGTTAATCGCGCCGGAGATAAAACATGGCAGTATTCGAAGAAGAAGATCGACGAACCATTAAAACACTGGGGCTCACCATGGCAGGGTTTGCCGCCCTCACCGCATTTCTGATCATTTTTGCGTTGTTTGTGACCTAGTTTTATATTCCCGCCCGTCTGGGCCCTGTCGGGTCCAGGTCGACCATCGTGGCTTTGTCGCAAGATGGTCATAACAGGGATGGAAGGTCGCTACACTAACGCCTAATTGAATTGCCAGAGGTGACGAGATTGATGCAGCGGCCTATATCACCTTTTCGTACCCCCGGGGTTTATACGAATACCTCCGACAGCGTGATGGCGTACCTGCGACCCTATTCGGTTACGGTGCTGATTTGTATAGCGATCGCGATCATCATCTGGGGGTTGAGCGGGTCAGGCTTTCTGGAAACCCTGGTAATCTCCCTGTGCATTGGTCTTTCGACTCACACCTTTACGATGGTCGCGATCCGCACCACTGGACTCTCCGTATTCCTGGTTTGGCTGGTAACGATTCCGCTTGGTGTGCTGATCGGGCTCTTGCTGGGCGCGGTTTTTACAGGAATCGCGATCGATAAAATTCTGGTTGGTGGCTCACCCCTGTTTGCACTAGTCATCGCGCTTATTGCGACTTATGTCTTTTATTCCTATTACTCCATGAATGAACTGCAGGAGCAGGTACGAGAGCAAGAGCTTGATCGGGTCCGTTCGGAAAAAACACTGGTGGAAACTCAGCTACGCTTACTCCAATCCCAGATAGAACCTCATTTTCTTTTCAATACCTTGTCCAATGTGGTCAGTCTGATTGCAGTCGACCCGTCTCGAGCGGAGACGATGTTACGCAATCTGACGCAATTCCTGCGTGCATCACTGCAACGGAGCCGGAGTACTAATACCAGGTTGCAAGATGAGTTGGAGTTGTTGTCTGATTACCTGGCAATCATGCAAATTCGGATGGAAGAGCGCCTGCACTATGATATTGAAGCTGACCCGGATGTATCCGGCGTTTCGTTTCCACCGCTGATCCTGCAACCACTGGTTGAAAATGCGGTGGTCCATGGGATTGAACCGTTAGAAACAGGTGGGGTAATCACGGTTCGCGCGCATCGCTCAGGAGACCTACTGAAAATCGAAGTGACTGACACCGGCGTTGGCATCGCCCAGTCAGGTCGTGCCACCGGGCTCGGTATCAGTAACGTCAAGGAAAGGCTAGATCGATTGTACGAGGGTGCCGCCGGGTTAACCTTCACTGATGTAGAACCTCATGGCCTGAGAGTCAGTCTCGAAATTCCACTCAAGGACGAAGTTGATGGATAAATCCCTGACCGCGGTTGTGGCCGACGACGAGAATCACCTGCGAGACTACCTTTGTAAGCAGCTTGGGGTCGTGTGGCCCGAACTTGAAGTCGTCGGACTCGCCAGCAACGGAAGAGAAGCCCTGTCGCAGATTGAGACCCTTGCGCCGGATGTGGCATTCCTGGACATCAAGATGCCCGTTATGACGGGACTGGAAGTTGCCGCCGCCATGACAGCGTCGACTCGGGTTGTATTCGTAACCGCGTTCGATGAGTTCGCTGTCGCGGCGTTTGAACGAGCAGCAGTGGATTATCTGTTGAAGCCAGTGGATGAGGTTCGACTCAAGCGGACGGTAGATCGACTGACAGCGCAGCCGGCTGTGGCAGGTGACCTGGACGCTTTGCTTGCCTCCCTGCAAGGGATCAGAGGTGTTGAAATCGCCTATTTGGGATGGGTGCGAGTAGGCAACCAGGGCGAAACCAGGATCATACCGGTTGATGAAGTCGTTTATTTCAAGGCGGACCAGAAATATACGTCCGTCAGGACGCATGAGGCTGAGTACCTGATTCGAAAGTCCATCAAGGAACTCGAAGGCCGGCTCGATCCTGACAAGTTCTGGCGAGTCCATCGCAGCACTCTGGTCAATGTACGCTTTATCGACGTGGCAAAACGTGACTTTCGGGGACGGTTTACCCTACAACTCAAGGGGCTGGATCAGCGCCTCAAAGTCAGTGACACCTATTCGCACCGCTTCCGCCAGATGTAGATTCCGGGCCTGGAAAAATAGCACTATTGCGGTGCAACATTCTGATCGGCCTGTTGTCTAACAATTTAACGAAAATCAAAGGCTTACCCGATATTTGGGGCGCTACCGCGAGGATTGGGTGCAGCGGCGGTAGCCAGGCGTCTCGACTCGTTGATCCAGATCAGTTAAGCCCTTGAATTTAGAGATTCTGACGCTACATCAGGAACCAGTGCGTGCCAGGCGACTCTAACCAGATGTAATGAAATACCAGTTTCCAAAAGGGGAGATTTATACACCATGACAGCACTCACGCCCGTATTATCACCGGCATTAGCTTCTGATAAAGCAAAACTGCCTGTACTGAACGCGGGTAGCCTGCAGAGCTATCTTGACACGGTACAGCAAATTCCGATCCTGACCAGGGAAGAGGAGGTTGCGCTGTTTCGACGGCTACAGGATCATAACGACCTCGATGCTGCGCGTCAGATCGTCATGTCGCATCTGCGCTATGTGGTCTATGTCGCGCGTGGTTACAATGGTTACGGATTGCCCCTCGAAGACCTGATCCAGCAGGGTAACATCGGCCTGATGAAATCCGTGAAGAAGTTCGACTTGAGCCACGGTGTGCGTCTGGTGTCCTTTGCAGTCCACTGGATCAAGGCTGAGATTCATGAATATATCCTGAAAAACTGGAAGATCGTGAAAATTGCCACGACCAAGGCCCAGCGTAAATTGTTCTTCAATTTGCGCAAATCCAAGGAGCGTTTGGGTTGGTTCAATGCCAATGAAGTAGGGAAGGTCGCCGACGACCTGGGTGTCAAGCCGGAAGAAGTGATGGAAATGGAGTCGCGGCTGTCCAATTTCGACCAGAGTTTTGATCTCACCGACGAAGACGATGATGAGGGTTTCATCATTGGACCCGCGACGTATCTGACCCATGGAGAAGTTGAAGATCCAGCATGGGTTGCCGCGGATGACGAGATCTCAAATATTCAAAGTTCCGGGCTCACCGAGGCTTTGCAATCGCTTGACCCGCGCTCACGAGACATTGTCGAGAGCCGCTGGTTAGCAGATTCCAAAGCGGGCCTGAAAGAACTTGCAGAGAAGTACGGTGTTTCCATGGAGCGGATTCGACAGATTGAAGCAAAGGCGTTTGAGAAGATGCAGCCATATCTGGAAGTTACTGCATAGTTCAGCCCAATATAGTTCAGCCCAATATAGTTCAGCCCAAAATAGTTCAGCCCAAAATAGTTCAGCGCAATCAATCAGGTAAAAAGGCGGTGGGAGTGATTCCACCGCCTTTTTTTTTGGTATGGTAAGGGCAGTGGGTCATTTTCGGACGTGAGCGGAGAGTGAAGTAATATGTCTGAGTCTGCCAGGCCAGCGGTTACTGTTGAGCTGCCAGATGTAGGTAAGCCCACAGCCTGGATCTATGGGTCGGTGAGCCTGCCACTCGCCGTACTGTCCTATCCGCTTGCGGTATGGATTCCGCGCCTTTATTCAACGGAAATCGGAATTGACCTGGCACTTATCGGGGCAGTGATTTTTTCTGCCGCGATCTTTGATGCAGTCTCTGATCCATTAATGGGCTTTTTAAGTGATCGCTGGCGTACGCGGTGGGGGCGGCGTCGGCCCTGGCTCGTGGTGGGTGTGCCGATCTATGCGTTTGCAGCGTGGATGTTGCTCAACCCGGACACAGGGGCCACTGTGGTTTACCTCGCATTCTTTTATTTGTTCTTGCGAGCCGCCTTGACCATCGTTCAACTGCCCTATGCGGCCTGGGGCGCCGAACTTTCTTCACAGTACCACACGCGGACCATGATCCAGTCAGCACGGGAAAAATACGTGCTGATCGGCCTGATGACCGCATCTTTTATTGTGCTGGCTTCCGAAGAAATTTTTAACCGTACTGAAGCCAGTTTTGTACTCAGTAACTTTTCCTGGGTCATTGTCACTTTATTGCCGGTGACTGCCCTGCTGGTGATTTGGCGAGTACCTGAGGTCCCGAATTTCAACGCGCCACCTGTACCGCTGAAAGAAGGCTTCAAGCGGATGATCAATAACAAACTGTTCTTCCGATTGCTGGTGATTGAACTATTGATTGCTGGTGGTGAGAATTTTCGTAATACGTTGTCGTTATTCTTTATCCAGGACTACATTGGTGCCGAGCGAGTCGGCCGGCTGTACATGCTCTACTTTGGTGTCGGCCTTGCGGCGATTCCATTCTGGGACTGGATCGCGACAAAATGGGGTAAGCACTGGTCTCTGGCAACCGCGATGGTGTTCGTCAGCATCATATCGATCAGTTGTTTTATGCTGGAGTACGGCCAGGTCATGGAGTTTTACTTCCTGTTTGCATTGAAGGGCTTTTGTTTTGGCGCCTTTGCTTATCTGCCACGCGCCATGTTGGCCGACGTGGTTGATGTTGACACCATTCGCTCGGGTAATGCGCGTCCCGCCAGTTATTTTGCGATCCATGGGTTTATGACCAAATGTGCGGCGTCATTTGGTGGCTTGTCCTTGCCGTTATTGGGTCTTGTGGGTTACTCGACGCTGGCGGGAGCCCAACACGGGCCCGATGAATTATTATGGCTTGGCATTTTGTATGCGATCGTACCGACTGCCGTCTTCGTCGTTGCGCTATACTTGTCGGTGACCTGGCCGCTTAATGCCGAAGTTCATGCCAAGGTACAAAGAATTGTCGGCAAGCGATATTCCAGACAAGTAGCTAAAGGGGAACACAGATGAGTGATTCAGTGATTGCATCAGATGAGAGTACCTTTGACTGGCCAGAGATTCTGGCTGGCCTGAACCAGTACTTGCGGCTTCGGACCACACCCATTGGTATGAAGATGTTCAAGACAAAAAATGAGATGGAATCCATCCCTCGCATCAGGCGGCCAGAGCATATTCATACGACGGACCAGATCGTGGGACAGGCCGCACGCAACGGCTGGACTGTGGGTATCACCATGGATGATCTGGTGGGTGCCCAGTGCGGTACGGTGATCGGTTTGCATCCGCGCAATGAGAAGTGGCTGTCCGGTGATCGTATGCAAGGTGTCTGGTATGGTACCGGCGAGGATGCGGCTGCACACCAGGCAGCGATGGATGTGCTTGAATTCGGTCGTTATGAGGCGATGGCAGTCAGCCCTTTGTCGTCCGGTCGGCTTAATCCACCGGACATTTGTCTGATCTATGCAACACCGGCGCAAATGATCCTGTTCATCAACGGTTTGCAGTGGCTGGGGTACAAGAAACTGGACTGGAGTTGTGTCGGTGAATCGTCTTGTGCTGACTCCTGGGGCAGGGCGCTTGCGACAGGTGAACCCAGTCTATCAATTCCGTGTTTTGCAGAACGGCGCTACGGTGGTGTGATGGAAGATGAGTTGCTGATGGCGCTGCCCCCAAAATTCTTGCCGAAGGTAATCGCTGGGCTCGCGGCATTGTCGAAAAATGGCTTACGCTATCCCATCGCACCTTACGGTGTTAACAACGACGTCAGGGCCGGGATGGGTGTCAGTTACGAGAGTTGAAATGTCGTCTCTACCTCTGGCTATTGGTCGGCGATTGCGGTCGGGTCCAGCAGCGACCAGGCCTGGATGCCGAGGTGTCCGTCGCGCTCGGTAATATTGACGACGGCCTGGCGCAGGCCGGATGCATTTGCGGAATCAATATTCAAATCCAGGGCCAGATTGATGCTGTGCCGGCCGGCTTGCAGGGCAAACAGGGAATCGATCACAAGTGTTGCACTGGGCAATGTAAACATCGCGGCCGTCTCGGTCACTTTTAGCTCACCCGGACCGATTTCGAAGTGCGGGTAATTCAGTAGCTCGGCGCAAGCGGTGGTGCTTCCGCTAATCAGGTTCGAGACGAACGTCTCAATCAGTTTGAAAGACCGCAATTCCATGCTGGTGGTATCTTCATCGCCGGGGTCATCGGCGCTAAAGCGAGACTGGACACCCCAGTTGCCATCAACATTGGTGACGATGTAGACGACTGGATTGGTTAAGATGACCTCGCCTTGTTTGTTGTAACGACTCCATGCGCCGACTACATGGATCTTTTCCTTGCTGGTATGCAGGACTCTTTTGTAGTCCCATTCGCTATGATCCCAGCCGGTTGCAACAACGCGATCGAAATCAACCGCGCTGATATATTCTTCTGCATCCCGGGCCACGCGAATTTCTCCGAAGGGCGACGGCCTGACGTGGGGAAAGTGCAGCGACCCTGCCCAGGCTACCGCATCACGGGAGTTCCACGTTGTGATGAATTTGTCTACAGCCGCAAGGCCGATTTCTTCGAGGTTATTTTTCATTAGTCCTTATCTCATGGTCTTATTATCTGAGGGTAGCGCGAGACGGGCTGATTGCAAAGGCTTGCAATATAAATTACTGGCTGTATTGATGGCCAATACACATTTGGACACTGCGTGTCGCCATGGCCATAAACATCTCGTTGCCACGCCCGGTTTCACTGACGATCATCGACGCCATGACAGCCATAATGAGGCCAGCCGACGACGGCAGGGAATAGGGACCTCCCTGGGCCCGGCCACCATAGGGGGTGGTGTGTCGAGTGATCCGTTGTTGGTCATATCGTTTCGAATTCCTGTTTCTATCGGTAAGGTGCGCTAGGATAGCAGCTGAAAATAGCTCCGGGGTAGAAGTCGGGCCGAAGTGATCAAAAGAGTTGAAAGCGTAGAAAGGTTTATGTCGAAGTCAAAATCAGGTTCGGTTGCAAGCCTGGTAGGCTCGCTGGTAGCCACTGGACTGTTAACTGGCTGTCAGTTTATTGAGCAGGAGCCCCGTGTGTCAGATCCTCACCTATGGCTTGAGAATATCGAAGGAGCAATCGCTTTGGATTGGGTCAGGGAGGTCAATGCGCAAACAGAACGTCAACTCACCCAAAGCTCTCTGTATCAATCGTTATATGATGAAGCGTTGGCAGCCCTGAACTCGGAGTCACGCATACCCCTTGTGACCGAGAGGGGTGGCTATCTTTATAACTTGTGGAAAGATGTGTTACAGCCTCGAGGACTCTATCGTCGTACAAGGCTCGACGCTTTCCGCGAGGAAAACGTCAGCTGGGAGTCGGTAATCGATATTGATGCCCTGTCTGAAAGTGAGGGGCAGACCTGGGTTTTAGGCAGTGTCCAATGCCTTTCCCCTGAATACAGACACTGCATGGTTGAATTGTCGCCAGGCGGCAGCGATGCCAGTGAGTACCGTGAATTTGACATGGAAACATTCGAATTTGTCGAGGGCGGCTTTTTTATTCCCCTGGCCAAGAGCTCAATGTCCTGGATCGATGAAAATACACTGTATGTGGGTACGCGATTTGATGACCAGGCGTTAACAGATGCCGGTTATCCGCGAATTGCGAAGATCTGGCATCGCGGAACGTCGCTTGCTTCGGCTGAAGCATTCATGTCGACGGATAGAACCAGCGTCGGGCTGACGGCACAACGGATAGTTACTGAAACTGATCACTTTGACCTGGTAATCGAGTCGCGTTCCTTCTGGAGCAGGAACTGGTATGAGTATAGCCAGGGCGAATTCCACCAATTGAATATCCCGTCGACATCGGTCGTGGCTGGCGCGTATCGTGACCAGCTCGTTATCCGATTGAACGAAGACTGGCAATTCCGTAATCAGGAGTACCTACCAGGTAGTGTGGTGGTCGCGAATCCTTCCGTGTTAGCCGGAGCTCCCGGTCAGGTCGAGTTGTTGGTTGCGTCAACGGCCAATGAAATCGTAGAAGACGTTGAGGTTGGTTTTGGTGGCATTGCCGTGACCACCCTCGAAAGTGTTCGCGCCCGACTTTATGTCTACACGCAAGTGCCCGCCATGAATCGCTGGGAGCGCACGCGCATACCATTTCCTGATAACGGCACGATCAATGTTATCGGTGCGGACAACACCACAGGAGGTTTTTACGCCCGATATGAATCCTTCACCACTCCAACTTCGCTTTATTATGTATCCGCAAAGATGCATTCAGTCGGGATGGGTAGTGAGCCCGAATTGCTCAAGTCACAGGGGCCCACGTTCAATGGCGATGAGTTCAGGGTGGATCAGTTCCACGCGCAGTCCAGGGATGGTACCCGCATACCCTATTTTGTTGTGCGTGCAAAAAGCAGCGAATTGGATGGCCAGAATCCGGTACACATGTTCGCCTATGGTGGTTTTCGGCTTTCGGTGACGCCATCCTACTCTGGGACTTACGAACACCTTTCGGGGGCTTACGGCAAAATGTGGCTGGAACGTGGCGGCATTTTTGTGCTACCCAATATCCGTGGTGGTGGTGAGTTCGGACCGGCCTGGCACGCTGCCGCATTGCGTGAAAATCGTTATAAGGCGTTCGAGGATTTTGAGGCGGTGGCCGAGGACCTGGTTCACCGGGGTGTGACCTCGGCAGAAAAAATTGGCATTGAAGGGCGAAGTAATGGTGGCCTACTGGTGACCGCAACCATGGCGCGCAGGCCCGAACTCTATGGCGCTGTTGTAGCTGGTGTACCGCTTGCTGACATGCGCCGGTACCACAAGCTTTTGGCTGGTGCCAGCTGGATGGCTGAATATGGCGATCCGGAGAACCCCGAGGATTGGGCATTTATTTCGCGTTACTCGCCATACCAGAATCTCGACGCGCAGGCTCAATATCCACCGGTCTTCATTTACTCTTCGACCCGGGATGATCGTGTGCATCCGGGACATGCGCGGAAACTCATGGCGAAATTATTGGAACAGGGTCATGAAGCGTATTATTTTGAGAATATCGAAGGTGGTCACGGTGGTAGTGCGACCAATGAACAACTCGCTCATCGTCTTGCACTGACTTATCGCTTTTTCTGGCTAACCCTTACGCGTTAAGCCCGATGATGCCTGCCTGGTCCCATTCGGCGATGGTTGATTCCGAAAAGCCCAGCGACAAAAGTATTTCACGGGTATGTTCGCCCAGCCCTGGCGGCGCAAAACGCACGCTGGGCCCGTCTGCGTCGGTTATGTAACCAGCCTTGACGATAGTGACGGTATCGCCGGTACGAACCGGTGAAGGGATTTTTTCCAGTACACCACGAAATTTGAGTTGGGGATCCGCTACCACTTCCGGCAAAGTGCGCACCTCAGCTACTGGCACGCCAGCTGCTTCGAGCTTCTCCATCCAGAAGGCCGTTGTGTTTTTTTGAAGTGCTGCCGACACGCAGGTTTTGACTTCTTCCGGGTGGGCCATGCGGGCTGTGGGTGTTGCCAGTGCCTCCTGTCCCAGTGCTTGTGTCTCCCCAATGATCTCGAACAGGGTTTCTACCTGGGGTTGCCGCAGTGCTGTCACCTGGATCAATCCATCCAGAGTTGGAAAGACATCTGCCGTGGGTTGTCCTGTGGGTGAGGCATTACCATTTAATCCAACCAGGTTACCGGCATTCAGGTAGTTGCTGAACTGGGCAGCCTGGGCAACGATCGCTGTATCCAACATCGCAACATCAATCATTTGCCCCACGCCGGTAACCGCACGCCTGTACAGCGCCGCTGAGACGGCAAAGGCCGTATTGAGGGAGGTTGCCATGTCCACCGGCATATAACCTGTGCGAGTTGGGCCCGTCTGCCGATGACCGGTTTGTGACATCATGCCTGAGCTGGCCTGGATAGCACCATCGTATGCGGCTGCACCAGCCTTGGGTCCGGTTTGTCCATAACCGGTTACGGAGCAATAGATGATCCCCGGATTAATTGCTTTGAGATCCTCATAGCCAAACCCCATGCGGTCCATGGTGCCGGACTTGAAGTTCTCGACAATCACGTCTGCAGTCTTGACCAGTGCCGTAAGAATTGTCCTGGCCTCCCTGGCCTTGAGGTTCAACGTAAGACTCTTTTTATTGACATTGCAGGTGAGAAATGAAGGAGACATGCCGGCGTTACCGGACTCATTCATCAACCCGCGAGTCTGGTCGCCGGTCACGGGTTGTTCGACCTTGATTACATCGGCACCGAGCAACGCCAATTGCATGACGGCGAATGGTCCTGCCAGGACCTGGGTGAAGTCGATAATGCGGATACCATCAAATGCCTGGGTCACTCTGGCCTCCCTAGAAAACCGCGTAGCCACCGTCAATCAGGAACGAATCGGCGGTGTGGTAGTTGCTGGCCTCACTCATAAGGTACACGCTGATTCCGGCGAAGTCCGATGGTGTGCCCCAGCGACGTGCGGGAATTCGTTTCTTGACCACATCTGCAAATTTGGGGTTTGCCATTGACCCTTCCGTCATGGCCGTTTCGATCCAACCGGGTAAGATGACATTGGCGGTGACGCCGTATCTCGCGTACTCGACGGCCAATGCCCGTATCATTGAAATCATTCCACCTTTGGTGGCAGCGTAATGTTCGCCGCGTGGCTGACCGGAAATTGCCGCCAGGCTCGCGGTTCCAACCAGACGGCCAAAAGCGTCTCCGTTATTAGCACGTTCGCGCATATGTTTTGCGGCGTGCTTGAAGGTGTGAAATACACCATCGAGGTTGACTCCTATGACCCTGTGCCATTCCTCATCGGTAAATTCATCAAACCGCGTACCTCGCCCCCCGATGCCAGCGTTGGCGAAACAACCGTCGATACGGCCATGATGTGCCAGTGTTGACTCAAAGCATTCTGCGACTGCCTTGCCATCTGAAACATCACATTGGAATGCCGAGACTTTTGTGCCGTATTGAGCGAGTGTTGCAAGGGCGGCCTCATTCTTGCCGTCATTGGTTCCCCAGATGCTGACGTCACAGCCAGCCTCTGCGAGTCCCTCGGCAATGCCAAGACCTATGCCACTATTGCCGCCGGTGATCAGTGCGACCTTGCCGGTTAAGTCAAATGGATGGGTTGCCAATTCAATTACCTCAATATGCTGATTTCAATCATGAAGCATGAGGATACCATGAGGCGGTTTGGGCGCCAGCTGGTCAGAATGAATTCTTGATATTGATTGCGACTTGCAAACTATCGACACCTGGATCATTACGGTTGGTGATTGGAAATGCGAAATCGATGTGGATGATCTTCCCCACGTTTGCTTTGCTTGAGGCGAGCCGGATCCCAATGCCTATGTCGGCGAGCCAGTCATCGTCGATGCCGTCGTCCGCGCCTGGTTCCCATGCGCGTCCTATATCGAGGAATGCCGCGAATCCAAGTCGAATCAGGTTAAGAAAGTGAACGTCTGTGTACTGTCGTTCTTCCAATGTCAGCAGCATCTTTCTGTCACCAGTCTGGAAACGATTATCGAATGCACGTGCCCCGGTCAATCCACCCAGTATAATCTGGTTATTTGAATTCAGATTATGGGTCCAGGTTGCGCTGAAGCTCGAGTAAAAAGACCGATGTGTGGTTTGGCTATGAAAATATCGAATGAAGTAAGAGGCCTGGACATCTTCACTCTTGCTGGTATCAAAATTCCACAACCCCTGCCAGGAGATGTTGTGCTGTAACAAGCTCTTGTCGTCATAATCCAGGGTATCCCGGAAAGCGCCGGAAGCGATCAGTCGATCCTGGTCGGAGCCGAGATTGGTAGCGGCATAGCCGAGTGTAATTGTAAACGTGTGACCAAGATGCAGATCCTCGGTCCGGTGAATCTGGTCCAGATTGAACGAGGTGGTGTAGTTGTCCTCAATCTCGGTGAACGATACAAAAGGATAGGACAAGGTCTTGTCAATCGGAAACTCACCAGGTGCCGGCAAGCTTGTGGCGCTGGAGAAGTGGTCGTCTCGAAAAATATGGCCGACTTGCCATCTCTGCGTCTTACCGTTAACCAGTCCCCTGGACCATCCATAGCTCAAAATGCTCTCCTCGACCTCATGTCGTACGGCGCTGATTTCATCACCCCGGAAATACTGCGACTCTTCCTGCTTGAGCTTGTCCAGGCTAAAGCGCCACGCGTGCGTTGTATCGAGGGAATAGAAGGGTAGTTGAATGAGCCCATACTGGTGATAGCCATCATCGCTGTTTTCATACAGAAGTCTGGTCCTCAGCCAGCCACCGCCGACATTGTCATCTGTGTAAACAAAGCGATTGGAGGAGCGGTCTGTGTCTTTGGTGGTCGCAAAGGAAAGTTCGCGCCCTGTGCCAAACAGGTTACCCTCGGCAATGCCAATCCGGTGAGTACTCTCGCCGCCCGATCGATCAAAAGAAATTTCCGGTGTAAATGACCACACATCCCGCGTAATGACCTCGATATCGAGTTCATCGCCGCACAGGCGCACCGGCCGGACGGCTGCATCGTACAAGTGGCCACGACGCCGTAGTAATCTCGCTGATTCTGAGAGCAATCTCGGTTCATATGGGTCTTGTGACCTGAATAACAGGTCGCGCCGGACCGTTTTTTCCTGCGTTAGTATGTGAAACCGATTTGCCCACCGGAAGACCGCGTTATTCTCTCTCGGATTGGACTCATCGAAGATGGGGAGGCGCGTGTACAGGATTTCGCCGATACGAAGCTCGTCGGCGGCTGGTGGCGCTGGTTCATCTTCAAGGGCAAATTGATAGCTTCCACCGGCACGCTGGATTTCGTGCGTGCACTCAAGATCGGTTGCCTGTACGAGATTGGCCAATCCCAATAAAAGTGGAGCGAGCAAATATACCAGCCCGATTGGCCGAAATTGTGTCATAACCGATACTACTTTGGTTTTCCCGGAGTTTGCTATTTAATCACAGTTTCTGGAGAAGTGAATACGAGCACTAGCTTTGTTGTTTGATAGGCATTTTCTGAGAAAAAATGGCCAGTGTGCGGAATATTGCAGGCTAAAAAAGGACTATTTAATACTAATTTAGTAATTTAATCCCACATAGCATAAAAATGGCTAGATTATGACAAAAAAAGCCGAGATAGATATTAAAGTGGGAGAATTATTAACTATACGCGCTGATAAATAAGATTGGATGGGGATAAATATGAAAGCACCGGGTGGAAACGCGATAAAACTGCTCTGGCCGAACCGGCGCTGGCGTGATGACAATCGTGCTGAGATTTCAGTAGCCAGCGGGGGCACCGAATGCGTGTTTGTGGCGAGTCCCGACCAGGTCACGGATGCCCAGTGGGGGAGCTGTCATGGGATTTTCTCGGGGGGTGATCCGCTCACCGCGACCGGGATGGACCGTATTCCCAACTGCCGTATATTGGTGACGCCAAAAGTCGGGTTCGACAATATTGATCTCGAGAAGTACGGTGCCCACGGTATCCCGGTGTGTAATGTCCCTGACTATGGCACCCAGGATGTGGCGGACCATGCCATGGGCCTGCTGCTCGGTCTGATGAAGGGGATCAATCGCTACGACAATCGGCTTAGAAAGGATCCGCGCGGTAACTGGCGAGCGACGGATCACCCGCTGGCGCGACGGTTGTCCACTGCCAGTGTCGGCATCGTTGGGCTCGGCCGAATCGGTACCGCCATGGCCTTGCGGTGTAAGGCGTTTGGTATGAGGGTGTGTTTCTTTGACCCTTATAAACCCAATGGTTCGGACCTGGCGCTGGGGATCGAAAGGTCTGATAGCCTGGAAGACCTGTTCTCATCATCCGATATCATCAGTTTGCACGTGCCGCTATCCAGCGAGACCAGATGTATGGTCAATGCCGGGGTGCTGGCGGCTGCAAAGCCCGGGCTGGTGTTGATCAATGCGGCGCGTGGCGAAGTGCTGGATCTTACGGCCCTCCATGATGCATTGAAAGAAGGGAAGCTGGGAGGCGCGGGGTTGGATGTACTGCCGGTCGAGCCAGCCGATGACAGCCATCCACTGATCAATGCGTGGCGCCACGGTGAACCCTGGATTGAAGACCGGCTCATCATTACGCCTCACTCGGCATTCTATACGCCCCAGAGCTTGTACGATATGCGTACACGTGGAATTACCGTTGCGCTCAAGTACCTGCGCACTGGCCGGCTCGAAAACTGTGTGAATACGGAATTTCTTACGCACCCACGTGCCGTGCCGGTCTAGGCGACTGCCTTTCACATTGTTCATGGCAAGATTTGTGCTAATGGCTTACTCTATTGGCACTGACAACAGACCAAACAGGACCGCTGCATGGAAAGTCTGATTGGGCCAGGCATCGCGCTTGTCATCGGAATTGCCGTTGGCTTTGCGCTGGGCGCCAGGGGGAAAGACAAAAAGCCGAAAGGTGACGCTGCCCCGGCCGGTGAAAACAAATGGTGGGAGATGCGTAAGACGTTAACGGGCACGCAACTACAGATCCTCCAGTATATGGAGGCAAAAAAGTCGGCGACCATTGCCGGGTTGCAAGAGAAGTTCTCTTTTATCCCGGACCGAGAACTCTACTATCGTCTTGAACAGATTGTACTGATGGGATTTGTCATTCGTGGCAGGAAGGATAGTGAAACCGTCTACAAACTGAACGAAGAGTATTCCGTAACGGTCGAAGATGACAAGACCGTAATGCTGCCTAACGAGTAGTCTGGTATGGCGCGAGTCAACATAGGCCTCATAGGAGTGGGGAGTATGGGGCGTTATGTTGCCGGCCTTGTGCAGCAGAAGTCCAATGAGGTTAATTTCACCAGTTTGTATGACCCGGATGACCGGTCTGTGTCGCGGACGCGTGAGTACCTGGGATTCGGCGGTAACATTTGTCGTTCCGTCGAGGAACTGTTATCCGGAGACTGTGATTGGGTGATGATCGCGTCGTGGAATGTTTTCCATGCCGAACAATCCATCGCCGCTTTTCGCGCTGGCAAGAATGTGTTCTGCCAAAAACCGCTGGCGACCAGCCTCAAGGAGTGTCTCGCTATGCGTGACGCCTGGAAGGTGTCAGGCAAGCAGTTCGTAATCGGCTTTACCTTGCGTTACTCACCTCACTATCGACGGCTCAAGCAACTCGTTGAAAGTGGCGCGATCGGTGATGTCATCTCTATGGATTTCAATGAGACCCTGCCATTTAACCATGGTGGCTACATCATGGGAGATTGGCGCAGGCGCAGAGAAAATGCCGGATCTCACGTGCTCGAAAAGTGTTGTCACGACATTGATATTGCTAACTGGATTGTTGGCTCAAGGGCCCGGCGGGTGGCGTCGTTTGGTGGCACAGATTTTTTTGTTCCATCCAACGCTCACCATATCGAGCGGCTGGGAAAAAATGACGCAGGCAAGGACGCGTACCGGGTAAGGAAAGGATTAATTGGTGAACATCCGTTTACAGCAGATAAGGACATTGTTGATAACCAGGTCGTCATACTGGAATACGACAATAATGTTCGCGCCACTTTTCATATGAATTCCAATGCCGCTATACCGGAGCGTCGGATGTACATCTGCGGCACGCAAGGTGCGATCCGGTCCGATGTCATCAGCGGCAAGATTGAATTGCAACGGATTGGCTTCGAGACTGAACTTGAAGACCATAGTACCGATACTTCCGGAATGCACGGCGGCGGTGATGATGTGCTCGCCACTGAACTCGTCACAGCCATGAGCGAACGAACAGCCATGAGCGGACGAACAGCCATGAGTGCCGGTATTTGCGAGGGCCTGGCGGCTGCTGTCACCTGCTTTGCCATAGATGACGCCCTGGACCAGAGTGAGGTCGTGGACTTAGCGGACTATTGGGATCAGGTGGATCGCTCGTAACGAATCAGGCGGACGGTATCGTGCGTTTCTATGCTTGATGTAAAGCCGTTTGCTTCCATCAGGCGTGTGTAAGCGCCGACTTGTTTCCTACCCGGATCCGTCAGGATCATCGTACTCTTTGCTTTCGAGTGGTGATCCACAAAATTGGCTAACAGCTCCGGCTGGCCGCGTTCGTATAGCAGGTCGCTGCCAATGATCATGTCGAACTTATCCAGCGTTGCATATTCATGATGCCAGTCGAGAGTTTCGAACGGGATCGGTTGCAGATGATTATGACGCACATTGATCGAAAGGAATTCTCCCGCCAGCGGGTGCAGGTCGCTGGCAATGACAGTGCCGCCTCGATGCGCGATCACCATACTGGCAAGGCCCAGACCGCAGCCTGTTTCCAGTATGGTTCGATCGGCGAGCGGTTCAGTCACCATTGCTTCGGCCAACAGCAAACCTGACTCCCACAGGATTCCGAACAGGGACCACATGGCAGGCGCGACGCCAGCGGCTTCAAACACGCCGTTCGGATCATGGAACTGTTGATTGTCTGCAAGTGTGGTAAGCGTAAATTGGTGACCGCCCACTTCGACTTGCTGTTCAATTGTTTCGAAGTCCGGCATAGAACCAATTTAGCACACGGGGACAGGTATTGATCACTATTGCAGACAGTCCGCGATTACCTGGTCCCGGGAATCACCTGCAATCGGAAGTCACCATTGTTTGCCGATGCCGCCTCGATTACCGAAGAATCCAGCCGGCCAGTTTCGGCCCGTGATCATCGCCTTATCCACATCTTCTTCAGTGGCGATACCGTCTTCCACGATCTTGCGAGCCTCTCTTGCCGCCGCCGCAAATACGCGGTTCAGGATAAAGCCGCGAGTTCCGGGCGTATCCTTGACCATGCAAACCGCACGTTTTGCCGCTTCCGCTACCGCTACGACTGTATCAATGGTCTCTTTGGAAGACTGCGGTGTGGTAATCACTTCACACATGGTCATAACGGGTACGGGATTGGAGAAGTGCATTCCGACAAATTGTGACTTGCGTTGGTCCGATACACGTTCGGCAATTTCCTGGATAACGATACCTGAAGTATTCGAGGTAAATATCGCCTCCGGTTTAACGATGCCATCGAGCTCTTCGAAAACCTGCTGCTTGAGTTCAAGATTCTCCGGCACTGCTTCGATAATCATATCGCAGTCTGCCAGGTCCTGGACATCCGTCGTGTAGCTGACCAGATCGATCACCTGTACGGCAGCATCGAATCCCATCTTGCCTTTCTCGACGGCGCGCTTGACACCCCACTTGCCTTCGACGATTGACTGGCGGGAATCTTCGATTGCCTGATCGGAAATGTCACGGATAGTCACCCGATAACCGGCGGCTGCATGTACTTGTGCAATTCCGCCGCCCATTACGCCGCCACCGACGACGCCGATGTGTTTGATGTCTTCTGTTTTCATAGTAGTCCTGCTTATCGGGTTGAGGGTGAATTGGAGCCATACTGTAATTGAGAAGCGCTGGCCTTACAACGTGATGCCCAGTTTCCTGGCCAACGCGGCAATCCTGGTATCGTTTTCGCCGTCGCCCGGGGCTCGAAGCGCCCACCACAATATTTCGATTAAGCGGTAGAGTTCGCGGTAAGCATCGATGCGATCGGCGACCCAGGGCCTGTCATAAGCAGCTAACAGCGTGGCAGTATTAGCGGGGCTCAAGTCGCAGGTCTCAAGAAAGACCGCAAGGTCAAAGGCGGGATCGCCACAGCGACTGTATTCCCAGTCGATCGCGAAGAAAGTCTCGTGCACAAGAATCACGTTTTCAAATAGCAGATCATTGTGGCAAAGGTGAGGGATAGCCGGTTGCACAGGTGCGCGGATCAGCAATTGCTCCATGCAAGCGGTAATCGCCGGGTCCGGATTGTCCAATTGTTCAAAGTAGTCTATCGCATGGTTCAAAGGATCAAGACTTTCAGTGACGCGTGTGGGTGTATTGTGGATGGCAAGGAACAATCGGCCCATGCCGACAAGCCATTGTGCCGGACGTGAAGGCTCGGGATGTTCGCCGTCGATATAGCGGGTAACGAGGCTCGACTCGTTCTGCCAGATGACCTCTGGCGAATAGGGTTGGCCGGCGATATCTCCAAGTACCTCGGCCTCAACGTGTCTTTTGACACCCAGGTCAGGATTGTCATTGTTGATTCGGACGACGAATCTGTCGGACCCAGTGCTGACAAGGTAATTGTCGTTACTTTTGCCCTTTAGTTGCCTGGCCAGCGTCGGTCGGGACGAGATATCGCAACGCCATTCCTGCCAATGTTCGAGTGTCGCCGTCAGGCGATCTGATTCTGGCGATAACTTCTCAGCCATGATGCCCAGCCAAAGAAAATGATGACGACGTACGCGATAAAAAGCAGTGTGGTGAAATACATGGCCCGGTCCACATAGAGATAGATGGAAGCACTGTCGATCACTAGCCAATACACCCAATTCTCCAGGATCTTTTTCGCCACCATATAGGTCGTGATCACGGCGCCCCAGGTTGTAAATGAATCCAGTAATGGCAGATGCGCATCAGTGTACCGGGTCAAAAAATAGGTTGATGTCAGTGTGGCCACACAGATCAGCGTGAGTGCAATCAGGTGTTGTCGGATCGTCCAGATAGATATAGGCAACGACTCATCGATTGTGCCGCCATGCTTCCACTGGTACCAGCCATAGACGGCCATCAGCAGATAGTAAACCTGGAGGGCAGATTCCATGTAGAGTCGGACGTCGAAAAACAGGAACGTAAAGATGCCAGTTGAAATAAATGCGGCATACCAGCAGGCAATCTTTTCTCTCACTGCCAGCAATAGATAGGCGATGGCGAATGCCACGGCGACCAGTTCAGCTGGCGTATTGTCGTTAAATTGTGAAATCAGGACTTCAAGCACATCAGTCGTCCGCAAGGCCCCTCAAATCGTCCATCAGGAATTTGATCACAAATGTTCCCTTGCCCCACCTTTCCCAGCTGTACCTGATCTCGCGCTTGAGCAAGTCCATGATGGCGTCATAGTCACCAAAGAGTTGCGTAGAGAGGTCGTTTCGAACCACATGGATATCAGGTTCGCTGCTGATGCGTTCGATAAATTCACGTATCGGCGGTAGATAGTCTTCATTGAGCGGATACAGGCTAATGTCTATAGAAGTATTCATCGATGTCTCCTTGTTGGTGCTAGTCAATTGAGGTCATATTCAAAAGTAACGCCGATGATTCTGGGCTCACCAAACTGGACATAGGGCTCGACAATATAGTTCTTGCGCGGATCATTGCCAAAGCTGCCGAAGCCGCGAATGGTGTAGTCATCATCCATCAGGTTCCTGCCCCAGAGACGTGCCGACCAGTTCTGCCCCCGGTAGCCGACATTGGCGTTGACAATGGTTGAACCGGTACTTCGCAGGTTGTGACGGTCAGAGAAGTAGAAGTCATCCTTGCCATCAATCGAGACCGTTGCGAACCAGTTACCGGCGGTGTAGTTGCCGCCCAGGGCGTACATATAGCCGGGGGCATGTGCCTGTGCCCTTCCGGACAGGTCGTCTCCAACCTCGTTGATAAACTCATCGAACTCGGTCTCGAGCAACCCGATGCTTGCGATCATGGTAAAGTTGTCGGAGACAAGCCAGTCGGTCTCCAGCTCAAGGCCGTAGTTGGTGCCCTCAGCCGCGTTGCCGACAAAATCAATAAATTCCGTGCTGCCGTCCGGGCGTGGTCGCACCAGAGAACTTTTAACCTGCTGGTCCCGCCGCAAGTCATAGAAGACCGCGCTACGAAATTGCAAAAGGCCGTCGAGGGCCGTACCTTTAACGCCAGCTTCGAGTTCCCACAGGAATTCAGAATCGAATTCACGTAGATCCTGGTCGAGGGAACCGTCGGTATTGAATCCGCCAGCCTTGTAACCGCGAGCGACACTCACGTAACTCATGACGTTGTCCAGCATAAACTTGATGGCAACGCGCCCGCCCCAGAGTGTGTCCTGGGGATTGAAGGCAACACCCTCTGAGTCACTGTAGCGGGTATCTCTTTGTTCCAGCCGCAAGCCGGACGTGAGTATCGTTCGGTCGGTCAAGTTCGTATCCAATTGGAAGAAAGCTGCAAGAGTAGTGAAGTCGTAACGACTATCGAAGGGCCCGGGTAAAAACGTATAGTTACGTAGCAGGTCTTCATTAGAATTCAGGCTATAGAATCCGAATACCCAGTCGGTTGAATTCCCCATGATGCGGCTGTCTTGATTGGAGATAAACCGGGCTTCCAGGCTGAGGGTATCCCGTTGCCTCCTGTAGTCGTCCGTGGATGTATAGCCGAACGGATGGATACCGGTATAGGTCCAGTCTTCATCGTAACCGTAGGCTGACTTCGAGGTCGCCGCAGATGCCAATACTGCAAAGTCGAACGCCTGAAATTGCCACTGACTGTGGAGGGAGCCAGCGGTCGTTTTCTGGCGATCATGACCGGGCTCGTCTGACAGGGTTACGCGTGTATTGTCGAGTGAAAACGCGTCATAGCCGTTATCCACGTCGAGGTGAAACAAACTGAAGGTAGACGTATGTCGGTCGCCGGATGAGAACAGGATTTTGCCGCGCAGGGTGGTTTCATCCCGCGCATTGACATCATCGCGGCCAAGGAAGGCATTTTCAGTGTAGCCATCGGATTGGTGATTTTCAGCGGCGAGACGAAATAACACGTTTTCACTTACCGGGCCGGAGATAACCCCGCCCAGTGTAACCGTGTCGTAGTTACCGACACTGGTGCGAAGATGAGCGTCAAAGTGCTCGGTCGGATCATTGGTTTTGATATTGATTAGTCCCGCCAGGGCATTGGCGCCGTATCGGGTTCCCTGCGGCCCTCGCAGTATTTCTACCTGCTCGACATCAAACAAGGTCGCGGCACTGCCGATACCGCTAAAGTCGACGCCGTCAATCAGAATCCCGACGGAGGGATTTAACGGATCTACGAACTGGCTGCGTTCTCCTATGCCGCGGATCTGGAAAAACCTGGCACGTCCTGTTCCGCCCGAAAAGTTCAGGTTCGGAATGGCGTTGAGAACGTCTTCAAAATGTTGTGCAGCACGAGAACGGATGAAATCTTCACCGATGACGCTGACACTAAGTGGTGTGTCCAACTGCCTGGTGTCACGAAAGTCTGCCGTCACGACAATTTCTTCCATGTCATCGCTGGCGAATGCAGGCAGACTATTGAGCAGGAGTGCGAGTGGAACTGCCAATGAAATAATTAGTGGTGCAATTAATGGTGCTACCAGTGAGATATTTTTCATGAGTCTCTCCGTCAACAAATATAAGTTGTAAAAAGAGACCCGGCTTTCAGACGCGGTAAATTGGGAGGTATGGCCTTCCTTTTCCTACGCCGGCATTAACCGGATCAGGTTCTAGGGTTCACCACTTCTGGTATCTCAGGCGATACGCCACCCCTAAGGAACAATCGAATTATAACCTATCACGTGGATGAGATGGCGATGCCCGGCAGGATAATTGTCGGTTACCCCGACAATTACGGTAATACCCGGTGCCGAATCGCAACGATCCAGGGCCCCGCTATAGATTTGGGCGCAAATGGCGGTATACACTGACCCGGATCATGACTTTTAGCTCACCTGATTTCTGGCCTCCGGCACCCGATCTTGAACGATCGGACATCCCACTGGGTTTTCGTGACAACGAGTATATGGGGCATCTGGTCGCGCCCCCGGCCAGCGCCGGACCAAAGCCGATGGTGATCGTTGTCCACAACTATCAGGGCCTCAAGTTTTTTGATGTCCATGTCGCTGAATTTCTTGCCCGGACCGGATATGTGGGGCTGGCGATTGACCTCTATGGGAATACGGTGCCCGCCGACGAACGCAATTTCCCCACCGATCCATCGATGGTGCCAGCATTCCAGAAAAAGTGTTTCGAAGGCATGGTCGCGATCGATCATGATCACGAAAAATTCCGGGCGCTGCTGGACGCCTGGCTGCAAGAAGGGCTTGCCCATCCCTGTGTTGACTCGTCAGTGGCACCGGCAGCGATCGGTTACTGCTTTGGTGGCATGGCCGTACTTGAGTGTATTCGTGGCGGACTCAACGTTGGTGGCGTCGTCTCTTTCCATGGCTTGCTGCAAACCGGGGAAGATCCTAATCCCGCAGCTTATGGGGCAAAGCGTCCGACCCTGAAAACCTGCGACAATAACTATAATACCGATGCGGTAGTGCTGATTGAAAATGGTGCCCTGGATCAACTGGTTCCGGATGACAGCAAACAACGGTTTTTTGCAGAAATGGATGCAGCCATGGTCGACTGGACATTCCATCATCACTCCATGACGCCCCATGGTTTTGCCTTGCCACCAACTCTGGGGCCACCGGGACGCCTGTATGAACCTGCCGATCGTCGGTCCACGATGAGTATGCTAAGCCTGTTTCGGGAAATATTTCCGGATGCAGAGCAGACGCCGGTTTCCCCGAATGCAGCCGGTACAACCTTGCCCTGGTAAGCTAGCGGTTTATCCCAGCACAGTTCTGACTCCCTCAAGGGCGATGCGTACCGCGAGGTTGCGGATTGCATCACGATTGCCCTTCAAGTCGTGTTGGCTGGTCTGGATGCAATGGATCTCAGGTGTCCGAACAGCCCAACCGAACCAGACTGTACCTACCGGTGTAACAACATTGCCGCCACCGGGCCCGGCGACACCGGTAACTGAAACACTGATATCGGCTTGCGAGTGAGCGAGCGCGCCTTCTGCCATCTCTTTGGCAACCGGTTCGCTGACGGCCGTATACCTATCCAGTGTTGATGGTTTCACGCCGAGCATACTGACTTTGGCCGATATACGATAAGTAACAAACGCGCCTTCAAACCACTCGGAACTGCCAGGTACACTGGTTAGATAACTTGCAATAAGCCCACCTGTGCAGGATTCGGCTGAGATCAGAGTCATGTGGCGAGTATGTAGAATATCACTCACAGTGGAGATAATTTCTGACAGGTCATTCATGTTGCGAGAATGGCTGGTAGTCGATCCAAGTGCATTGTGGCCTGCTCAAATGCGTGGGCGAGCTGTAGCACCGAAAAATCTGCATGATGTCTGCCGACGATTTGCAGACCTACTGGCAGACCGTCATCGGTAAAACCGCAAGGCACGGAAATTGCTGGCAACCCCAGTGTTGAGATGAAGTAACAGGATTTCATCCAATCGATGTAGGTTTCCATTTGAGTGCCTTCAATTTCGCGGATCCATTCAATATCAATGTCGAAGGGGGGCACCTGCACAACTGGTAATACCAGGAATTCACAGGTTTGCATGTACTTTCGAACCCGGTGGTAGAGCGCAGTGCGAATTTCTTCTGCGGCGGAAATGTCTGCTCCAGTTAACTTCAGGCCCTGCTCGACATTCCAGATGATCGTGTCCTTGTAAAGGTCCGGATGCGCCTTGACGTTGTCCCCATGCGTCGCCGCAAATGACCAGGCTCGAAGTGTTTTAAATGCCTGATCTGCACCGTCGAAGTCGGGACAGCCACGTTCTACAATAAGGCCCAGGTCATCGAAGACAATGGAAGCTGTTTCGATCACGGTACCTACAGAAGTAGCGACCGGTATCTGGCCATCAAAATCCGGACTGAATGCAATCCTTACGTTATTAAAGTCACGTTGAAGTGGTTCGCGGAACAGAGAACCGGCCGTGTCGATTGCGATGGGGGATCTTGAATCCGGCCCGGCCATCGCACTCAATAAAAGCGCACAGTCGCTCACATTCCGCGCCATGGGACCGGTGACGCCTAATGGAAACCAACCCATGGCCGCCGGATAAGCGGGGACCCGACCAGGTGAAGTACGAAAACCGACAACATTACAAAAGCTCGCAGGGTTTCGTAGTGATCCTCCCATATCGGATCCGTCCGCAATTGGCAGCATGCGGGCTGCCAGCGCCGTTGCCGCGCCGCCGGATGAACCACCGCAGGTTTTGCTTGTGTCCCAGGGATTCAAGGTGGCGCCGAACACATCATTGAACGTCTGTGAACCTGCACCCCATTCAGGGGTATTGGTTTTACCAATTGTGACGGCGCCGGCTTGTTGTAGGCGTTCCACCACCAGTGCGTTTTCATCCGGCACATGCTGGGCATAGCGCCTCGATCCGTGGGTGGTCCTGATGCCTTTAGTGGGAAATAAATCCTTGTGAGCGACAGGTAGTCCGGCCAAGGGGCCGACGGCTTCACCCCTGCCCAGTCGTTGGTCAAGATCGCTTGCAACTTTCAGGGCACGTTCAGGTACTAGGGTCACAATAGCATTGACCAGTGGATTGATCGCTTCGATGTGTCGTAAGTGGGCTTCCAGTAGCTCGTTGCAGGAGATCTGACGAGTCGCAATCAGTCGGAGTTGCTCGGTCGCAGACTTGAAGCAGAGGTCATTGGTGCTCATCTGGTCAGCATAGCACCGGCGCGGGGTGTATGGCGCGGTGGCCGCTGTGGATTGGGGAATTTGACCCAATAGTGGTGAGGCAAGCCTTCTGGACCATGGATCATGGCGCATAAAAATAAGTTAAATCAACTAGTTAGTGATGTGGCACGAAATCTGTATATAGAGTAATCGATAGACAAGTTTGAAACTGGCCCGGCAGTAATAACAATAAAGACTGTCGCACAAGGCAAAGGGATGGAAACGACCAACAATTTGATTGACCTGTTTGCGCGGCACAAGGTGGCTGCGAACCTTGCGATGATCATGATGGTACTGTCTGGTCTCTGGGCGGCGGACCGCATCAATACGCAGCTTGACCCGAGTGTTGAGTGGCCCCTTGTTATAGTCAATGTCAGTTGGCGAGGTGCATCGGCTGAAGATATCGAGCAGTTAGTAGTCGTGCCGATTGAGCAAAAGCTGACGAATCTTGCCCACCTGCAAGAGATTAACTCTACCAGTTATACGGGTGGAGGCTCTATCCGAATTCAATTTTCCTTTGATGCCGACATGACTGTGGCAACCGATACGGTCAAGGAACGCATTGCACAGGTAAGGAATTTTCCACCGGACATGGAACCCATCAGGGTAAGTCGTGCGACTGACTATGAAGACATTGCCGTTGTGTTGGTTACCAGTGACGGCGAATTATCGGAATTGATACCGCTTGTTCGGCAGATGGAGCGGGAATTGTTGGCAGCGGGTATTGACCTTATCGGGTTTGACGGCCTGCCAGCAGAAGAGATTGCCATTCAGGTCAGTACGGCCAGACTGCTTGAGCTGAACACGAGCCTTGATCACATTGCCGCCGAAGTACGTAACAGCAGTAGCAATACACCGGCCGGTGTTGTCGGCCGAGATCAGGGGGCAAGACAGCTACGTAGTCTTGACCAGCGCCGGGATCCTGCTGGCTTTCAACAATTGGAAGTGGCGGTGCGCCAGGATGGGCCGCTACTCAGGCTTGGAGATATTGCCAGGGTTGAGCGGCGGGCGAAAGTGGGACAGTCTCGTTTGACTCACGATGGGAAGACCGCAATCGAAATGGAACTGTATCGGTTAACCGACTCGGATGCGATTGACTCTGCAAACATTTTACATGAGTGGCTCGACAGGACTCGTGCGACACTTCCCCAGGGCATGGAGCTGAAAGTCTACCAGGAAGTCTGGATCCTTCTGCAACAACAATTGAACGTCATTTTGAAAAATGGTTTGTCTGGATTGATACTGGTTATCATTACATTATTCCTTTTTTTGAATGGTCGTGTGGGTTGGTGGGTCATGATCGGTATTCCCATCAGTTTCCTGTTTGCCACCTTGATCTACTACAGCGTGTTTAATGGCAGCATTAACATTCTGGCGCTCATAACGTTCATCATGGCACTTGGTATCGTGGTTGATGATGCCATCGTCGTGGGGGAGGACGCGGCGACGCAATTCGAGCAAGGCAAGTCACCGCAAGAGGCTGCAGCGGGGGGTGCCAAACGCATGTTCCTGCCGGTTCTGACCTCATCGTTGACCACTCTGGCGGCGTTTGTGCCTCTTCTGATTACCGGTGGCGAGATGGGTGAAATTATTGTGACACTACCAATGGTCTTGCTGTGTGTGATTATTGCCTCGTTGATTGAGTGCTTTTTGGTGTTGCCGGGCCATCTGCGTCAGAGTTTTGAAAGGATTGATCGGGACAAGCCCAATCGCTTTCGCGACTGGTTCGATACCCGCTTTGTCCACATTCGTGAAAATTATTATCGGCCCGTACTTGAAAATGCGCTGCGCTATCCGGGTGTGACCCTGTGCTCCGCCTTTGCCTGCGTCATCCTTGCATTTAGTCTCGCTGTGTCAGGCCGGGTCGGCGTTAATCTGATAACAGGGATGAGCCTTGAGATGCTTGAGGCGAACGTCGAATTTAATGCTGGCGCCAGTGAGGCTGACAAGGAGCGCTTTATGGCACATCTTGAGTCCACGCTGAAAGAGACGAACTCGGAGTTTGGTGATGCTAACGTCAACAGCTATGTGACCAAATTCAACAGTGCCCGCCTCAATCAGGAACGTAAACACGGTATGGAGTACGGTTCCTTGCGGATTGAATATGCCTGGGAGGATGAGCGTACAGTGCCTCCCCTGGAATTTGTCAATGCATGGCGTGACAGGGTAGTTCACCTACCATTCGTCGAACAGTTGCAAGTGGAAGTGGTCGGTGGTGCCAATAATGGCCAGCCGGATATTTCGTTGGTCTTGCGTGGCCAGGACATTCCAACACTGAAGCAGGCGTCGGAAGAATTACAGGAGGCGCTGTCCGGCTATGAAGGTGTATCCAATGTGTTTGATGACCTGCCATACGGTCGGGACCAGATAGTATTTTCCTTGACCGCGTCAGGGAAAGCTCTCGGGCTCAGTACTGAATCGATTGGGCGGCAATTGCGGGCTGCCTATGACGGTGCGCGGGTGCAGATCTTTAATGCGGATGATATTGAACTTGAGGTCATGGTGACCCTGCCTGATGCCGAGCGAGATGACATTGCCTCACTCAAGCAATTTCCTGTGCGTACGCCAGCCGGTGAACTGACGCCGCTCGGTTTGGTTGCTGAATTGTCTAATCGCCGGGGAATAGACGTGATTAACCATAATAATGGCTACATGTCAGTTATTGTCAGCGCATCGGTTGACCCGCACGTCAACAACGCGCAGCAGGTGCTGACCCATGTCACTGACAACGCATTAGCAGACATCAAGGACAAATACGGCCTTTCTTCCGATCTTGGTGGTTCATCGAAGCGTAATCAGGAAATTGTTGAGACCATGTCAAAAGGAGCGGTGCTAACGCTGATCTTTATTTATCTCATCCTGGCCTGGTCCTTTGCTTCCTATACCTGGCCACTCGCCGTGATGACGGCGATTCCCCTTGGGTTGACCGGCGCCATTGCCGGACACTGGATCATGGGGATGGATATAGGGGCCATGTCGCTACTGGCATTTTTCTCGCTCACCGGCATTGTGGTAAATGACTCAATTGTACTGATCAGCTTTTTCCGGCGCGGGCTGGAGGCGGGATTGTCGATATTGGATGCCATTCGAGATGCGGCCCTGTCGCGATTTCGTGCAGTGATCCTGACCTCTTTGACGACGATCGCCGGACTGGGTCCGCTCATGTTTGAATCATTCAGTCTGGCTATGTATATGGTACCCATTGCTGTGACTATCTGCTTTGGCCTCGCTTTTGCAACACTGCTTGTATTACTGGTTGTGCCTGCAATGATCGTGATGATTGAACGGTTCGCAGGACAGTTACCGGCGTGGGGAGAGATCGGCATCGCACGTGAATCTATTGAACCGGGAGCCCGGATATGAATCTTGTAGCCAGTGCCTCGCAGTTGACTGCATGGCTCGTAAGGCGACGTTTGCTTGGCATGGTCATTCTGGCCATGGCTTTGCTGCTGGCGCTCGTTCTGGTTGCCACCGGCCCCAAAGCCGAACCACGGCAACGTGAAGAGCGGGCCTGGCCAGTCTCTATCCAAATTGCCGAGCCGTCAAAAAAATCACCGATGTTTGTTGCCTACGGCAAAGTAGAATCACGCCAGGTGGCTACTTTGAAAACGTCAGTGGGCGCACCGGTCGAAAGTGTGCTCGCGCCTGAAGGCAGCTGGGTTGAGAAGGATGAACTTCTGGTCAGGTTGGCGAGCAGGGAACTTGAACTCGCTTTGCGCCGGGTGGAGTCTGAGTACAAGCGTAGGGTCGCGCTATTGACCGCGGTACGCAATGACTATCGATCTGCACAGAACCTGACGACTCATCACGAGGAGCTAAGGGATATTGCAGTAGCAAAGCGCAAGCGCTACGAAGAGCTATTTCGCTCCAGAATGATTGCCGATGAGATTCTGGATGAGGCGCGGCGCCAGGCCAGTGAACGTGCTATCACACTGGAACAGCACCTGTCGCACCTTGCCAACTTTCCAAGTCTTATAGCGCAGCATGAGGCGATGGTGGTGGAGGCCAAAGCTGAACTCGAAACCGTACAGATTGAATTGGAACAGACAGAAATACGTTCACCATTCGCCGGCCGTGTTATTGAGGCGCTGGTGTCCCCGGGTGACAGGATACTGCCAGGTGTTCCACTCATCCGCATCGCTGACTATGAAAGCCTTGAAGTTCGGGCTCCCATCCCTGCAAAGGTCGGAGACGCGCTGCGGGCCCGACTTGGCAGCGGCAACCCGATCACTGCAATAGGAATGCTGGATGATCGCGAGATCCATTTCACTCTGGTACGTATGTCTGGAGACGTCAAATCGGGGCAGAGCGGGCTTGATGCCTTTTTCAAACCGCGGAAAGGTGAAGTGCTGGATATTGGTCGGGTGTTGAATTTATCTGTCAAGTTACCGCTTGAGGAGAACGTCGTGGCCGTGCCGATTCAGTCCGTGTATGAAAACACACGAGTGTACAAGGTTGAGCAGGAACGTCTGGTTGGTGTTTCAATCGAGCAAGTAGGTGACTACATGAATGAAAGCGGGGATTTCCGAATATTGGTGCGGTCTGATGAACTGCGTGCCGGGGATCGTATCGTGACGACCCAATTACCCCGTGCCATAACCGGTTTGTTGGTTGAACCAGTCGACGCGAGCGAATTCGACCAGGCGCTTGCCGCCGATCCGACTCGCGAGCACTGACTGTGACGGTGTCAGGACCGGAACCTTCAGCTTTATGCAATGCAGTTGGGGAGATTATGTGACGGTGTCAGGACCCTTTGAGAGAGAGGGTCGGGTGCATCTTCACACAACAGTCAGCGCAGCGCCGCAGCGCAGA
>JBBDIT010000051.1:94152-99741 GCA_040880285.1 Pseudomonadales bacterium | reverse complement strand
GGCAACGTGGCTGGCGTCATGATATGGACCAGCAGACATTCAGGATGTAATCAGAGACTGGACCAGGCCGCTTCCAGACGCGCATTAAGCTCTTCTTGTGTGCCATTGTTGTCAATAACGACCGTGGCACGGGCTGCGCGTTCTTCATTGGACAATTGTGATTTCAGCCGATTCTCTACACTTTCCCTGTCGGCCCCATCTCTTGCCATGGCTCGTTCAATTGCAGTATCCCGATCGACAATGACAACCCATACCTCATCACCGATATCTTCCCAGCCGGCCTCGAACAACACAGCGGCCTCAAGTACCACGACGGCATCCGGCTCAAGTGCTTCATAGCTGGAAATCTCAAGTTCCGCCAGGCGCCGGATCTCGGGCCACACAATATCAGTCAGTTTCTTGAGTTCATCGGGATTACCAAAAACAATGGCACCCAACTGCTTGCGATCAATGTGATAGTCGTCCTTGACGATTTCATCCCCAAACGCTTCGATTACCTTAAGATAACCCTGGGTACCGGTATCATAGACTCGATGGCCCAACTGATCGGCGTCGATAATGTAGGCGCCTTTGCTCTCGAGAAACCGCGATGCAGTGGACTTTCCTGAGGCCAGGCCGCCTGTCAGGCATATGGTTTTCAATAGATTCTCCCTTTCAATAACATCACCTGCCAGCTCCCGGCAGTATGTGCCTAATCTGCCACACAGCCTTAAGAAAAACCACGTCTAAAATGACCGCCCATATACCTTACACGGCCACTTAGGTATGCTTTTTGACGATCGACACTGATCCACTAAAGAGGAGTCCAGATGAGCCAGACCCGAGACGCCGCGATCGTCGGCATCCATGAATATCCATCCCGGGACGTGGAGGGCCGAATCAGCCCACTGCAGATCAAAGCGGAGTCCGCTGCCCGCGCTCTGGAAGATGCCGGCCTGACCTGGTCCGATGTCGATGCGATCTACGATGCTGGCGACGGTGGTGGCATGAGTGGCCTTACCATCGCTGAGTACTTTGGCTTATCGCCCAGTGTCATCAACACCACCGGGGTAGGCGGCAGTTCTTACGAATTCCACACTGCCCATGCAAAACGTGACATAGCAGCCGGCAAGGCCAGGGTCGCCTTGTTGACTTACGGTTCCACCGCGCACAGCAACGCCCGCGCAATTGGGGTAGGCGGTCGTTCCTCCTCCGGTACGCACCCGGCAGACAACATGGACGCATTTGCAGGAATGACGCTCATCGCCAACTACGCAATGGTGGCACAACGCCATATGCATAACTATGGTACAACCAGCGAGCAATTGGCCGAAATTTCAGTGGCAACCCGTTATCACGCCATGCGTAATCCACAAGCCGTCAGAGCCATGGAGGACCTCGAATTCCTCGATATTCGAGAAACCACGGTTGAAGACGTCGTCAACTCGCGCATGATTGCCGACCCACTACACTTGCTCGAATGTTGCATGATTTCGGATGGCGGCGGCGCCGTGATCATCGCCTCTCCGGAAGTCACCAGAGACTGTAAGAAGTCACCAGTCTGGATACTGGGCACAGGTGAGGCAACAAAATATCCTCAAAACGGTGGTGACATCACCACCAGCGCAGCAGTTCAATCTGCACCACAAGCATTTGGTGAGGCAGGCGTAACACCCGCCGAGATGGACATTGCGATGATCTATGATTCATTCAGCATCACCGTGCTAACAATTCTTGAAGACCTGGGGTTTTGCAAAAAAGGTGAAGGCGGCACCTGGGTCCAGGGCGGTAAGCTGCGGTTTGATCGCCCGGGCGGCCCGGCGCTAAATACAGACGGTGGTGGTCTGTCGTCCAACCATCCTGGTATGCGCGGCCTGTTTCTATTGATTGAAGCCACAAGACAATTGCGCGGCGAGTCCTGCTCACAGGTTACCAATGCAAGGCTTGCGGTCGCACATGGAAACGGCGGTATGCTTGGCAGCCGGCACGCCGCCGGTACAGTGATATTGGGGAGGGACTAATTGTGAATGAACCGGTCAGGCCACTACCACGCACGGATGAATTTGACACACGGGACTTCTGGGCGGCCACCCGCGATAAAAAACTCACCTACCAACAGTGCAAGGACTGCAACACCATCGTATTCTATCCAAGACGACACTGCACCGGATGCACAGATGGGACGCTTGAGTGGAAGACGGCAAGTGGACGCGGCACCGTCTATACCTACAGTGTCGTACGCCAGAGCTATCATCCGTACTTCCGCAACCTCATCCCTTATGCGGTTGCCTGGATCGATCTAGACGAAGGCCCGCGCCTTTTATCCAACATCATCGGCGTTGAAGACCCGCTAACGGATATCAAGATTGGTATGAAAGTCGAAGTTGAATGGGAAGAACACGAAGAGCTTAATATACCCCTTTTTAAACCTGTAACTGTTTAAACCTGGATAAGTTTAAACGCATATCAATCCAGTTGCGCATAGGAGGCCGCGCCGATCATATTATTTCGGCAAACTGACCGTGGCGGTACCAAAGACTCGAGTCTCACCCTTTTCGTTGGCAACAGTAAGATCGATTTCGAGAATCCCGTCATCTTCATTGATGTCGGTAACCACGCCGGTAATAGTATGTTTGTCGTCCGCGATAACAGGAGCACGAAAGACCGTGTCAATGGCTTTGATTTCCGCCACCGGCGCCCAATTGTGGATCATGGCAACCAGGTAGCCCTGGCTTAATACACCCGGAATCATCGCCGCCTGTAGCCCCTCCTTGCGTGCCGCCTCATGGTCGGTGAACCGACCACCGCCCCAACCGATGAGTTTGGCGAATTTGGCTCCGGTCTCAAGGGAAGTGTCCGGTTCAAACGCGGGCAGCTCTTCACCGAACTCAACATCCGTTACTCTTTCAACTGTCATGTTTAGTTCCTCTCTCGCATGACCATACGACTGTCGGCATTTGCCACATGCTCGCCGTCCTGTGTATAAAACTCAATCCGCGACACCGTAAAGACCATACGGCCCGATCGTCCGGTCTTGGTGTAGATATCGTGGATATGGGTACGACCAACCAGCTTGACCGGTGGCCGAATGGGTTTTATGCATTCCACTCCCTTACCGGCGTCCATACCAATACCAAATCTTGGATAGCCTTCAGGAAGGCTTCTGCCACCGCTTAAACTCGCCACATAGGTGGGTGGTGCCTGGAAATCCGGGTCTGATGTGTCAAGAAATCGACTAGCGGTTTCACCGCAGTAGCGCGCGTAATCTGCGGTGACCGCAGGGTCTATTTCAAACGTCATCTGGTCGAATTCCTGGTTCAGGAATTTTTCCCTGGCTTGTTTAATGTCGATATCCAACTCTTCTTCTGCCATAACTCGCCTCTCAGGCACTCGCTTGCTTTAAATTAACAGCCTCAAACTCACCCGCGTTCAACGCCGCTACCAGATCATCCATATTGCTGATCGTAACGGGGAATCTTGTGGCACAACGACCAATGTGGCTAACGATATGCGAGTCGCTACCACCGATGCCGAGGTAACCCAGATGGTTGGCGTTCTCTATCGCAATTGCATCTTCATTTTCACGACTGCCACCGTTGAATATCTCAACGATACGAACACCATCAGGAATGCCCAATTCATCTGTATGCGCAAACATACCAACTCTCGGTCGACCCGGGTGGCATGGCACGGCCACGGCACCGTGCTTGTCCGCGCACTCAAGCACTTGTGACAGTGGCAATTGGATATCGGCAAAATCAAATTCAGCGAAAAGCCCCTCGTTGACACCGAAGACGAGCACATGGCCATATTCAGTTTCCACTTCCGCACCTTTCAAAATGAGCAGGTCGAACTTTTCCGCCAGTGCAGAATAGTCGGATTCAAAGTCGAATTGCCGGTGCTCTGTCAGCACGAAACCATCAATCGGCAATGCCTTCGACCTGATCCACTGGCAATAATTTTCTACCTTCGCCCGACCATCGTCGGATTTGATCGAATGAGTATGTAAATCAAGTAACACGTTTCACTCCTGTTCCGGCCACAAAAGCTGCCACACTGCCCGTAAAGACGCAAGCGGGTCCAGCCTCAACGACTAAAACTGTAAGGCGCAATATCAGCATGAGCCGTTACGCCGTGATCAGTCAATTGCAAAATGGTGGCGGTTGCTCGTCCAGGAGCTAACTCCAGCGTACCAATAGTACCCAACCTCAAGGATTGGTTCTGCGGTAATGTCGGTGACCCGGGGTTAATGCATAGCAGGTCATCAACATGGTGAATACTCTCAAGGTGAGTGTGACCATAAATCAGGATTTCAGGCAACTGCTCGCCGAAATACCGCTGCGCATAAGACTTCAGATGTTCACTGGATCTGCGGGCCGGCGAAGGAAATTGATGGATCATACCCACATCGAAACCTTGGAAGTCGAGCGCCCAGATGTCCTGTAACCGTTCATCTATGATACCCACATCACCGTTACCAGCGGCAACCCAGGTAGGTGCGATCTCACCCAGGCGATCGACTATTTCGAGCGTATGCAGGTCGCCAGCATGCAGGATCGCGTCCACGTCGTGGAACGCTTCAAAGACCTGGGGCCACAAATTCCTGATGGCACCGGGCATATGCGTGTCTGCTATCAATCCTAGTTTCATGGGCTCAGTGGTGACCACCGTTACAAGAAAGTATCAAGAATAGCACAGCCAAAAAATGGCATTTGAATTCCCGCTGCGTCTATACTTGAACACAGGAACACGGGTGAAGTATTCACATTCGACGATTTATGAGGTATCGAAATGGAAGATCCGCTGATCACCAGCCTTGAAGTCGCGGCAGAAAACGCAGGCGATATTTCAGAGGAAGTCTACAAGAGATATTTTGCACGTTGTCCCGGATCAGAAGCACTCATGTCCCACATTGACCACCTGGTGCGCGGCAAAATGCTCAATGAAGTCTTCCGGCTTGTCATGCTGCCTGACTTTACCGCAGAACAACAATACCTGGATTTTGAAGTCAAAAATCACAAACTCGCCTATAGCGTCGAACCCCATATGTACCGCAACCTCTTGTCTGCACTTCGTGATGTCGTCAGAGAGGCGTCAGGGGAAGCCTGGGATGATGCAACCGAACGAGCCTGGCAAGCTCGAATCGATACGCTGATTGCAGAGATCGAGGCCAGGATCTAACGCCGGAATCGACCAGTGACCTGTTTTACAGGTCCGACTTGACAGTACCATCGACGCGCAAGGCCTTCTTTACGATGACCAGATATCATCAATTCGCTTGAACCTGAGGGCAGGCGGAACCTTTTCAAAGATGCCCATTCGCTCGAATGACTCCGCAATGGCAGGGCTGTCAACGCCCACCAATACTACGGTCCTGCCCTTCGCCTGTTCATCTTCGATCACATCAAGCACCACCAGAGAAGTTGTCACACCAAGCAATTGGGCACGGGTGAGGTCAATAATCAGCGTTTTATGTTCTCCTTGTTCTGCCAGGCGCCGGTTCAATCCACGGGCAACTGCAAAACTCATCGGTCCTTTCAGCTCCAGCAGCAGGATGTCTTCGAATTCTGTTTCAACCCCGCTTTCACGAAGCTCCTGGTCGAAGTCATC
>JBBDIT010000051.1:56186-94052 GCA_040880285.1 Pseudomonadales bacterium | reverse complement strand
TGTCTTCGAATTCTGTTTCAACCCCGCTTTCACGAAGCTCCTGGTCGAAGTCATCGACCAGACGGACATTGTCGAGCTGCAGATTGGTGAGCCGTTCCACTGTAATCATGTTAGCGATAAACACGCCAACGAATACAGCGGTAATCAGGTCAACAAAAACTGTTAACAACAGCACCCCCAGCATAAGACCCGCACTCACCAATGGCATGCGGTGAACTTTCAGGAGGAATCGTCGATCAATGATGTCGACTCCGACTTTCAACAGGATTGCCGCGAGGACGACATGCGGAATGTGCTCTGCCAACGGGCTGGCAACCAGGATTATGAATACCACCAGAAGCGCATGGATAACGCCGGAATAAGCGCTCCTGCCGCCGGATTTGATATTGACCACGGTACGCACCGTTGCCCCGGCACCAGGCAGTGCGGCGAAAAATCCGGCAATCATGTTGCCGATACCCTGGCCGATCAGCTCTTTGTCGGAATCATGGTGAGTCTGGGTCAGGTTATCGGCAACCAATGACGTCAGCAGTGAATCGATAGAACCCAGCGCCGCAATCAGAAGTGCAGAAGTCAGTTCCTCTACCAGAAGCACCGGATTGAAGTGGGGCAGGATTGGAGTCGGCAGCCCACCTGGTAACTCACCCAAAACACTCACCCCGGACAACCCGGGTATAAGGAGCGCAACGATAGTACCTACTATTAATACCAGCACCGGCCCGGGAATAAGGACATTGAATCGTCCACGCCAAATGAACAGGATTAACAGCATGGTGAGACCCAATGTGAGCGTTGGCAGGTCCGCAGCCGTTATGAGTCTGGGCAGATCCATCATGGCTGCAACCGGACTGGCTGAACCCGGTTCCCCAACCAGTGGCTGTAGTTGCAACAGTATAATGATGACGCCGATACCGGACATGAACCCGGAGATTACGGGGTAGGAAACCTGCACGACATATTTACCCAGTCGCAACAAGCCAAATGCGATCTGGAATAATCCTGCAAGGACGACGATCGCAAAGGCACCTGCCATGCCATCGACCGGGTCTCTGGAGATATACTCCGTCAGGATCGCAGTCATTACGACCGTCATAGGACCGGTTGGGCCGGAAATCTGGCCTGGTGTGCCGCCAAAGACAGAAGCAAAAAAACCCACAAGGACGGCACTGTAGACACCCGCCATGGGTCCGGCGCCCGATGCCACGCCAAAGGCCAGCCCCAGTGGCAGGGCCACAATCGCGGCAGACAGCCCCCCATAAAAATCGCCCCGCAAGGTTGCGGGGCGAAAGTCATTGAGCAGCCTACGCATAGTCGCGATGTGGCCGCGAATGCCGCCACTCTGCCAGAAGGGTCCGAAGCGCACTCACGAACGCAAGCGGCTGGTCAAGGAACAAGTGATGCTGCGCTTCGGGAATACCGACAAATGGAACTGATTCATCCAGCACCTTGAACATAAAGTCAGCGATATCCTGGCTGAACAGATAACTGTCTTCGCCGTAGATTACACCGACTCGACACTTTAACTTCGCCAGGTCCTCATGCATCGCTCCACCGAAGTCGAATTTACGAAACATGGTGTCATCGAACTTCCAGGTCCAGCCTGCATCTACTTCCTTGAGCGAATGACGACCGATGTAGTCAAGAATATAAGCATTGTTGCAATCCTGCGGTGGCATCAGGCGAAAGCGCGCATGAGCTGACTCAAAATCCGGATAGATGCGTTTTGGTTTGATTGGCGATCGCTTCGGGTCACGCTCCCAGTTAAAGTCCGGCGGCCTGACCGCAGAATCCACAAGCACTATCCCGGTCAGTTGGTCACGGTAAATAAGCCCCGTCTTCAAGGTAATAAAACCGCCAAAGCTGTGTCCGACGACGATAGTGTCATCGCCAAAGCCGGCATCCTTCGCTACTACCGAGATCTGTTCGGCAAAGGCTTCGGGTGTATAGGTATCGCTGTAACCGGAGTCGCCAGCGCCAGCCAGGTCAATTGCAACTGCCTGGTAGTGGTCCAGGAAAAAGGGCGCAATGAAACTCCACCAGTGCGCATGCGCGCCATTGCCGTGCACAAAAACAAGTCCTGGTTTGTCGGTACCATCGCTCCACAACAAGTAATGAATTGGTGTTTCACTCACGTTGACCGTTCGATCCTCGAAGGGCGTTGCGATTGAACGTTTGAACCAACCCGGCGCTTCCATTTGGCGTTCTCTTGATCATGAAAGAGGCGCGAATAGTAGAGCCCACCCCACTTTTTTTCAACCTGGTTAGTGCTTGTTGACCTATCGGCCACTGCATTCCTTGGCATAGATACCAGCCTGCCAGATTTACAGTTTCCGATACCTTGATCACACCCGGACCACCCGGTTCGACCTGCAAGTGATCTCATCTCGAATCCCGCGAAATGATCATTTCATTAGCCCGCCAACTCTTGCCCGTGCTGCGCTGGACATCCAGCGTGCTACTGACATATGTTTTGTCCATCGATAAGAGGAGATGAACCCTATGAAACTGGGAACAGGGGTTGGTGGCTGGCTTTCGGGCGTCGGAGACACAGCGGCGAAGGCCGAAGCAGCCGGTTATGACTATATTTCATGTGGAGAACTCTCCCACGACTCCATGCTAACCATGACAGTTGCCGCGGGCGCCACCAATAGCCTGGACCTGTTGACGTCTGTCACCATTGCTTTTCCACGCAGTCCCATGGTCCTGGCCATGGAAGCCTGGGACCTGCAGGCGTACTCCAGGGGCCGCTTCAATATTGGTCTCGGGAGTCAGGTAAAAGGACACAATGAACGGCGCTTCGGTGGCTCCTGGAGTCCGCCGGCACCAAGAATGAAAGAATATATCCAGATGATGAAAGCCATCTGGGATTGCTGGCAAGACGGCACCAGCCCGGAATTTCTGGGTAAGCATTATAAGTTCACACTGATGACGCCGAACTTTAATCCTGGACCAATCGAATACCCCCGACCAAAGATCTACCTGGCTGTGGTGGGCGATGCCATGGCGCGCGTTGCCGGCGAAGTTGCAGACGGTATTCTTCCGCACGGTGGAATCATGACGGACAAATATATGCGTGAAGTCCTCCTGCCGAATGTCAAACTTGGACTTGAACGATCAGGCAGATCCTGGAGCGACATAGATATCGCGGCCAGCGGCTATACTGTGTACGGCGAGAACGATGCGGAGATCGAAAGGGGGCTCGATACCTTAAGACAATCGCTGTCGTTTTATGGCTCAACCAGGACCTATCATGATGTTCTGGAACTTCATGGCCTGAAGTATCTGGGGGACAAGTTGCACGCGTTGTCCCTCAAGGGTGAGTGGCAGAAAATGAAAGAAGTCATCACCGACGACGAATTGCTCGAACTGGCGCAAATCTCAACCTATGACGACATGCCACAATTCCTGCAGGAAAATCGCGAATATGCATCCATGATGGGCTTCGGGATTCGTAATAGCACATCGGAACAACGTGAGCGAACACGCAACCTGATGGCGGAAATTCAGGCAATCAAGACCACCGGCATTCCCCGTGGTATGGAAATGTAGTGTAGAGTACTCGACTTTGCTCGCCGGGTCGGGAGCCAAAACCGGGCAAAGACTCAAGCGCGAGGCGCAAATCCCGTATCAATTACTGCTCACCGCAACAATGACAAGAAAAAGGAGCCACCGTGTCCGAAGCCGAAGCCACAAAAGCCCTCAACAAAGGCCCCACTAAGGTCCTCTATACCGCCGGTTATACCAACTATGTACTGGGTGTACTGGTCGTTGTTTACATTTTTAACTTCATCGATCGTCAGATACTTGCAATCCTCGCCCAGTCCATCAAAGAGGAATTGCTGCTAAGTGATACACAAATCGGGCTGTTGAGCGGGATGGCATTCGGCATCTTTTACGCCACTCTTGGCATCCCTATCGCAAGGCTTGCAGACCGCAGCTCACGGGTTAATGTGATCGCGATTTGCCTTGCGATCTGGAGCGCGATGACGGCACTTTCCGGGCTTGCCATGAACTTCTGGCAACTCCTCATCGCGCGAATCGGCGTCGGTATCGGGGAAGCTGGTGGCAGCCCACCCTCGCACTCGTTAATTGCGGATTACTTCGCTCCAAACAAGCGCTCATCGGCGCTCGGTGTTTACGCGCTGGGCATTCCGGTCGGAATTTTGTTCGGCAATCTGGCTGGCGGCTGGATCAATGAATACTTTGGCTGGCGCAATGCATTCCTTGTGGTCGGCATCCCCGGAGTTGCTCTTGCAATCCTCTTAAAGATGACGGTCAAGGAGCCGCCACGCGGTTATTCCGAGGGCCGCGTGCCGTCAGGAAACCAGGTACCCTTCTCCAAAGTTTTGAAGACCATGTGGGGTTATCGCTCATTCCGCCAACTATCACTCGGTGCCGCCACACAGGCCTTTGTCGGTTACGGTGCTATTGCCTGGATGCCCTCATTTCTGATGCGGACCCACGACATGAGCTCTGGCCAGGTAGGAACCGCACTCGGTCTGATTATCGGGATCGCAGGCGGGCTCGGGACTTTTGCCGGCGGTTTTATTTGTGACCGGCTGGGCGCAAACAACGTTAAATGGTATATGTGGGTTCCGGCAATCGCATTTTTAGTATCTGTACCGTTTGGCGCCGCGGTTTACCTAACCGGTAATCTTTACCTGTCGCTGGCTTTCTACTGTGTACCGGCTTTTCTTGTTAATCTTTATACCGGTCCCACCTTTGGCATGACCCAATCGTTAGCACCTCTTGCGATGCGCGCGGCTGCCTCTGCCCTTCTGTTATTTATTATCAATATCATCGGCCTCGTGTTCGGGCCGACAACAGTGGGTATGCTCAGTGATTTACTCAACACGACCTGGCAGCTGTCTGCCGCTGAATCGCTGCGCTGGTCGCTGTTTATTTGCAACTTCGTGTACCTGATCTCGTTTGCCAATTACTACCTGGCGTCCAAGCATCTGAAGAAAGATTTGGCTCAGACGGTTGCGGACGACACTGACGACTGATTTTAACCACCGGTCAGGATTACCTGGCAAGTGCCCGTGCAAGCGCGGGCCGTGCCAGCAGCTGTTCCATATAGCGCTTTGTATTAGGCTTGTAGTGCTCATCGAGCCCCAGACTCTTGCCAAAATACAGCGCAAAGCCCACCGCAATATCAGCGATGGTAAAGCGGTCTGCACACAGGAATTCATGATCCGACGTCCGCTCCTCTACGCTGCGCAACCGGGATAGGTACCAGGCAGTATAGTCGTCAACTATCTGCGGCAGCCTTCTCTCGGGTGGTTCAAGCGACGTGTACCGGAAGACCAGCGTCTGCGGGAAGGTCAAGGTGGCATCACTACGATGCAGCCAATTGAGATAGTCGCCAAATGCGGGTTCGTCTGGCGAGACGGAAAGTGAAGTTGGCCCATATTTGTCGACCAGGTACTGGCAGATCCCGGATGATTCCGTCATGGTGACGTCACCATCAACAAAGGCTGGAACCGTTCCGAGCGGATTGATATCGAGATATCCCGCGTACGTCAGCCTCGGCGGAAATTCCATGATCTCCAGTTCATAGTGGAGCCCCATTTCTTCAAGGGTCCAGAGTGGGCGTAATGACCTTGCGCCTTTGCAGTGATAGAGCTTCATTTACTGAGACCTGGCAGGTAATAGGAGGCGTTTTTTAAAACCGCAAAAAAAAAGAAACCCCGCCGAAGCGAGGTTTCTATTTAGGATTTTGGCCGGGACAACCTTGGACGAATCCGCGGTTGCTAGGTCTATCCTGCCGAACCCGAAGGTCCGGTGAGTCTAGGACTCGGGGTGCGAGCTCCAGGGCCGGGGCCCCTTCCTTCGCGGCGGTTGGTTCCGATGTGCCAAACGTCTCTGGCTTCTTCCGCAACCTGTGACCTTAAAGTCGTTATTTATTGACGCCTTGCCACGTCATTCCCTCGCCGTTATCGATCGTGTTCGACAAGAGAGTGGATTTTCTGGCCCCAATCAGCCCTTTTCTCGAGAGGACCCCTGGGTTACCCCTTTCGGGGCTGCCGTCAAACCCTTGAGCCGCCGTTACCTTGTGCGACCCCGGCCCGGTACAGGCCTGGCGGTGTGAGTGCGGTGTGGGCCTCCGTTTCCGGTCGACTCCGTCGCCTCACCCGTTGATAAATACTCTACGTCAGTACTCTCCACGTCGCCAGTGAAACGTTTGCAACCAGCGGTGGATACCCTGTGGACAACCTTGGGTTAACTCGATGACAACTGTGTCAGGTCAGTGGATAACAGATCGAAAAATCATAAAAATGATACAAGTTATTGTTTTTATGACATAAATAAACTTGAATAAAATTCATAGACGGCCTGCCGTCACGCAGGTTGTTGCGCAGGAGATCGTAGTTGGCAGCTTTCAGGTCGTCAGAACAAGGGGCGCTGGCAGGGGTTGAAATCTTTCAAAGAATCCCTAGATTACTTGACACTCCCTGGTGGAGATTTCGATTGACAGTAACTTTTGGTAACCGGGGCGCCGTCCGATTGGCGGCGCTCTCTTTTTTATCAGCCGATTATCAATTCAATTGGCACTATCGAAAGCAATAAAGGACTTGATGTCATCACTCTGGTCCATGGCATCATGGTAGCCGCACTCAATCAGTTCCTGGATAAAAACGGATTCAAACAAAAGGTAAGACGCAAGACTCACACCACCACCTGCCCTGGTTGCACCTAACTTACCAAACAGGAATTTCATCGTTCCTGGCAAGACATCGATGTGTTTTGCGGCAACGTCATCGAACGCCTTCGATGGCGTAATCGACATTACGTCAACTTTTGCGAGGTTCAACGTGGCGCGCTCCGTCGGGCTAAGTTTGTCCGCAACCTTATTGAGACGCTGCAAGTCTTCCATATCCTCTTCCAGCGCATCGATAAACGACCCATTCAGCAGATGAGTCGTCATTTGCGCGAGGGATGGCGGATGCATGGTTTGATCCCGTCGATCGTCCGGTTCATTCGGGTTGTGGCTGACACCAATCACAAATAATCGCTTCGCGCCGAGATGTAGCGCCGGGCTAAGCGGCGCCGTTTGCCGGATCGCGCCATCACCAAAATATTCGCGGTGGATAGGCACCGCGGGATAAATCCCCGGTATTGCCGTCGACGCCATCAGGTGGTCGAGGTTGAGCCTCGCCCGGACTCCAATTCGTCTGTGTCGGCGCCAGCCATGGACCAGGTCACTCCCCTGGAAGAAGCTGAGTGAAGCGCCACTGGTGTACCCAAGTGCAGTGATACTGAGCGCAACAAGATCATTGGCAAGCAACCTTGCCTCAAGGCGATCAAACCGGATCACCTCGGACAACAGTTCCCGCAGCGGTGCGTTGTCCAGCAACGACCACGCATTGTTTCTTGCGTAACCATCGTTGAGCAACGACTTGATGAGTGCGACGAGAGATCCGGCCACGGCACCAAGACCCATTTCATGTACCCTGGAAGATGTAAGGCTACTCCACAGCTCGTCCAGCCGCCCTACTGCCTCGCTGAAATGATCGCTCTCGCAAGCCAGCATGGCCGCATTGATAGCACCGGCGGAGGTGCCACAAACAACGGAGAACGGATTGTCATTGGGGCGATCCAGAATTTCAATTAACGCTTTTAAGACGCCAACCTGGTAGGACGCCCTGGCGCCACCACCTGACAAAACCAATGCGGTGCTCATACTGCTAGTCTACTCACTCAGCGATTCATCAGCGCGGGTCGAGGCCCTCGATAGGTCGATAGTAAGGTTTACCTTCCAATTGCTGGACCTTGCGGGTCCAATTCTCACTTGCTTGTTCCGGTGTAAACGACCAGTCCTGGCGATGGTAGTTCCAACTGTCGGGGTTCAACTGCTGCGCCACCGACCAATAGTGATCCGCCTTTGCCGGATCGCCCTGCCGGTGAAAGTAAACGCCAAGCTTGAAATTGGGTTCCGCGAGGCGTTTTTCATCCGACAGCCGAAGGTCAGGAAGCACATTGCCGCTGGCGTAATCGCTTTCACCGCCGCGCATCACCCAATCACGAACCATCGGCGCGTAATCGTCACGACCAAACTCGAAGGTCCCCATCTTGTGCTTTGTTGCGTAAGTGCCCTCATCAATTCGAATCACCATGCCTTTCTCATCAATCCAGACGGCGGAAGGGACATTGACCAACTGGTACAGTGAGCTGATCGTGTGGTTCTCATCAATGAGACTGACAAAGCTCGTCCCTGCACGTTCATACCAGGGCAACGCAACCTCCACACCGCCCGTATCCTGTGCCGCCGCAATGATAATGAAGTCCTCTGCTTCAAGACTCTCGTAGAATACTTGCCAACCTGACAAGTCAAAGCGGCATCCTCACCAGGAAGCCCAGGTGAGCAGCAGGACCTTCATGTCCTTGAATTCCGACAACCTGACCGGTTTGCCATTCTTGTCGGGCAAGGTGAAGTCCGGTGCAATGCCTTGCTGTACAAATTGATTGCGGGTCGCCGGCACCGGGCCCAGACTCCAGACGTTGGCATCATGGTCAGCGGCATAGGGTTGATCCAGCTTGCGCGCAAGGCCCGTAACATTGAACCAGTTCTTGCCCTTTCGGGTAACAAAGAGATCGCCGTCACGGTCCTGTCGCACCGGCACACAGATATCCTCGAGGCAGGCGCCTTCCGGTTTCAGTTCAAAGCCGTTGACGGCCTGCAATTCATTGACGCCGACCCAAAGGTCATTGGGCGCAGGCAGATAGTGCTGCACTGGCGTGACGCGATCTTCATACAACACGACAGGATTGGCCATGGTTGTCACCGAGAGTATTGCTGCCATTATTACAGCTATCAAAGTCAGAATCCGTTTCATGACGAGTCCCCCTACAAGACATCATATTACAACCGTGACGCGATGTCCGGTTCAGACAAGATGGCCAGGCGATTCCAAACCGAGCCACTACCGATCGCCAGGATGACATCACGACTTGTTATGCTGGATGGGCGCCTGAAGCTAGAACCCGGGCCTGGTCGGGCATAAGGATCTCCAGTGCCTGAACGGCGGATGATCCTGCAATCTCGATTGAGACAAGCCGGCCAAAGGTGACTTCGCCGATGCCAAGTTCCGTTCGTACCGCAATTTGCGCGCCGACCTCGATTCGCCAAAACTGTTCAACAGTGACACTGGAGGTCAACGTCAGGTCCTGTACAAGCTGGCCGAATGGTCGATCTGCACAGGCGATCGCGTCGTTAACGATTGCAGGTAGCCTGTTCCGATCCACCTGGAGCATGCCATATTCAACAACAACCTGGTCGGCTTCTCGCCGCAGCAGTACTTCACGCTGGTAATGGCTTCGCGTTTGCCTCTCGGCGAGCACATCAACGACCAACCTCGATTGATTATTTCTCGTGAGTACAGCCGTCATGTGCTGTTCATGGTCGAGCAAGCGACGAAAGGGCGCGGTCATATTACCTGCGCCTATGGGCAGGAATTGACCCAGTTCCTCGACGGTATCAAAGAAGCAGGTAATCAGTTCTTCTAGACTGGAATTTTGCGGGGTAGCCAAAGGACAAACGTTTCGCTTAATTGCGTTGCGTGCCAGGGGCCGGACTATAAGGGGTTTTTGTTGATATAACCAGTAGTGGCTGGTCCCCGCCGCTACTGTGACGACAAGACGATGGCGGAAAGTGTGGCCTTAAAAGCGGGCAGGTGGTTACCGCCTTGTGCTACTGCCATCTGCGCGTGATGCAAGGCGGTTTCGCTGTCACCCAGTTCCAGCAACACCTGGGCAAGATTGTTGTGAGCTGGTGCGTACAGGGGATGTTGGTCGAGCAAGGTCGAGAATTCGCGGGCAGCTTCTTGTTTGTATCCTTTCCGATAAAGCAGATTTCCGAGCCCCATCGCCAATTCAATACTCGCTGGCCATTGCTGCAAACCCACGCGATAGGCCGATGCCACACGGATATCAGGCCGCGCTTGTTCCAACGCGGCAATCGCGTCGAAGTAGCGCAGCTCGTCGGCATCGATCGGCATCTCGCCCGGCCGCAGGACTACCATGGCCCAGTGATCAGCGCGTTGCCAGGTGCGTTCAAAGACCTGTAGCGTTTGCCGGTAACTTTCTTTGATACCAGAGTGTAAAACGATTTCACGCCGGGGCAGGTCATAACCTACCACCACCGCATAGTGCCAGCGCGGATACCAGCTTAAGCCGAGATTTTGCATCACCAGTACAGGTCGTCCACCCTGCACCTGCTTTAGTACATTCGTGAGCGATGGGGACAGGCGATAGGCAATTCGGCCAAAAGTCCGACTCGCCGCGAGCATTTCGATTTGCAGGGATCCTCGCCGGGCAGGCAAGTAAACCAGTGGCACCAAAGCATCAGGTGAGACGTTGACCTGACTGGTCTGCAACAGTGTCGCCAGTGCTGCCGGTCCACACTGGTACGCCTGTTGGGGAAAGAACGGAACTTCAGTCAGGCTGACAGGCTGTAGAAAGGGAGACGTTTGACCGCGCTGCAGCAGCCCGGCTGACTGGGGAGTGGATACACACGCGGACAAGCCGAGCAAAACGCCAATGCAAAAAACGATTCGCACTGTGGCTTACCCGGCTTGCCTATCGTCGCGACTCTTCGTTATACCCCAGGGAATATGTCAGTAACCCCGGCAATGTCGAGGATCAGGAAGATGAGCAGTAGCGTGAGCACGATACCCAGGGCATCACCACCGGCAGGCAACGAATCAAGCCCTGTTTGCAGCTCAGTGAGTTCAGTATCGGTCATACCATTGATCCGATCTTGTACTTCAGACTGATCTACACCCAGATCCTGCAATTTCGCTGCGATATCCTCGCGCTCAAGCAGTATCGTGATTTCAGCCCTGGTCATTTCGGTTTTCGCCTCGGCGGCCAGTTGTGGTGTGCTGATCATTGCAGCAACAGCCGGCGCCTGCACAACGAGACTCAAGAAAGTAGCGACGGCTAACACTAGTAAACTTTTTTTGGTGGAAGCGACAGTGTTCATATTGAATTTATCCATTTGACTTTTGTGAGGGGTTTAGGCTCTTTATGCCCGTGGTCTTCAGACTCCAGACCCGCCATTCGTCCCACAATCTACTGTGGGACGAAGGGTGGCTCGCTGGCTCGCGTGGTTCAGTCTGGATAACTGAGGATGATGTTGACGCGTCGATTGTCCTGGCGCGCCTCGGCACTGGTGTTGTAGCTGAAACGGCGAGTTCCGCCGAAGCCTTCCACGTTTAAGCGTGAACGGTCGACGCCAAACCGGTTAACCAGATAATCTGCGACACTCTGTGCGCGCTGGCGCGATACCTTCTGTGCCACATCAGGACTGGCATTGTCAGTGTGTCCTTCCATAGTCGCAGTGATCGTTGGATTTGCATTGAGGTACCTTGCGACCTTACCGAGTTGGTCGTGGTACTGCGGCTTGATGGTCGCGTCATCGGTATCGAACTCAATCAGCATTGCGAGTGTTATGCGTGCTGGGAGCGGTTGAAGCCCTGCAATGTCGGTTGCACAACCGATGATTGCTCCGATTCGGCGATTGGCGCGTGCGCCCTCCTCCGTTTGATTGTCTGCGATCGGACGCCTTTCCCCATATCCTATAGCCACTAGTCGGGAACGATCAATGCCGTGTTGACTTACAAGATAATCCACGACGCTTTCAGCCCGACGTTGCGATAGTCTCAGGTTGCGTGATGGGCTGCCGACATTGTCCGTATGTCCTTCGATCACCGCGCTGGTGTTTGGATACGCTTTAAGGAAGGTAGCCAACACGCCGAGTTTTTCCTGTTCCGCCAGCTGTATTTCGTCCTGGTCGACCTCGAACTGGATATCCAGCAAGCTGCAGTATTCCTCGGTGGCGACCGGTAGCGGTACTACGACAACCGCCGGGGCAGGTGGCGCTGCAGGCGTCTCTTTGCGAGGGGCAGGCGCGCCTTGCCCAAAGTGATAAACGAGACCGAGGGAGATCAAATCGAGTTCGCCCCTGTTGCCAACCGCGTCATCCATCCGATAACGTTCCGCCTCCAGACGCAGTCCCAATGCATCGCTGAGTTGGTACTGAAAACCAAGCCCTGCTTTCATTTTGGTGTTCCGCTCACTGAAGCGTGGTTGCAACACGTTCACAGCTCCAGTAGCGGTAAAGTCGACATTCGTCTGGCTGTGATGAGCACCGATACGGGCAAACAAGGACGCACGTTCGGAAATCGGGGCGATGCCGACCAGATCCAGATTCCAGCCATCGAACTCGAGATTGGCGTCGAGGGTTCCCGCGGGAGATGTCGTGGCAGAGTAGCCGAACTCACCGAGGTCGAAGTATCCCAGCTCCATGGCAAGGTTGCGGTGGAATTGGTAACCGGTGTAGAGCTTGTAAGCGAAGTCCCGTTCTTCATCGTCGAATGCTGACACTCCGAATCCGGACGTTAGCAGATCGGCACGAATCTCATCCTCTTCGATCGTGGCCCGGGACTGGCCGAGACCAGCGCCGAAGTACCAGCCCGTCGATTCGTCGGCCAGGGCTGGAAGGGTCATCCCTGCCAGCACCAGGATGCTGAGTGTCCACTTGAGCTTGTTACTTTTCATCTTTACCTCCACCGAGAATTGATTAGCGTGGTCCATTAAAGGGCCGGCACGTTGATGACTGTGTTCGTCATCGTGACCGACGCGGTCAGGGACAGCGCCCGGCCATCCAGTGTCACGATGAGTTCGGGGGCGTTATTGCCAGTGGTGGAGAAGCTGACCCCGGCCTCGGCAATGATGGTGCCCTTCATGGTGCCCCCACCTGACGGATTGATCGTGGCTGCGCTACTCACCTGCCAGAAGACGTTCTTGGCCTGGGCGCCGTTGATGAGGATGACGCTCCGGGGAACAGCGGCCTCACCCACCGTAAGTGTGCTGGCCATCTGGAAGACCCAGAGAGCGTTCTGGTCGCCCTGGCCGTCCAGGGTGAGGTCACCGCCCTCGATCAGGAAAGAGCCGCCCGGTGCGGTGTAGATGCCGGGTGCGAGGGTCTGACCGCCCAGGTTTTGGCCGTCGCCTGACGGAGTCTGGCCGCCTGGCAAGGCCGCAGGCGAGAGCGCGATGAATGCGTCGTTGGCATCAGAGCGGGCCTGATCGGCAATCGCTTTGGTTTCCGCCGTGCCATTATCCGTGCAATCAACGCCGTTAGGCGGGACCGGCGCGTCGGTGAAGATTCTGCCGTTGACCAGGCCTTCATTGGACGTGGTGATGGTGTATCTGCATTCGGGGTCGCCTACGAAACCGGTCACCAATGTTGAGGCGCCGGTGGTGCCGATATCGCCATTGATGATCGTGAGAAGGCCATCGTTGGTCACCCCTGCGGATCCGCCGAAGCCGCCGAACGGTGTTGCGGCATTGAGCGGAAACGGCTCAAAACAGGGTTCGACTGGTGCCACGGCTGTGAACGTCCAGACGAAGTCTTCGAGCATTTCGTTGCCCGGGACCGCAAGGTCCTTGACGCCTTCTGATCCACTCAGGAGGGTGGCGCGGTAGGTCACACCGTCAGTGAGGTCTGCCTGGGGTGTAAAGGTCGCAATCGTGCCGGTATCCACGTCGAGCACGACTGATTCCGCGATGACGATGTTCAAGGGCGTGGCATCCTCGACCACCTGGAAGGTCAGACTCGTTACCGTGGCTGGATCCAGACGCAGGCCGGATGGGACGTCGAATGTCGCGTTGATGCCGGAGGTCGGGCAGGTGGATATGGTCCCGCCGTCGCCGGGGTTGGTAGACAGCACGGAGATGTTGTTTTCGGGCAGCGCCACGTCGGTCGTGAAGGTCCAGATGTAGTCGCTGGGATCGGTGATGGGTCCCTGATTGCCGGCCAGACGGTTACCGGCAAGATCCGTCACGTCGCTTTCGACGGTAGCCGTGTAGGTGGTGCCGGACTCGAGTTCGTTCTCCGGTGTGAAGACTGCAGTACGTGAACCCACGACGTAGGTAACGGCGCCTGATGGTGAGACACAGGGCGCTGCGCAGGTGAGCGTAAAGGTCGTATCAGTGATGGTCAGCGGGTCCATGTCTTCGCTAAATATTGCGGTAATGGCCGTGTTGGTCGGCACGCCCACCGTCGGGCCAGGGTCCGAGGTCGGCGGTTCCGTGAGGGTAACTCGCGGCCGCGTCGTATCCGGCGTCAAACCAGTCGTGAAGCGCCAGACAAAGGGCGCTTGCATTACCTGGCCATTAGCAACGCTGGTCGCTGTGACAATTGTGGCGGTGTATTCGGTCGATGCCTCCAGTGCACCTGGAGCGGACACATTGAATGTCGCAATGGTCTGCGCTGTATTCATGCTAACTGTACCGACGGCGTTGGTGCAGGGGGCCTCGCAGTTGACGGTGAAATCACTATCGGCGAGTGCGGCAACCGGTTCACTGAACTGCGCGGTAATCACCGTGTTGTTGACCGGGACACCGGTGGCGCGGTTGATTGGAGCCACTGCCGTCACCGTGGGAGGCGGGGCGATCGTGCGGAAGGACCAGGTAAAAGGTTCCTCCAGCGCCAGTCCGCTAGCCTGACTGGTTGCGCCGGAAATTGTTGCTGTATAGGTCGTCCGGTGCTCGAGCGGTACGTCCGGCACAAAGCTGGCGGTGGTGCCGGCCGAGTCTAACGTGACGGTCCCGGTGGGGCTCGTACAGGGTGCCGCGCAAGTCACTGTGAAGCTGGCAGTGCCAGCAGCATCCGACATAGGCTCGTTGAAAGTGGCGGTAACCGCCGCAATGTCGATGGCTACACCCACAGCACCAGCGGCAGGATTGACAGCGGTGACAACTGGATGCAGTGCGGAATTGCCTTCAGTACTTAGAATGGGATCCCGGCCTTCGCCGCCTCCACCACAGGCTGTGGCCAGAACGCCGACCAGACCGATCATCATCCATGTTCGTAAGCTGAAATAGCTTGGTGTTAATTGCATTGCTTGTGTCCTCTAGTCTGATCTGCGGGTACGATCAACCCTGAATGATTAATCTGGTGATCGATTTGCGAGCAATTCTGAACATTCAATGGAGGCCGGTCTGTTCGGTAGATAACATAAAAATCAAGAATCTTGAGTTCAGGCACCAATGAACACTTTGTGAGCTACACGCTGCCATCAAAATAATCTCAATTGGATTCAATCAGGGACAAGCAATCGATCTGCCATGTAGCACTCACAGGCGACCGCTTCGAGTCCGGCACGATCAAGGATACTGATATGCCATCAGGACGCCGTCAGTTCGGTGGAGCACACCCTGTTCTCAGCGTCCAGGGAAAGCAAATCGTCATTGCAATTCAGATGTCCGGCCGTGGAACAGGAAGCCTACTTGTTGCGCATGGGACGAACCCCCAGCCAGACGATCGTCACATCGAGCTCCTTCGCCCAGTGCCGGACACGTTACTTGAAGGCATGCTTGCTGCTTCTCGGCGAGGTACTTCACCGTGCCCTCGATGAACGGGCGAAGGAATTTGTCCGGCGAGATGATTTCGTAGAGCATCTCGATTTCTTTGTACTCCTTGAAGAACGCCTTACGGCGCTCGGCTTCATAGAGACTGCCTGTCCAGCTCCGACAGATTGAACAGCAATGCGACCAGCGCGTGGTTAATGTAGTAGTTCTCCCGCCCCAGGCGTTGCTTGCCCAGAATGCCATCCTTTGCCAGGGTATCCAGGTAACGGGTCGCCGTGGCACGCGAGACCTTCAAATCGTGCTCTAGAAACGCGACCTTGGTGTAGGGGTGGCGAAAGATATTGTTAATCAAATCCTGACTGTAAAACCGGTAATCCCGGCGGATTTGTTGCTTGTGCTGTTGCAGCAGCATGCCGATACGCTGAACCAGGTCGCTGGTGTGACGCGCCGTCACCGCCACGCCCTGAAGCATGTACACCAGCCAATCCTCCCAGGCGTTGTACTCCCGCACCTGTTGCAGCCCCCGGTAATATTCTGCCTTGGACTGGCTGATATAACGGCTTAGATACAGGATGGGCGTATCGAGCAGTTCCTCCTTCACGAGGTACAGGATGTTGATAATGCGCCCGGTCCGGCCGTTGCCGTCGTAAAAGGGATGAATAGTTTCAAACTGATGATGGATCAACGCCATTTTGACCAGCGGATCCAGCGGGTTATCGGCGTGGATAAACTGCTCCAGTTGCGCCATTAAGCCGGGTACCAACTGTGGTGCCGGCGGCTGGTAAACCACGGCGCCGCTTTGCTCATTCTTGAGCACCGTTCCCGGCGTTTTGCGAAAACCCGCATCATTGCCTTCCAATGCAGCCTGTACGGACAAGATGGTATTAAGCGTTAACAGGCTACTCTCGCGCACCTGCCGAAAACCGATTTCCAGCCCCTGCGCGTAATGCGCCACTTCCTTGCTCACGGGATCGGCGCTGTTCGGCTGAATCTGGTACTTGTAGAGCGCGTCCTGGGTCGTGATGATGTTCTCGATTTCCGAACTGCTCTGCGCCTCCTGCAGTGACAAAGTGGAGATCAATAAACCCTCATTGGGTATGGTTCGGGCCAGCCCCTTGAGTTCCGCCAGGTAACGGTGTGCAGGCACCAACGCCCGCAAAACAGCATCGGTCTCCAGCGTTTGGGTTGGAGGAAATTCAACCGGTGAGTAAGTACTCATAACCCTCCTGATATCAGGCTTTCCACCTTTTATCTGCTCAAATATAGCTCTTTTTGAACAGTTCGGCTATCTGGTTCTCATTTATCGGTATTTATGAGGCCACTTTGTCCAGTTTAATGAGTCAGCGCCAGCTTTCCCGCCATGCCCGGTACTCTGCCAGTCGCAGCCGGTAGCGCGCAATGTTGCCCTCATGGAGCCTCATGATCTCGGTCTCCACGGGAATCGGGTCGAAGCGGCCCTGCGCGAGTTCGACTTCACCTTCGACGATGTAGAGTGCCCGCTCCGGGTAGTCGGATGGCATGGGGTTTATTCTTGGTATACTCTGGCACGAGGATGCATCACGTGATGCGTGGCCTACTCGTCGCCTCCACCACAGGCTGTGGTGAGAACGCCGACCAGACCTATCATCATCCATGTTCGGAAGCTGGAGTAGCCTGGTGTTAATTGCATTGCTTGTGTCCTCTAGTCTGATCCGCGGGTACGATCAACCCAATGAACACTCTGTCGGCTACACACTGCCATCAAAATGATCTCAATTGGATTCAATCAGGGACAAGCAATCGATCTGCCATGTAGCACTCACAGGCGACCGCTTCGAGTCCGGCACGATCAAGGATACTGATACGCCCCCTTGAGTAACCGATTAACCCACCTTGCTTAAGGACTCCCGATGCAATGGTCACCGCACTACGCTGCACGCCGAGCATATCGGCGAGAAACTCGTGGGTCAGATAGAAGTGATCTGCATGGGCCCGGTCGTGGGTCATCAGCAGCCAGCGCGCAAGACGCGCCTCGACCTGGTGGAAGCGCGTGCAGACGGTCGTCTGCCCTAACTGCGCCGTCAACCTGAAACAGTAACGCTGCATGGAATGGAGCAATACCGGACTTTCGACAAGTGCCTCACACAAATCGGATACACTGATCCGCAGCGCCATCCCGGCGCCTTGCACGATCGCATGCTGTGGCGCCAAATCTGATGCGAGCAGCAGGGAGACTCCAAGCATGCTCTCATGGCCGATGATGCTGACTCCCATGGGTGGGTGGCCTTCCATGGATGCCATCAACGAAATGATGGCCGTCAATGGAAAGTATGCATAAATATAGGGCTCACGTTGGCTACAGAGCTTGTCACCAAAGTTGAGCTCAACATCGGCACAGCTGTGCAGCAGGGACTCGCGCTCAGCCTGCGGCAATCCTGCGATCAGTCGATTCTGCAAAGTTGGTCGGCCCGCTTTCACCAATTGTTTGGTTCCGCCAGCACAGATCCGGTATGGGCGAGACGGCTGCTGTGACCGTCTCTGATAGCGCAACTTGACACGCTATCAGGACGCCGTCAGTTCGGTGGAGCACACACTGTGGCAACAAACGTTGAACTGCTAACCAGACAATCGCTGGATCAGAGAAGCTGCAGGGCCGGAGCAAACAACAAAAGTAGCCAGGGCGCCTCGGCGCCAAATTTGGTTTGAATGTACGATACCGTACAGACAGCCCAAACTCGACAACTCATACATGCAGGACAAATACCCAAAAGCGCGAATCATGTGAAGGTTGCAGAGATGAACTTGCTACAAACACGATCACGATGGTGCTGGCATACTCACAAATGAACGAACAACACTGGACACGTTCTGACGTCGCACGAGCCTGGGTTCCGAGGGCGCAATCACAGGCCGAGGAACTCGCTAACAGTGTCAGTCATGGTGCGGGACTGTTGGCTGCCATCGCCGCGACACCCTACTTGATCTCTCAAGTAGTGATCCATAGCGACACATCGTACGTTGTCGGTACTGGCGTGTTCGCCGTAACCATGATTCTGCTTTACCTGTCATCCACCCTTTATCACACCTTGCCGCCGGGTAAAAACAAGCGTGTATTCCGGACCATTGAACACGCAGCCATTTTTCTTTTGATCGCCGGGACTTATACGCCGTTGGCGCTAGGGGTGGTGCCCGGCGCATCCGGTACGATCCTGCTGGCGCTGATCTGGGGTCTTGCCGCCATCGGGGTTACCCTGAAGCTGTCCAATCGGCTGAATCATCCCATCGCTTCAGTCGGCCTCTATCTTTTTATGGGCTGGTTGATCCTGATTGCCATTGATCCTTTATACAGTCATCTCGGAACTGAAGGGATGTTCTGGCTGGTCTCCGGCGGTATCGCTTACACAGTGGGCGTTGCTTTCTTCGCCACCGACTCGCGCCTGCTCTTCGGCCACTTCATCTGGCACCTGTTTGTGATGTTGGGTAGTGGATGCCACTACCTGGCAGTACTCGCCCTGGCCTCGTAACCCGTAAAATTGTGCACTATCGCACAGACGTTTCGAGCCCGATGGAAAATACTTTGAAATCTAACGTCAGGGTTACCCTAAGCCGAAGGCGCTGGTCGCCGGGAGTTTGCGAGGCATGAACACACCAGCTAAAAGGTCACGATTGAGTCAGCTGATCACCACGATAACTGCTGTCTCACTCCCGTCAATAATTGACCGCAAGCCTATTGCCAGGCACGCTATTGACACCCCTGACAGCACAACTGATCGCTTGCCCCACGAGGAGATCGAACGGAGGCTCGCGGTCTGGGACACACAACTGCGTCGCAGGCGCGCCGCCCCCTGAAATCAGTCAGGCACTTTCCAGTAGCCGCCTTGGGTCAAGCGCATCCCTTACCGCCTCACCAACAAAGATCAAAAGGGTGAGCATGATACCCAACGTAAAGAACCCGGTAAGTCCCAGCCATGGCGCGTGCAGATTGGCCCTCCCCTGGGCCAGTAATTCGCCCAGTGACGGCGAGCCATGGGGTAATCCAAAACCAAGAAAATCAAGCGCCGTCAGCAAGGTAATACCACCACTCAGCAGGAACGGCAAAAACGTCAGCGTTGCCACCAGTGCGTTGGGTATAACGTGATGGAACAGAATACCGATGTTGGTCTTGCCCAGGGCCCGCGCGGCACGCACGTATTCGAAGTTGCGGGTGCGCAGCACTTCTGCCCGCACCAATCCAACGAGTGGGATCCAGGTAAACAAGGTGAGAAGGGCAAGTAACCAATAGACGTTGGGCGCAACCACGCTGGCCAGGATGATGAGGATCAGCAGCACCGGCAAACCTGCCCAGATCTCCACCAGGCGCTGACCGAACAAATCGACAATACCGCCAAAATACCCTTGCAGCGCACCCACGGTCAGTCCGATCACAGAACTGAAGAGTGTCAGGGCGAGCCCAAACATAACAGACAGTCGAAACCCGTAAATCAGACGCGCCAGTGTATCCCTTCCCCGGTCATCTGTGCCCAGCCAATGTGTCGCTGATGGTGGCGCGGGTGCAGCGACATCAAGGAAGCGATCGGGCTGGTTGTAGGTATAACGAATCGGTGGCCATAACATCCAACCATCGGACTCACGCACCAGATCTTGCAAATAAGGGTCTGCGTACTGGGCAGGAATCGGCAGTTCGCCACCTAACTCCTGCTCTGTGTAATCCGCGAGAACAGGGAACCACAACTGGCCCTGATGCTCCATCACAATGGGCTGGTTGTTGGCGATAAACTCGGCAAAGAGTGAGATGCCAAATAACAAAAGAAACGCGCAGGTCGAATAGTAGCCACGCTTGTTCGACTTGAACTGGCGCCACCTTCGTTCGTTCACTGCATTCATGCGTCCCTGACCTCGAAGTCGATTCGTGGATCGACCAACACATAGGTCAGGTCACCGACGATCTGCATCACCAGCCCCACGAGCGTGAACATAAAGACCGAGCCGAACAGGATGGGGTAGTCACGCTTTATCACGGCCTCATAGCTCAAAAGACCAATGCCATCCAGTGAGAAGATGACCTCGATCAGCAATGCGCCAGTGAAAAAGAGCCCGACAAACGCGGCGGGGAAACCTGCAATCACAATCAACATCGCATTACGAAACACATGACCGTAGAGCACACGTCGCTCGGCCATGCCCTTCGCGCGTGCGGTAATGACAAACTGCTTGTTGATTTCTTCCAGAAATGAATTCTTGGTCAGCATCGTCAACGTCGCAAACCCACCGATCGACAGCGCTGTGACTGGCAGGGTCATATGCCAGAGGTAGTCGAGAATGCGATCAGGCCAACTCATCGTATGCCAGTCCTGTGACACCAATCCGCGTAAAGGGAAAATATCGAAGTAGTTGCCACCGGCAAACAACACAATCAACAACACTGCAAACAAAAAGCCGGGGATCGCATAGCCCACAAAAATCAGGACGCTGGTCCACACATCAAAACGGGTACCATCACGCACCGCCTTCGCGACGCCGAGAGGAATAGAGATTCCGTAAATAATCAGCAACGACCACAGTCCGAGCGAAATCGAGACCGGCATTCGTTCCAGGATCAAATCAACAACCGGGCGATCCTGGAAGAAACTCGTACCAAAATCGAACTGCATGTAGTTGACGATCATGTTGAAGAAACGCTCGTGAGCAGGCTTGTCGAATCCAAATTGCCGTTCAAGATCGGCAATAAGGGCGGGGTCGAGCCCATAGCTGCCAAGTTCCGCACTGGCGCTGGTCACGTCGCCGCCACCGGAGTCGCCCGCGCCAGTGATATTCGCCGTCGTGGTGGTTTGCCCTGTAGTCACCTGGGCGATGATCTGCTCGACCGGTCCCCCGGGGGCAAACTGCACGATAATAAAATTGATCGTGATGATGCCCAGGAGTGTCGGGATGAGCAGCAACAGCCGCTTCAGGATATAGATGGCCAACGAAAGCTCCTTTAAACACGCAGTGGCACAAAGCCAGAATATCCTACCTGATCTGATATAGTCAGGACATGCGCACAGTGCCCGGACTTTTCCGCTTTGTCCTCCTTGTCCTCCTTGTCCTCTTTTGCCACTTCGCAAAGGGCGATACCTATCCTTATGCCCACGGTGTGTCTTATCTGGAGCCGCTACACTACACCCCATTGTTCGAACATTTCGACTATGTGGACCCCAATGCTTCTAAGGGTGGCCGATTGCGTGCAGGGGTGACCGGCACCTGGGACTCCTTTAACAACATCCTGAACAAGGGGCGCATCGCAGCCGGCGCCGAACTTCTCGGTGCACAACAGATGCTCTATGACCGTTTGCTGGAGCGCGCCCTGGATGAACCCGCCTCCTATTACGGCCGACTGGCGTCGGGTATCTGGGTCTCGGACGATCACCGCCAGTTCGCGTTCAAAATTCGTGACGGCGCCTATTGGCATGACGGCAAGCCGCTCACCGCTGCCGACGTGTTGTGGACTTTCGAAACCTACAAGACCGTTGCATCCGCTACTATTCGCACGGCATTGCGGGAACTTTCGACGATTGAACAGATCAGTCCCGATGAGGTGTTGTTTACTGCACGTCCCGACGCAGAAGGCGGAACCAACCTGATCTTCGCGGTGGGCGCCTTCCCCATCTTGCCGCGCCACTACTGGGAATCACGGGACATCACACAAACCACGCTTGAGCCACCACTCGGCAGTGGTCCCTATCGCTACAGCGAGTTCGACATCGGTCGCTACGTCTTTCTTGAGCGCGTCGAGAACTACTGGGGGCAAGATATTCCGGTCAATCGTGGTCGATACAATTTCGACGTCATCAAATACGACTACTTTCGCGATGAAAACATCATGCTGGAAGCGGTCAAAGGTGATCTCATCGACGTACGTGCTGAATCCGTTTCAAAGCTTTGGGTTACTGCCTACAACTTCCCGGCACGGGAGCGTGGACTTTTCAAACGGGAACTGATCGAACTGAGCCGCCCCTGGGGGCTCAATTGGCCGATGATGTGGAATCTTGCTCGCCCGCGCCTGCAGGATATTCGGGTGCGTGAGGCACTGATGTTTCTCTCCGACTTTCACTGGACGAATCGGGTGTTGATGTACGACTTCTACGAACACGCGAAGAGCTTTTTTTATAACTCGAACATGGAATCCAGTGGCCTCCCCAGTGAAGCGGAGCTTGAATTGCTTGAACCCTGGCGCGGCAGGATTCCCGATCGCGTCTTTACCCATGAGTGGACCGGGAATGACGCAAGTGGTCCTGGCTACCAACGCGAGAACATTCGACGCGCCATCGCGCTTTTTGCCGAGGCGGGCTGGGAGATCCGTGACGGGGTGATGACCCATGTAGAGACTGGTGCCCCGTTTACGCTGGATCTCGTTTTCGTCTCCACCTATGGAGTCCGGCAGGAAGAAATGTTGCTGGCGAACCTGAATCTCATCGGCATCAAAACGACGGCGCGTGCACCAGAGATTTCCAACTGGCTGTATCGGATGCGGGAGGGCAAGTTCGACGGTGGCGTATACAATTTCATACCAACCTATACGCCGGGCCTCACACTTCGCAATCGATTTGGATCGGCCTCTGCCGATTCACCCGCTGGACAGAACTGGGGAAACATTCGCGATCCGGCGGTGGATGCGATGATCCAACACGTCATCGATGCAGCAACACCGGAACAGTTTTATGCCGCCATTCACGCACTCGATCGCATCCTGCTATGGAACTTTTATTACATTCCAAGTCTAGGTACCCCGGGCTATCGCCTGGTGTGGTGGGACAGGTTCGGTATTCCCGATGGACCGCCGCTTCAAACACCCGCATGGTACGACACCTGGTGGTATAACACCCAAAAAGCCCAGCGGGTTGATACAGGGCTGGCCGCCATCGATGCTGACGACAGTTAAGCGGTTGAGCGACCCTTGAACTCTGGGCCGCGCTTCTCCATTAAGGCGCGCCGCCCCCTGGTATTAGCCCCTTTCAACTTACGTCCGTGGATCCATCCGAAAGAACCAGACATCGTTTGGCGCTTGCGTTGGCGGCGGACCCAACTCCTGAGGCGCAAAATATTCCCGTGCCAGGTCTTCGAGCCTGGACCTTAAAATCGCATTGAGCCCGGGATCTTCGACTTTTACGAAGTTCGTCTTATACAGCTTACCTTCAACTCGCAGCAGCCCCCGGCCATCTTCTACTGCATCTTCGTGCCAACGCTTGAAGACGTAGATCAGGTTAAGGATCCATTTCTGCATGCCGCCATCGAATCGATTCCACATAAAACCCAGGTCGCAGGTCATATAGGCGACACCCTCATGAATAATGAATCCTGCGGTGCGCGAGGTGCCATACCCGACCAATTCAAACTCGGTTCGTTTATCTTCAGCAAATGACCAGTCTGTAATCGGTGCCTCGACAAGCTCACCTGTTTTGAACGAGCCACCTTGCAGGAACTCAATAGGACCGTCCGAGACCCTTTGTGTGATCAACACGGCGACAATCGCAATAGCGATCGTCGCGCCCAGGAAGATTCCGATGTATTTCAGCCAGATCAGCTTCATGCTTTTCCCCTTTTATTGATTCGTTAATCATCGACGAACAGGCTGCCGATTGATTGCAGGCCGTCCGGCTGACTGATACAGCAACGATCATGCCAACGAAATAAAATAGACAGAATCAACAAGTTGCAAGCGCTCATCGCCAGTGGGTTGGCGAATATAACCAGATGTTGGAGTGGTGGCTAATGAGCCGGCTTCAGCACAGGACAAGACAGAATCTTGCCGGAAGTCTCCAGGAATACCTTTCCCTGCGCTTTCACCGTCGCGGCATCAGCCCGCTCGGAGGCGACATGTACATCCTCCAGCGCGTCTGCCATCGTCGCATATTCGGCGTGGAGTCTTTCCAGCGCATTTTCGAGCGTGTAGGTCAACTGATGAACTTCATGCAAGTCATGCGGACCCAGTTCTTTTCTCGTCAGTATCACCGCCAGCTTCCTGTTGTATTCCGAAAGATTATTGACGGCATCTTCCAAAGTGTGGGCCGGCTTGCCCTTGAAGTGGTCGGGACGTTTGTCGGTTGCATGGGCCAGACCGAATGGCCCGAGACTGAGCGCCAACAAACCAACCAGTAGGCAGGGAAATGATTTCATTGAAGTTTCTCCATAGGTGCGAAGCCGGTCTAAAACGAGAAGTCGGAACCACACTCGATCAAAAGCTGCCCCTCCAGACCTGCAACGCGATGCGCCTGCACCTTCTGGTAGGCCTCATCACGGAACATATCGAGCATTACCTGGGTAGATGGATACTGGATCACTGCAACCGCATCCCATGCGCCATCCGCTTCGCCGATGAGAACGCCGCGAACGTCGCCGGAGTAAATGATGATGACACCCTTCGGTCCCATTACGGACCGAAAGCCTTGTGCGTAGCGCGCGTAGGCCTCCCGTCCTGTCAGCTTCGATTCCCGGCCGTCATCGTAAATCGCTTGATCTCGAAACTTCAATAAATTCAACATCTGGATGGGTTCTCCGGATTGCCGGTCGCGAAAGGCACGAACCTGATCGCCGGTGGGTTGTAAAACATTTTTGATCATTGGTATCTCCTGTAATCAAACCTTCATTATCTCGGAGTTTTTGTAATTCCTGTCTTAACCCCGAACTTAATCCAGATCTTAATCCAGATCTTAACCCAGATCTTAATCCCAAGACTTTCCACCTGCTCGTGGACAGCACTGTGTTGTCTTCTCACTCACCACTCTCGCTTCATGGATTTCATGAATTCGGATCGATCGTCATTGGAAAGCATTGACGATGGATAGTAAGGTTAGCCGACTTTTTCTGGCAATGCTTGGCAATGCCTTGTGCTGCCTGCTTTCTGCACTGGAGGATGCGTGTCCCTGCTGGATCCTGATAGTTGGACCCTGTACCAGAGCATTGCGGTTTTCGTCGGGTGTACCGCCGCAATTGCCGTTGCGGGAACGCAAATTACCAGGGTGGTCGATCAGCTTGCCGATCGAACCGGTATCGGCGAGGCTATCGCCGGCGCCTTGCTACTGGGCGCTTCGACTTCGCTGGCGGGCAGCGTGTTATCTGTGACAGCGGCCTGGGATGGGATTCCGGAACTGGCACTTGGCAATGCCCTGGGCGGCATCGCCGTGCAAACGGCGTTTCTGGCCCTTGCCGATTTTGCTTACCGCAAGGCCAATCTTGAACACGCCGCCGCCTCGGCACAAAACCTGATGCAAAACGCGCTGCTCATAGCGCTGCTTTCGCTGATCCTGCTTGCGCCAACGCTTCCCGACTTCACCTTGTGGAGTATTCATCCGATCACGCCAATCCTGTTTGGCGTCTATATCTATGGCATGTACCTGGTTCGCGGTGTGCGCGAACATCCTATGTGGAGTCCGACCAAAACGCCCGAGACCCGGCCGGACGAGCCAGAAAATCTGGCCAGTGTTCCCGGTCTGTTTCCGCTGGCGATTCGATTTCTGATACTGATGGGTTTACTCGGTTTTTCCGGCTGGACCATGGAGCATGCAGCGTCGAACATCGCAGCACAAACAGGTCTCAGCGCCACCGTCGTCGGCGTGCTATTTACGGCAGTGTCGACCTCGCTACCTGAACTCGTCACATCCATCGCTGCCGTCCGGCGCGGCGCGCTGACTCTGGCAGTGAGCGGTATCATCGGCGGCAACACCTTCGATACACTCTTCACGGCCGCGTCGGATGTCGCTTACCGCGATGGATCGATTTATCATGTCATACCCGACCCGGTCGTATTCTGGACCGCGCTGACACTATTAATGTCTGCGGTATTAATCATGGGCCTCATCAGGCGAGAGAAGCGGGGACCCGGAATCATCGGCGTCGAAAGCGTGGTTCTGCTTTTACTCTACGGCAGCGGCATCGCCCTACTGCTGATGATGAGTTAGGACCGCACTGTGGCCTGGCCCAGGGTCACCTCAGAGGTAAATCCCTTCAGCCACGTAGACAGACAATCATTCAGATCCGCCTCACGATAAGCCAGTCTCGGATCGAGCGTGGCCGCCACCACCAGGAATACCTGCAAATCGTTATTGTTGCCAGGTAGCTGACACCTAACACCACCATTGAACAGTTCACCAAACCCGGCGCTGTAAAGATTAAAAAGAGTACGCTACCCCCACCAATGACCAGTCCGCCGGGATCCTTTGCGGCTTTAGTTGTGCGAGGGGCAGTGTTCCGTACCCAGCTAGAATCCGGACGGGTGCCTACAACAGTTTCAGTAGCCACTCGATGCCGTGATGCACGGGGTCCACCAATGTACAACTCAGTACTACAAATACCAGCAGAAATGTGGTCTGCACGTAACACAGGTTGTGGAAATGTTGCGGACCCTTGACCAGATTCATGATGCGGCGTTCCACTTCGGAACCGGTGAATGCGGACGTAAGCGGATTGTTGAGGTAGTCGAACTCGCGTGGTACCAGTTTCTGTACCCGCAATAAAGTTTCTGCGACCTCCAGTTCACCATAGCGCTCAGCAGCGGCGAAATCACAGGCAGACTCAGTGAGAAAGTGCAGATCCGCATAAAACCGATCCGCCAGCCGTACTGGCAGCACCAACAAGAATAGCTTCGCTAACAGCAAGCGCACATTATCGAGGCGGCGCCCATGTTCATATTCATGCCGAAGAATGATTTCAATGTCCTGTTCGGAACATCGGCGTAGCAAACCCCGGGTGATAAATACCTTGTTCTGCCACCAGCCAAGAGTAAACACCACCGGCTTGGCATCTTGCAGTAATAGCCACCGACCCGCGTCTTCGGCAAGATGACTTAAGTGTGACATAAGAAGCTTTGCGGTAAACAGATTGAACAGCAACTTGCGTAGCACAACAAGTAGCATCAGGAGGGACACCACCAGGCCTGTTACGCTTAACCAGATAGAGTCAACTAATGGTACATGCGACTGACAGTTGTGGTGACAATGGGCGCTCACCAGATTGTCTTCCACCACGGGCAGGAACAGCATGACAGACGTGCTCAAGCTGAGGAGAAAAGGAAAGGCCAATAGCAATAACAGTAGGCGACTCACCGTCGCCGGATGCCAGTTGAATAGCTGCCGACGCACCAGGGGATAAAACAACAACAGCACCAGGGCACTGGCAAACCAGATCACCAGCCAGCTAGTGGCGAAAGAACCTGTGACTCGCACCAACTCAATCATCTCCGGTTCCACGCTGCAGCCGCTTCTTGCGGATCATTGCTTCCAACTCATCCAGTGCCGTGTCATCGATTTCGGCAGCAACGTTGACGAAACTACTGAGGATCGTGTCGGTGCGGCCATCATGCAGTAACTTGATCACATCTCCCATCAGATTACCTAACAGCTCACTGCGGGACAGTTGTGGAAAATAGCGAAACGCATGGCCGCTCTTTTTCCGTGCCAAAAACTGCTTGCGCACCAGTCTCTCTAGCGTCGTTTGTACTGTGCTCAAACTGGATTGATGAGACAGCTCGAGATTCTGGCAGATCTGCTTGGCTTCATCGCCAGGGCTTTGCCAGATGTACTCCATAACTCTGATAACAGCAGCGTATCCCTGGCTGTCAGCGAACATGGTTTCCAGCGTCTGTAACCACCGGTGCAGTGGAAAACCGTGGAGGCACCTTTCTCTACGCTCTTGAGCTCCAGCGTTACGAGGGTCCCTGGCAGATGGTGAATGAAGATGTTGGCAAAACTAACCTCTGGATGAAGCAACGCTGGGAAACTGGCACAGACACCTTCGAGCTGATATTTATGGGTTATGACAACCAGTGGAATTCTGCCGACCAGATTCCAGCTCGGGCCGTTAAGCAGGGCTTGGTATCCAAATTTGGATCTATAGATCCCACGTTAGGGGGTGAGTCCTCCCGCTACAGCCTGTCGGCGAACTGGAATAATCAATTGAACTCGGGCAGCTTGCAGGCGGCACTGTACGGCATTGACTACGACATGGAACTGTACTCCAATTTCAGCTATTTTGTTGCACCCCAAGACGACCAGTTTCAGCAAGTGGATCAGCGTAAAATATACGGGGGAATGCTCGCATGGAGCCAGGAATCCTTATTGGGCGATATCGCTATGATCAACACACTCGGTGCGCAACTGCGCTCCGTGGCGGGTGTGCGTTACGATTACTATGACTTTAAGGTCACTGCGCTGGCGGCGGCAGATTCCAGTACCTTGCGTGCGAATTCAGGAACCGAATCCGATGACCTGATTTCTTGGTATCCGTACCTTTCTCGGCGAGAGGCTGAATGCTTCCGTTTCCTTGTGGCAACTGGAGATCGATTCGGAACTGATTTTCGTTGGCGATGCCGGCAACACGGAAGATACTGGCGTGGGAAGCACTCGCAAGGGTTTGGAGCTAACCATTTATTATCAGCTTAACGAGCGATGGTCACTGGACTTCGAATACTCCTGGACGGACTCAAAATTCAAGCACCAGGTGGATGGCGAAGATGCCATAGACGGCTCGCTGTGCGAGGGAGAGCAAGCTGACGGCAGCACCATGGTTAATTTGCGCATGAGTTACCAATTCAATCCGCGCCTCAGCATTACGGCCGATGTGCTGAACCTATTCGATTCTGACGATCATGACGTGGAGTATTTCTACAAGTCGCAACTGAGCCATGAAATTGAGCCGGTGGCGGATTATCACTATCACATCTTCGAACCGCGTTCCCTGCGAGTGTATGTCTCTTATAGCTTTTGACCGGTACTGACTCACTTATTGAACAATGCTGCGTCGTCGCCACGGGGGATCGTCAGAACAGGTTTGGCGCGTAATCAAATAATTCATAAAGCGCTGCACCCAAATCTCCGCACACACCTGCTGTTTGTATCTTTCGGTAAACTGACATTTTTATGCCTGTTGACTCATTCACCTATCGTGCCTGTCGATTGAGGAAGTCGTTGACCCTGGCACCCTTGTCAGTGTTGTACCACCAGGTGTCGTAAAAACCAGTTCGGTAGGTCGCCTGGTTAGCTGGCTTTTCGTACTTGTCCCAATAGCCATAGCGATATCCTGGCGCATAGAATCCAGGCAGGATGTAATAATTCCAGAGCATGACACGGTCCAGCGAGCGCGCAAAGGTCACAAGTTCTTCATAGCTCTTCGCGGCAAGGATCTTTTCAATCAGGTCGTCGACAACCGGGTCACTGATTCCTGCTTCATTACGACTATAATGGTTATCAGCTGCTTCGCTGCCGAAATAATTTCGAAGTTCGGTGCCAGGTATCGGGGTCTGCGTCCATGAACGAATGGTTGCCTCAAAGTCAAATTTACCAATTCGATGAATATATTGTGAGGCCTCCATGAGCCTTATACTGGCGTCTATCCCGAGTCTCTTGAGATTGTTCACGTAGGGCTGCAGTGTACGTTCCAGCGCGGTGGTATTAGTAATAAAGTTAACGGTGAAGGGCTTGCCGGTCTGGCTGTGAACCAACTCACCATTAACGACTTCATAACCTGCTTCTTTGAACAGGGCGGCAGCCCGAAGCAGATTCTCTCGTGAAAAACCGTTACCGTCGGTCACGGATACCTGAAAGGGTTCTGTGAACACTTTATCTGGAATCTGACCACGATACTGTTCCAGCACTTGTAGTTCGGCTTCACTCGGAAGTCCTTTTGCAGCCAAGGACGAATTTGAAAAATAGCTACTTGCTCTATTGTAGAAGCCGTACATCAGAATCTCATTTAGCCATTCGAAATCGTAGACCAGCGCCAACGCTTCTCGTACCCGTGGATCCTGAAACTTTTGCAGACGGAGGTTGAATACATGTCCCAGCGCCAGACCTACGGGACGCTCAGTCACCAGAAAGTCCTTTACATACAAACCACTGCGATAACCAGGAAAATCATATTGTGTAGCCCATCGCTTCGCCTGGGTCTCGGGTAGTGCGTCAAGATTTCCCGATTTCACTGCTTCAAGGGTAACATTGATGTCGCTAAAGTAGTCATAGCTGACGTGCTGAATGTTATGTCTACCCCGATTCACAGGAATGTCTTTCCCCCAGTAATCTTCAACCAATTCGAACCTGATTCTTCGACCAGGATCCACCTCGACCACTCGATAAGGACCACTACCCAGTGGTGGTTCCAACTTCGTCTCTTCAAATGTTCGATTCTCCCAATAGTGCGCAGCAGTTATCGGTAACATGCCAAGGCTGAAGGCGGTCTTGGCGGATGTCTCTCCGCTGATAGAGAACTTTACTTCTCGTTCACCAGTAGCTTCTACCGCAACGACCTGGCTGAATTCGAGTGTCAAAGTTGGTGAACCATGTGCCTTGATCTGCTCAAATGTAAAGATCACGTCTCTCGCAGTAATGGGGACGCCATCATGCCATCTCGCTTCCGGACGCAAGCGAAACTTCACCCAACTATAATCGTCAGCTACCATCACAGCCTCAGCAAGCCATCCGTATTGTGTCGAGGGTTCATCGTCTGACGCGTACATCAACCGATCAAAGGTGGGCATCATGAGGTAATAAGAGAAACCAACCGCTTTTCGTCCCTTGCGGATGTACGGGTTGAGACTATCGAAATTACCTAATTGTGACAGCCGGAGTTCGCCCGTCTTGGGGGCCTCGGGATTAACATAATCAAAATGGCGGAAGTCAGACGCATATTTCAGATCACCAAAGTAGGAAAATCCATGTCTCCATTGCGCTGACTGAACAAAACCGGGGGCCAACGCCAAAATCGCTATGAGCGTAAATCTCAACTGGTTTCCTCAACACTGATGAGCTTATTTTTTATAATAGCGGACATTATTAAATGCTGCTAGCAATCGAGCATAGAACTCGCGTTCGAAAGGCTTTGCACCTGCCGTCGATAGTGCCGTTCGCGCAACGACCAACTTCATTGAAGGCAGGACACCCAGATGATTCTGGTTGGCACCACGCGCAGCAATGAGATCGCTCGGGGCAGTCGGGATTATATTGCCTACGTGGTGCTTATCTTCCGCCATAGGCACCAGAAAGTGATCCGAGCTATTGTTCCACCATAGCAAACCCCAGGCGGGATTTGCCTCGGAGCCTGACATCACCATCAGGTCCAGATAATTCTCAGGCACTATACGTTGGTTATTCCACAATCCCCGATTCAGGACCATCACACCAAGTCTGGTTAAATCATGCGCCGTAGACATCAAGCCAGTCAGTGGACGCCCATCCGGTAAGGTCGCGTCACGATCAACCCATTGGGTTTGCAACATTCCCAGTGGATTACATATCCATTGAGCTGTGAGCTCGACCAGCGAAAGATTCGTTTGATCCGACAAGATTCGCTTGAGGTAGTTATATGCAGTGTTATTATAGCGCCAGTTTTCGCCGATCTGCCCCAAAGATCCCAGCCTATCGTCCATACCGGTCGTCATGGTTAACAAATGTCGAATCATCAGACCTGCCTCGTCGCTGGCAGAGAGTTCTGACCATCCCTCTGGTAAATAATCCCCAACACTATCGTCCAGCTTGATAAGTTGTCGTTCTTCGGCAATGCCGATCAGCAGAGAGACAAGCCCTTTCTGCACGGCATAAACATCAACGGGTGATGATGAGAATACTTCGTCGACCAGCAGCCTACCGTCCATAAGTATCGCGAGTTGTGCAGAACCGCTATCGCACGCAAATTCGATCAATGACGCTATCCCCTCGGGATCAAAGCCGGCTGCTACCGGATCGATGGATTCAAACGGCAAGCTCATTCGGGCAGTACCATTTCCTGACTGTCCTGCGCATCTGCACTGCTCGACTGACACCCGCCGCTCGCTGAAGAAATCTGATGCCCTGAAGGGGACCCGGACTGCAACATCAATAGTCCAGTCATTTCACATCTCCGAAAGCCAGTTCCTCAGCAGCAAGATAAGCGACGTCACAACCGACGGTATTACCGCTAACAAAAATTCGCGAATTCCTGTAGCTCCAGAAGGGAATTTTGACACGGGAACATCTCACGTCGGACCACTGAATTTCCATTGCATTCTTGCTACAAGTAACAAAATAAATTCATACATTTTTTATGACCAAAGATCACATAAAGTAATGCTAAATTTTAGCAAACATAGCTAAATAACACGATATTGGACATATATATCTGTATTGTATGATAATTAAGGACACATTATCTGGGACGACGCGATGCCATTTCTCAATCGTAATTCGAACGCAGAGATCAATTACCTCGTGGAGGGCAGCGGGGACCTGGATATTCTTTTGTTCAACGGCGCATCTCTAAACCTTGAATTCTGGGGGTCGCTGGCTCAGGAGCTTACAGCTATCGGGCGAGTTCTGCGCTTCGATCAAAGGAACGCGGGACAAACCCGATTTGAAGGCAGCTTTTCTTTGAATACTGTTGCGGCGGACGCTGCCACATTGATGAAGGATCAGGGCAGTGAGAGGGTCATTGCAATCGGTCATGCCTGGGGTGGCAGGGTCGCACAGGTCTTTGCCAGAGATTACCCTCACCTTCTGAGCAAACTGGTGATCTGTGCCAATGGTGGCCAGTTTCCACCCATAGACACCTCGGTCATTGACCAGGCACTACGCGAAGCAAGGCGCTCTGGCGACCGTTCTGCCTGGGAATCCGCCTATGAAGCACGCTGGTGTGCCAAAGGGTTTAGAGATAGGGCACCTGAACGATTCCAGGAAGTCGCTGATCTTGGCTGGAATAGCCGAGCCAACAAGGCCGCAAGCTGGGACCCGAAGGTCTCCCCAAGTTCCAGTTATTGGGGCACCGCGACAGTGCCAACGCTACTGATCTATGGTGAAGAGGATAAGAACGGTACCCCAAAGAACGCAGAGGACTTACACCAGAGAATCAGAAATTCCGAGCTTATTATGCTATCCAATGCAGGCCATTTCGTGATTCGGGAGCAGGAAGAGCAGGTTCTCGAAGCCATCACCACCTTCGCAAATAAAAAATGATCATCTAAGCAAAGCTCACGATGCAGCGAAAAGCACAGCGTGACAACCAATAACCGGGAGTATATGAATATGTTTGATATCGTCATCCGAAGCTTCACAATTGGCTTGTTAGCTTTGCTACTACCCGGTCTGCTGCAAGCAGAGACTTTTCGCGATGGCAAAGCGGAGTCTGTCGGAATGTCCAACGACAGACTCGCCCGTATCGCACCGGCTATACAAGGGTACATCGACCGCGGAGAAATCGCCGGCGCAGCAACCCTTATCGCTCGGAAGGGCATCATCATCCATCAGGATGCGCAGGGTTATGCCGACCTGGAATCGGAAAGGCTACTGCAGACTGACTCTCTTTTCCGTCTTGCCTCGCAGACCAAGCCAGTGACTGCTGTGGCTGTGATGATCTTGTTGGAGCAAGCAAAAATCAGACTGAATGATCCTATTGCGCGCTATTTGCCAGAATTCACTGATATAAAAGTTGCGGAGTTGAATGAAAACGGCAAAGTTGTGCTGGTTGCGCCGGAACGCCCGATGACCATCAAGCACCTGCTGACCCATACCGCTGGTATGTCTGTGGGTGAATCAAAGGAAGTTGCCGAATGGATTAATCACATGGTCCAGACAAAAACACGCTCGCCCAACCAGACCCTTGCTGAAGTTGTCAGCGGCTATGCTCAACTCGCGCTCGGCTATCATCCAGGTACTCACTGGCAATACAGCCCGGCCGCCGGCTTCAATGTCCTGGGCCGACTGGTAGAGGTGGTATCGGGTCAGTCGTTGCAGGATTTTCAAAGAGAGCACATCTTCGAGCCACTCGGTATGAAGGACACCTACTACTATGTCCCTCTCGATAAGCTCGATCGCTATACCGTCGCATATCGGCGTGAGAGCGACGGTTCAATCTCACCAGCTGAACCTGCTGACGGTACCAGTCGATTTGTTAAAGAACACAGGCCCAAGGTGATGTTCCCCGGTGCTGGCGGACTAGTCAGTACGATGCATGACTATTTGCGTTTCGCACAGATGCTAATGAACGGTGGTGAGCTCGATGCCGTACGTATACTCAGCCCCAAAACCGTTGAGTTGATGACTCTTCCCCATGCGCTTGGCATTCCCAAAATCGGTGGCCTGGGTGCGCGTGGCACGGCGTTCGGACTGGGCGTTAACGTGGTAGTAGAACCAGCCGCTTATGGAGAGGCATCAAGCAAAGGTACCTATATGTGGGGTGGCGCCTTCGGGACGACATTTTGGATTGACCCGAAGGAACAGCTCATTGGATTGTATATGATGCAACTACACCGGCATCAACCCGTCCGTGTTCGAAGTGATTACCGTGCCCTTGTCTACGGTGCTTTTATTGATTAACGATTCACCAAAGGCGCTCGACCAACCACTAACCATCTACCTGCTGATAACTATAGACCTCACTATCGCTATGGGCTATTAAATTTATCGATGATCGGAGACCAACTGAACGAGAATGAAGGGCAAAGCGACACCGCAATGCAAGTATGAGCCGATCCCCCACCACATCCAGCCAACACCAGAAGAATCGATCAGGAAGGACCAAACCGGTAGCGTAGTTTAATAATCAGGTATTCCTGTTCCGGATCACTCATGGCATCGGTGAAAAGGCGACCAAAGTCATTGTGATTCGGACCTGGTAATCTGCCGCTGCGGTTATAAACAAGATATAAGGTGGACAGCGGGGCGATTTCCCAACGATAACGAGCCTGCAGGTTGATCGCACTGATCACAAAATCTCGCGTCGGCTCATCGGGCAATCTTGCCACCTGCGTCAACTTGCCTTCCTGTTCCGGCACACGCCAGTATTTATCACTAAAAGCCTTGATACCCACCCACTCAAGAGCGACACGAAGCTGTTGTTGGGCATTGATAAAAGAATCGACACTAAATCTTGGTCGCCACTCTTCCGCGTGGTAACTGGTGAACTCAGGCCCAGCTGAGTGAATCAGCCAGGCATCACGGTCGGTATATTTTGTCCCCAGTCGCAGGGTGAACCTGTCACTGGGACGATAAACCAAACGACCAGACAGTGCGCGGCGTAGCCCTCCTTCACTTTCCTGTAAGAGATCTATGCCAGCTTCAAAAGAAATTGGTTTTGCACTGTCAGTATTGTATGCGGCGTCAATACCGAATCGATCTTCTCGACGGAAAGCGCCATTACCAACGCTATTGCGATCGTCCCATTGAGGTAGCCGATACTCTGCGCCAAGACGCAAACGTGTACTGTCATGGAACTCCCAGCTACGCCTTAAGAAGACACCTGCACCGGTTACCTGGCGCGCTGTATTGAGACTTGTTCGAACAAGATAGTAGGTCTGTCGACGACGCAGGTCGGCCAGTCGCTCTTCGTTGACTCTATAGTCATAGTCAATACCGATCTGGTCATTGCGCCGCATGAAACCCAGATCATTCAGGTTGACACGCCGATCGAAGTACTCGATTTCGAGCTTATGACTCCGTCCTTGCGCGGGCACCATCACCAAATCAGACTGGAATCCTATGCCACCCACACCGTCAATATCACTGTGAAACAATTGACCATCCCACGTCCAGACACCAGACAGATCGCGATAGTGACCATCCACTGCCTGGGTCACTGCCCGCCGTCCCGGATGCTCGGTGATCGTACCGAGCCAGCCGACGGAACGGCGGCTGCCTGCGACTACATCTTCGTATACGAGTCGCGCAACACCAAAATCACGGCCGGGAGCTTGATGTTGGCCACCGCCACCAGAAGTAACGTCGAGCACCGTCTCTTGCTCCGATGCACCCATCACGCCATACCGCCACGGCCCATACTGTCCCGTTGCCTTAAGCGCACCGATCAATTCAACGGATTGCGTACGTTGATGTTTGTCAAAGCCAACGCCACCGGTGAAATCTGGTCGCCCTGCCCTTGAGATCAAATTGGTACCAATGCGGCGGGTGCTCAGCAATGTACCCTGATTCGGACTTCTCGGAGACGTTGTGAAAATCGGCTGATTTTCAAGGAAAAACTGTCGACGCTCAGGATTGAAGGTTTCAAAAGCGGTCAAGTTGACGTCAACGTTGTCCGATTCAACCTGCCCGAAATCAGGCTTCACGGTCGCACTTAAATGAAACTGAGACGATGGTCGCCAGAACAAATCAAACCCGGCTCGGTAATTTTCCCTGGCACGCATGCTGTCGTAGTCGTAGGACACGAAAGGATACAGACTGTACTCCTGTCGTGGCTCCACTTTCTTGAACTCTACTGGCAGAAAGCCTGAAATGAAGCTCGGCTGCGTCGATGGCAGGTTCGGCATTCCCCAGCGCTGATCGAGCGCGCCCAATCGCCGGTTGAAGTACACGCCCATACGCCGGGTACCGTCGTCGCTGCGCGGCATATTGAGCATCGCCCAGGGCAGAAACATCTCAACGGTCCAGCCATCCTCATTCATTGTGGATGCGCCACGCCATGGCCCATCCCAATCACTGCGAAAGTGTCGCTCGGGCAACAGGATGCCATCCATCAATGAGCCACCCAGTCCCACCTCAAACCAGTAGCCATAACGGCCTTCGCCCGATGTGTCCAGTACAATCAGGAAACCATCCCTGGTCGTTGATTGATCACGTGCGGTCAGACGTGGCATCAGTGAGTCAGTCGGTTGAAAATTAATGGAACTGACGTAGAGTCCACGCTCAGTGTAGAACATGCGAGTACTGGTTCGAAACGCAGGCGCCTCATCAAGGTCAGGGTAACTGACTGTATAGTCCTCAAGCGGCATGACCTTGGACCAGATCGCCTCGGAAGGTGTGCCATCGATCTGCACCCTGGATTCAGCTTCGGAAAAACGGGGAATCTGCTGGGCTGCCTGAACGAATGTTGGCAGCCAAAACAGCAGCGCCAGGAAAATAAATCCGGTGTACATCAATTTAAAGGGACCCGTTGCTGTGGAAATTTCTACCGTGGACTCAGCCCTGGCAAGCACATCCGTTTATATCAAACCTAACAGTTCAATGCGAATCATGGTAATTCATGAGGTCGCGCTTTAGATTCCCGATAAGCCTCTCGATCCGGTTTGAACTGGATCGATACCTGCGCGGCACAACCCTGATAATGCTTTAGGATGACAGTATATCCTCAAGCATAAATTATTGGAAACACGATACTCAAACGTATCCTGCTGATCGAGGTGATTTTCTCGCTCGACGGCCTGAGACCGCGGGGCTACGAAGCGATCATCAAGCGTGGCAGGCGCTACGGACACACCTGGGGTCACCGGGAGCGTCAGGGCACGGCTTCGTCGCGTGAGAATCACTTCCCGGGAAGAGAGGAGGCCTTCATGCAGCGCGTGTGATGGCACATCTCGGCGACGACCTTGCCAATGCGATAATATTTGCAGTTCAGCCGTATCGGGGCTAGTACCGCCACGCATGCCGATCCTCACCGCCACTTCGTCGTTGTCAATCGAATTGGGCAGTTTGATCCAACGGTTGATCGGCCGCTGCCAGTCTGAAATGAGTTTGCCCTCTCCGATCAACACACCATTACCCAGGTGTGTTCGCCTCAGCGTCGCCT
>JBBDIT010000051.1:33476-56086 GCA_040880285.1 Pseudomonadales bacterium | reverse complement strand
TTGCCCTCTCCGATCAACACACCATTACCCAGGTGTGTTCGCCTCAGCGTCGCCTTAAACAACTATATTTATAGCGAAGGATACCCATTGTTAATATCGGGCCGAATTATCGCCCGCGAGCTCTAGTCTCAGCCGGGTACATTTGACATCCAAAGATGCGCTATAAGATACTTCATTTGCCCTCACCGAGGACTCTGACGTTTCCTGTTCGGCAAATCTGGTGCCGGCGCTGTTCACGAAACCTTACAACAATTGGATAACACATGAGTGAATCAATTACGGCGCGCCGCAACAGCGCCAATCGTCCCGGCGAAGAGGTACTCGTATTTCGCCACCACAAGATCAGGAAGGGCTACCACCAGGCGTTCAAGCAGGCCAGCGAGCGAGGTGTCTGGCTCGTATACGAGAAGATCGGCAGTCGCGTCGTCGGTGATTTCAAGGTCATCTACCCAAAGGATGGCGGCAGCAACGATTACGACGAAAACTATCGGCTGGCGCGCTACGCGAGCTATGAGCACTGGGTAGAGACGCGTCAACCTGGCAATATCATCGGGGATGGCCCGCTGCTCGATCTCTCCCAAGGCGGAGGCTCGACCCGGCGCCAATACCTGCTCGGGTCGGATGGGGCGTACTTCATGACCGGACGCATGTTCGAGGACGTTCCCTATCATCTCCCGGGGCTGGACGAGGACTTCGAACTGACCAGCGATCCCGGTGCACAGCCGGGGCCGGTGCGTTACGACATCCCAACCCCCGGCGACGAGGAAGTCATCGACTTCGAATACTGGAAGATCAGGAAAGGCAGCTTCGACAACTTCGACGCCCTGACACGTGACGGCATGACGCCAGTCATCAGCAAGATGGGCGCACGTGGTATCGGCCTCTGGCGCTGCATTTATCCCGAACCCGCACGTGGCGAGGAATCCGCCGACTACGACGAAGCAGTCATGCTGACGCGTTACGCGAGTTACCAACACTGGCAGGCCGCACAAACACCGGCGGCGCTGATCGGGAACGGTCCCGACTACCAGGAGTGGGAGCGCGCCAACCAGGCGAGGAACAAGCTCGTACTAGACCATTCACGCCGATTTCTGGATGGCGAACTCTATCGAAGTCCTCCCACCTACATTCCGGTGCTCAACGAAAACTACAATCTTGTATAAGGCATCATTTCTCGTGGCTATAATACACAACAGTAGCACCTTGATGGCCGCACCCGAAATCGAGATCCAACGGCTCGTGGCAAACCCAATCATCACGACAGACTCGTCCCCATCACTTGGCAACAACGTGAATGGTCCCTCGGTGATCCGCGTGCCCAATTGGGTCGACAACCCGCTCGGTAAGTATTACATGTACTTTGCTCACCACAGGGGTAAGCACATCCGGCTGGCGTATGCCGACTCGATCGGTGGCCCCTGGACGGTGTACGAACCCGGCGTGCTCCACCTGGAGGAATCGTACTTTCCGACCGGCGTCATTCCGCTCGCCAGGTTGCCCAGAGAGCGCCGGGAACGAGTTGCTGAGCGACGCGCCGATGGCTACGACCCCCTCTACACGCACATTGCTTCTCCGGAAGCCGTGATCGTACCGGAAAAACAAGAGATCCGACTCTACTACCATGGCATGCTGGAAACAGGTTCGCAGGCGAGCCGCGTGGCGGTGTCACGAAACGGCCTCAAGTTCGACGCGAGACAGGAGGTCATCACCCGTCCTTACCTGCGCGTATTCCCCTGGAACGGTCAGTACTATGGCCTCGCGATGCCGGGGGTCTTCTACCGCTCCTCAGACGGCCTCACCAAATTCGAGGAGGGGCTCTCGCTGTTCAACCCGAACATGCGCCACTCCGGACTCATGATTCGCGACAGTAAGCTTTACGTCTTCTGGACCCAGGCTGGCCACGCGCCCGAGCGTATCCTGCTATCTACCATAGACATCAACGCTGACTGGTCTACATGGCAGGCTTCCGAACCCGTCGAAATTTTGAGACCCGAAACAGATTGGGAAGGTGCAGACAGGCCAATCGAACCGTCCCGGCGCGGCGCTATAGAGACACGCGTTCACCAACTGCGCGATCCAGAAGTCTTCGAGGAGGGTAGCGACACTTACCTCTTCTACTCGATTGCCGGCGAGGCTGGCATCGCACTCGCCAAAGTTATCGAGCGTTCGAGGTAACGGTAACCGACGACAATGACAAAAGAACACGATTTTCTTCGGCTTACCTCCTTTTTTCCATAGGCTTTGCCGACACACAGCCCACCACGTCCAGTTCGAAAAGGTGATCGATTCGCGGCTGATCCCCAACGTGGAGAGTCCTGCGAGTTATCTAGCCCAGATCGAACCGATCCGCATTCATGACTTTAGTCCAGGCAGCGACAAAATCCCGCACGAATTTCTCCTGGTTGTCGTCCTGCGCATAGACTTCACTATAGGCGCGAAGGATTGCGTTAGAACCAAACACCAGGTCGACCCGCGTCGCTGTCCATTTGACGTTACCGCTCGCGCGATCGCGGATCTCGTACAGGTTTTCACCTACTGGTTCCCACGAATTGGCCATGTCAGTCAGGTTAACAAAGAAGTCATTCGTCAGCGCCCCTTGCCGATCAGTGAATACGCCATGCTTCGTGCCACCGTGATTGGTGCCGATGACGCGCATGCCACCGACCAGGACGGTCATCTCATGGGCAGTCAATCCCATCAGTTGCGTGCGATCAAGCATCAGTTCTTCCGCGCTGACGACATAGTCCTTCTTTAGCCAGTTTCGATAGCCGTCGTGAATGGGTTCCAGTACATCGAACGAATCGGCATCAGTGATCTCGTCGGTGGCATCACCGCGACCAGCTGAGAACGGAACCGTGACATCGATACCCGCTGACTTTGCAGCCTGCTCAATACCCAGGTTACCCGCCAGCACGATCACGTCTGCAACGCTGGCGCCGCTACTGTCGGCAATGCCTTCCAGGATCTTCAGCACCTTTGCCAGGCGGGCAGGCTCGTTACCTTGCCAATCCTTTTGCGGCGCAAGACGGATACGTGCACCATTGGCACCACCGCGCATGTCCGAACCACGGTAAGTCCTCGCACTGTCCCAGGCCGTCGTCACCATCTCGCCAGTAGCAAGACCGCTCGCCGCGATCTGCGCCTTGACTGCCGCAACGTCATAGTCAGTGGGTCCGGCGGGAATCGGATCTTGCCAGATCAAGTCTTCGGCTGGCACGTCCGGGCCGACGTATCTTGCCTTCGGTCCCATATCGCGATGGGTCAGCTTGAACCACGCACGGGCAAAGACCTCGGAGAGATACGCGGGGTCCTTGTAGAAGCGCTCCGAGATTTCGCGGTAGATCGGGTCCTTGATCATCGCCATGTCTGCATCCGTCATTATTGGCGTCGTCCGGATGGAAGGATCTTCGACATCAGCGGGCTTGTCTTCTTCCTTGATGTCCGCCGGTTGCCACTGCCAGGCGCCGGCAGGACTCTTCTTCGACTCCCACTCGTGGTTGAGGAGCATGTGAAAATAGCCGTTGTCCCACCGGGTCGGGTTCGTCGTCCAAGCGCCCTCAAGGCCACTGGTCACAGTGTCTCGACCAACACCTCGCCTGGCCTTGTTGATCCAACCCAGGCCCTGGTCCTCTGGTTCTGCGGACTCGGGGTCCGGGCCCAACAGGCCAGCATCACCATTGCCATGGCACTTGCCGACGGTATGACCGCCGGCGGTCAGCGCCACGGTTTCCTCATCATCCATCGCCATACGTGCAAACGTCACCCGCACATCTTGCGCGGTCTTGAGCGGGTCTGGCTGGCCATTCACACCTTCAGGGTTCACATAGATCAGTCCCATTTGAACGGCTGCCAGCGGGTTTTCCAGAGTGTCACGTTCTTCGCCATCATAGCGACTCGCCCCCAGCCATTCCGTCTCGGAGCCCCAATAGGTGTCCTTCTCAGGATGCCAGATGTCCTCTCGCCCAAAACCAAATCCGTAAGTCTTCAGCCCCATGGATTCATACGCGATGTTACCGGCCAGGATGATCAGGTCTGCCCAGCTAATCTTGTTGCCATACTTCTTCTTGACGGGCCAGAGCAGTCGGCGCGCCTTGTCGAGGTTGACGTTGTCTGGCCAGGAGTTCAGTGGTGCGAACCGCTGGTTGCCTGTGCCGCCACCACCACGACCGTCTGCAAGACGGTAAGAGCCGGCCGCATGCCAGGCCATACGAATCATCAGTCCACCGTAGTGCCCCCAGTCTGCAGGCCACCACGCCTGACTGTCGGTCATCAATGCATGCAGGTCTTGCTTGAGCGCGTCGACATCGAGATTCTCAAGTTCGTGACGATAGTCGAAGTCTTGCCCCATCGGATTGGTCTTGGTGTCGTGTTGATGGAGAATGTCCAGATTGAGTGCGTTCGGCCACCAGTCCATGTTGGATGCAGCGGCGCTCGTCTGGCCACCGTGCATTACAGGGCACGTGCCCGTTGATTTCGTTTCATTTGCGTTCATAGCGTCCTTCCCATTCTGAGTACGTTTGCTGATCAGCCTGATCACTGCTTCGGTCACCTATTATTGAGGCTATAGTATGCACCTGGATCAGTAAAACTGATTGTTTTTATCAGTATGATCGTAAAAATAGATGGTTAGTCAACGCGATTGGTGCTTTCCGGATCATTCGAGCCGTTGCTTGTCGATCCGTTGCTGCCCATCAATGCCAGACTCGCAACCTGTATAATTCGCACAAGCTGCCACGTTGTGCTTGCAGCCAGCGTGGCTGCGAATCGCGTACAATACCCGCTTACAATCGATAAGAAGGTTGCTGGCCCCATGAAGCTGGAAGACAACAGGCGCGAGTATCGTTACGGCAAGCTGACGCGGGCGACTCTTGCCGACTCGCCGCACCTGCAATTCCGCTATTGGATGGAGGAAGCCGTTGCGGCTGGCATTAACGATCCGACTGCCATGACCGTCTCGTCGATCAATGCTGCCGGGGAACCCTGGTCCAGGATCGTCCTGCTCAAGTCATTCGATGAAGGGGGACTTGGTTTTTACACCAGTCTCGACAGCCGCAAGGCCCGCGATATTGAGAGCCACCCGCGAGTGGTACTACACTTCCCATGGCTGCAAATGGATCGGCAAGTTATTGTCGGAGGTCGTGCAAAAATGTTGCCGGCCGAAACCTCAGCCGCCTACTTCGCTACGCGCCCGCGTGAAAGCCAGATTGCCGCCTGGGTCGCGACCCAAAGTGAGGAGATCGCTTCAAGACAGGTGCTGGACGATGAGTTCGCCAGGATACAACGAGAGTTTTCCGGCACCGATGTTCCCATGCCGGAAAGGTGGGGCGGTTACACCGTTATACCGGATATCTGGGAATTCTGGCAGGGCGGCCAATATCGGCTGCATGATCGTTTCGAATATCGAAAACAGAAGAAGGATAGCTGGAACATCAGAAGGCTTGCGCCTTAGAGTTTTCGTCAGGGACGCTCACAAGTCTGATAAAAACTTCTCCACATCCCAATCGCCGACCGCGGCTTCGCCGCGTAACAGGATGACATCCTGCCACTCGAGTCCCAATTCATCGCACTCGCGAGCAACCAGCGCAATGTCCGTGTCCGCAACCGCAATTGCCATGATCATCTGGTTTACGATGAGCCCCAGCCTGATGTCATCCTCGAGTGCTGCCATGGAATAGTTCGATACGCCTTGTGCCGCAAGGCCAGCGTGGTAGTTGCTGATGAGCTCGTTCTCGCGGGTTCGACGTTCATTCACACTCTGCCCCAGCGTTACCACCCGAATGAGATCCCAGGCGCCCTGGGCGACAAAACTGAATTGCCAGTCAATCACAGCAAACTGGCCGTTGGATTCCACCGGAAAAAAAATTTGTTTGGGGTGATAGTCACCGTGTACCAGCGTATAGGGCTGCTTGCTGATGTACTCAGTCACCCGATCGATCTTGTCAAGCCACATGTCGAGCAGCCTGGCAGTCTGGTCAGCTTTGGCCCCGAACAGTTGCCTGACTCTGGGTACTGAAGCTGACGCCGCTGAAGCTGCCGCCGTAAAGAATGCAATATTGTCATACTGAACCAGCCAATCCTTTGATCGAATCAGCGGCGAGTTCCACCACTTGCCATGGATTCCAGGTAAATGAGATACCGCCTCGGCAACCTGTGCCGGCGTTGATGCCCAGGACGGCGATTCGGCCGGTGCAAGATCGTTCATCAAGATCACAAAGGTTTGCGTGGCCGGATCGTGGACAGCGTAATAGCAGGAGGGCACGGGTATCCCCGGATCCGGCAGTTCTTTGTAAAAGGAAGTCTCTCGCCAATACTGCTGATAGACATTGATCACTGCGTCGATGACACCTTGATTGTGGCTGGTGTACTTACCGATCAGGCGAGTCGGTAGCCGGCAGTCAACGCTATCATAGGTCACCGAAATCTTTGCAATCTCTGCCGTCTGGCCAGGGATGTCCGAGTCCCGAACTTCCACCGTTTTGACCTTATGCCCACCCAGGTGGCCAGCGAGCGCGAAGTTGAGCCAATCGACAGTAAATTGGTCGGCAGAGCGCGGGATATCCTGCATGGTATTTCCTCTTTTTCATGATTTATACCTGCCTTGTGGGGGCGAGACAACCGGGCGCTTGCTTCCAAATTGCACCCCGGTGCCAGGCGCGTATACTGGAGCGTGCGGCTATCAGGAGGAAAGACCCCATGATCAAGCGTCGTTCATTCTTACAGAGCGTCACCGCCCTGACTGTCGGCGGCCAGGCATTCTTGCGAACCGGCAACCTCCAGGCAGCGGTGGAGGAGGCCAATCAGTCAACCGCCAGCTGGCCAGCAATGACCTATCGCAGGCTGGGACGTACCGGCTTTAGCGGAAGCAGGCTGGTATTCGGGTGCGGCGCGGCCCTGTCAAACGGCAAGGCCAATGACCTTCTGGAACCGGCGCTTGACGCAGGGATCAATGTGTTCGATGTGGGATATCGCAACTACTATCGCGACGCAGAACAGAACCTCGCCCCCTTCCTGAAACGTCATCGCGAAAAGATTTTTCTCATCTCGAAGGCCCAGGTCGAAATTGATGTTGAACCAGCTCATGAGATTAATGCGGGGGAAGCGCGGCAAGCGGCGAAAAACTGGACTGGTTTTCTGGAAGGCAGCTTGCGAGAGCTACGCCAGGATCATGTCGATGCCTACTACCTGATGGCAACTAACAATGTTTCTGTGGTGCGAAGCGAAGAGATCTATCGCGCCTTTGAGCGCGCCCGGGAAGCTGGCAAGGTTACCTATTTCGGCATCAGCACCCATGAAAATGCAGAAAACGTGCTGCTAGCCGCCGCACATAGCAATTGGTACGACCTCGCACAGATCGCGATAACACCCGCAGGCTGGTATGACTGGGCCAACCGCAGCATCCTTGCCGGCACTGCGGAAATGGTCAGTTTAAGACCGACCCTGGAGGCGGCTCGAGAGGCCGGTATCGGCTTGATTGGCATGAAGGCAGGCCGCTATCTGGCGGGCAGGCGATTTTTGGGCTGGGGGAAACCGGACGCATACAACGACTATTATGATGAGCCACTGATGCAATCCGGCCTTACCGCGTTCCAGAAAAGCTACGCCTATGTGCTTGAACACGGCCTCGACGCGGTCAACGCCGATATGCAGGTCTGGCTGCACCTACAGGAAAACTTCGTTGCAGCTGCCACCAGCCAGCAATACTTTGTCGATACGATAGAAGTGGCTTCCCGGACCTAGCGCGCGACCGCTGAACCGCCATCGCAGGTAATCACCTCGCCGACTGTGAAGGCACCAGCACGTGATGACAGAAAAATCACGAGTCCGGCGATATCTTCAGGCGTCCCCACCCTACCCCGCGGGTTACCCTTGCCAACTGCATCCCAATCAACGCCGTCAGTCTCGCCGCCAAATCCGACGCCGGTACTCAGCATCCAGGTGGGAAACGGACCGGGCGCAATGGCATTGACGATAATATTCTGTTTGACCAGGTGCGATGCCAAAACTTTAGTCAAGTGGTGCACCGCGGCTTTGGAAGGACCATAGGAGAAATTATCAAACGCTGGCGTCACGATTCCATCGATCGAACCAACGTTGATGACACGTGCAGGGTCCTCGGCAGTTCCTGCCTTGCGCAACAAGGGTAGCAGTTTCTGGGTCAGGAAGAACACGCCTTGACATTAGTATCCATCACCTTATCCCAACCACTTTCAGGAAATTCATCCAGCGGTGCTCCCCATGCAGCACCGGCATTATTGACCAGGATGTCCAGCAAGTCTTCCCGCTTGCCAATTTCTGCGACAACCGCTTGTATACCCGTAAGCTCTGCCAGATTGCCGGGTATCGAAATACACTCGCCGCCAAACTCATCAGACAGGCGTTTAGCCGTGGCATCACACACATCCGCTTTACGCGAACTGATGTAAACCTTCGCACCATTGGCCAGGAATCCTGCCGCAATCATTTCACCAATGCCACGGGACCCGCCCGTTACCAGGGCGACTTTTCCTTCTATTGAAAACAGGTCTTTCATTCTTGTCCTTACGATCCTGAGAGATCGAATATGTGGTTAAACCGAGGCGCCACCATACCAAGACTGCAATATCATATACAGGTCAGATGAACCGCCCGGCCAGCCAATCGATACCCCGATATGCCCATGCATTCAACGAATCTATTTCAAGCTCAAGCAGTTGTCGCCTGGCACCGAGCACTGGGGTTGCCTGGTACTGCGGATATTTGTCCGAAAGCGCCGCAACGATATCCGGCAGTTGTCCTGTACTTTCATCAATATCTTCAAGCACGCGCGCCCTACCCGAAAGTTTGACCCACCATAGCGCCTGCCAGTCGTTTTGATAGTCTTGCAGTAACAGGGTATAGCGGTCATCACGTTTCAGGTTTGACACACGAGAAAGTGCCCGGCCCGACTTGGGCTTGCCGTCTACCGGCGAATACAGGAGAGAGCCAGCACGAACAAATACAACAGGAACACTGTCTATAAACCGCGTGCCATAGGTCGAAAGGACGGCAACCGGCCACGTATCAAGGATATTGTAGAGGGCTTCCTCCGGCAGAACCGGCATAGTCAAATTCTCGAATTACGGGATTCCAACTCATCATAGAAAATGTGAGTATGGAGGGACAGCTCAAGGTGACGACAAAGGCCAATCCATGACCACGCTTCCCCTGGCCAAAAGGGTGGAACTCAACTATCAGGTAGATGGTGCCGGCGAAACCTGCTTCCTTTTGTTCAACGGTGCCGGCCTACCGCTCGAATTCTGGGGGAGTCTGGCAACGAGGCTGAGTGAGTCAGCGCAGGTCATTCGATTCGACCAGCGTAATGCGGGTGCGACCCACTTTGAAGGCGAATTTACGCTGAATGATATTGCTGCAGACGCGGCAAATCTGGTCGTTCACCTTGGCGTTGAATCCGTCATCGCGGTAGGTCACGCCTGGGGCGGGCGGGTTGCCCAGGTGTTCGCGCGCGACTATCCCCATCTGGTACAAAAACAGGTGATATGCGGCACTGGTGGTCAGTTTCCGCCGGTCGATATGTCCACAGTACAGCTGGAGTTGCGCGAAGCGCGTCGCGACGATGACCGTAAAAGTTGGGAAAAATTACTGGCAAGGCTGTACTGCGGCACAGGTTTTATGGAACGCGAACCGGACCTGTTCAGACAAATTGCCGATGTGATCTGGAATAGCCGAGCCAACAGCAAGGCGCGCTGGGATTCCCAGGCCTCCCCTTCTGCCAGCTACTGGGGCACCGCGCGTGTCCCCACATTGCTGGTCTATGGCGAGGAAGACAAGAACGGAACACCCAAAAATGCCCGTGACTTGCATGAGCGGATCGAAGGCTCGCGATTGGAAATGCTGCCTGGCGCGGGTCATTTCGTGGTTCGCGAGGAAGAGGCAAAGGTGCTCGCACTTCTCCTGGAATTCGCCGGGTAGGGACACAAGTTAGTCTTCGCGGCGCCGCCCAGGCAGTCCTTTCGTTGCGAGCTGGCACCTGGCTTCCCTGACTCATGAATCACTGTAAATCACTGTACAGAATGATCGATGGCCATTGACCTGGATCAATTATCGACGGCACAGTTGCCGACTAGACTGACCCTGTCAATTAATACCTCAATATTATTGGAGAAGCCCTGTGGAATTCCAAATTAGAGAAGAAGCACGCCTGGTACTCGACCAGGTCGAGCGATTTATCAACGAGAAAGTTATCCCGAACGAAAACCTGTTTATCGAACAGTCACACACTACACCCAATGGCGAAGACTCACCCCTGATGAAACAGTTACGGGCTGAAGCCAGATCGCTGGGTCTGTGGAACCTGTTCCTGCCCGATGAGAAATGGGGCGCAGGACTGACCAACCACGAATATGCTGCCATGTGTGAGCACACCGGCAAATCGGCGCCAGCATCCAGAGTATTTAACTGCAACGCGCCGGATACCGGTAATATGGAAATCCTGCTTGAATACGGCAGCGAGGAACAAAAGGAGAAATGGTTAAGACCTTTGCTGGATGGTGACATTCGCTCGTGTTTTTCAATGACCGAGCCGGACGTTTCCGGCGCGGATCCGACCGGAATTCGAACCAGCGCCGTACGCGATGGTGACGAATGGGTCATCAACGGACACAAGTGGTTTACCTCCGGCGCCGTTGGCGCAAAATTTGCCATCGTCATGGTCGTGACCAATCCTGCTGGCCAGCCTCACGAACGTGCCTCTATGATTATCGTGCCGACGGACGCACCAGGATTCAACCTGATCAGGCCAGTGTCGGTGATGGGACATGCCGGCGGTAGCGGCCATTGTGAAATTCAATACCACAATTGCCGGGTGCCAGCCGAAAATCTGCTTGGGCCATTGCATGGAGGTTTTGCCATCGCCCAGGCTCGCCTTGGACCTGGCCGCATTCACCACTGTATGCGCGCCATCGGAATGGCTGAGCGGGCGTACGAGATCATGTGCCGACATGCCAACCAACGTGAAACCCATGGTTCAAAACTGGCGGAGAAGCAGTTCGTGCAGGAATGGGTCGCGACTTCAAAAATGGAGATATTGCAGGCACGTCTGTTGACCCAGTACGCGGCCTGGAAAATGGATACGGTTGGCAAAAAGGAAGCAAGGCAGGAACTGTCCATGTGCAAAGTCGTTGTGCCCAACATGGCCATGAATGTACTCGATCGCGCGATCCAGTGCCTCGGCGCCCTGGGCGTATCCGACGACACGCCAATTGCTGCCATGTGGCGAAATGCCCGCTCGCTGCGGATCGCTGACGGCCCGGATGAGGTTCACAAGATGGTGATTGCAAGGCGCGAGCTCAAACAATTCGCTTAAAATCCGCCCACTCGATCTGGACCTGCGGTCTCAATCGCCATAAGCGCTTCTGACGGCAACAGAGGCAGCCCGGGTGGTCCTGTTTCGAGACTAATCCCCTGCCTGGGGGTCCAGACGCAAAATACGACGGGGCGGAAATCCTGTCAGGATGCGAAACACGGGTCCAAGGGCATGGTCGCTGTTGACACGATCATACTCCTGGCCCTCGATTTCAATGGCCTGGTAGTCACTGGTCTCACCGTCAATCTCTATCGTTACATTCGGGTTGTCCAGCGCCTGGTAATACCAGATACGGGGCCAGTGATTAACCGCAACATAGAGGGTGTCGTCTGATTCGAGTCGTGCGACCACTCTGGGGTGTGGATTACCCTCGTCATCTTTGGTGGTGATAACCATCGTGCCCTGATTTTCAGGTTGGTAGTATCCCAGCAAAGACTCGAAGATGACCACGACGCTTGCATAGACCAATAACAGAACGGCAACAATTTTAACTGCTTTCACGAGGCGCCCCCATTTGTATTCGTTTCAGGTTTTCATCCGCAGGCGACCCATGAAGTCACGCTTGCCCAGCGGTACACCTTTCATCCGCAAGATGTCATAGGCGGTTGCTGCATGGAAGTATAGATTGGGCAGGGAGAAGGTCATCACAAAATTTTCCGCGGTAAACGGTATCTTACGATCGCCAATCTCGAATATGACCTCCTTGCCGCCGTACGCATTGACGTCATCTTGAGTCAAAGCCTCCAATCCGGCCTTCGCATCGATAATAAGGTTCTGCAGCCCCGCATAGTCGAGACCATCACCGGAACCGGGCGGGCTGAACGCACCTGCCTCAATGCCCTGGATCGATCCAAGTGAGTGATGGCCGACCGAGACCAGTTGAAAGCGAAACGGTAGCATGTCCGGAAACAACCGCGTCTCCACGACCTCGCCTAAATCAATGCCATTCTCTTCACAGTAGGTTTTGCCTTTCTCAAGGAAGTGCGCCACAGCACCAACAGCCTGGAGATAGGATTCGACACTGACTTCGTAGAGGGATACTGACATGTTTCGGTTACTCGGCGGTGAATGAAAGGCGTATTGTCAGTCAATTTACGGCTCACCGCCAGCACCCGCAACCCCGGTGAATTTAATTCGAGCACTACTTACCACAAATTTCCCGGAAGCCGGCCGCCGCATAAGGGATCATCAAGTCGTAGGCAATACGGACATCGGTGGACTTGCAGAGCCCATCCGACAGTCGATCAATGCGCCCGGTTTGCGCCAGGGTCAAAGTCAAAGCGCCGGACAGGTAGTGGTAGCACCAGTGAATCTTCTCAGCCGGGGTGTCGGGGAACGCCTTTTTCAGTGCCTCGATGTACCGGGATACCAGCGGGTCAAAGTGTTTGTGCATCATCATCTGTCCCCAGACGGCACTTGAATTCACGTAAGCGACCAGGGCGTAGTAATTGCGCCAATTTTGTTCATCGTCCAGCGCCAACTGCTGGATGGGACGCAAGAATGCACCAATGATGTCCTCCACGCCCGGATTGCCGCCAGCCCGTTTCTCTGCCTCCAGCAGAGACTGCAAGCGAACATCGTTCAAGACCTGGGCACGTCTCAGGAACGCGGCTTCGAACAGGTCCTGCTTTTTACCGAAGTGGTAATTGGCTAGCGCAACATCCACGTTCGCCTTCTTTGCGATCTGGCGTAGCGTGACGCCGTCAAAACCATGGAGCGCGAACAGTTCTTCGGCCGCATCCAGGATGCGCTCCCGCTTTGGTGTAAACGTATTTTCCTGCTCGCTCATAGCCGATTTCAGCCTCTCTGAACCTGGAACCCCAAATTTCCATAAATTTATCATGATCCCTTGACACTTCAACAGTTGTTGAATAAATTCAGCAAGCGTTGAAAATATTCAACACATGTTGAAATCATCGAAACACATTATCAGTACCGGTCAGTAGAACCAGTAGTTAGTACCAATTACCAGAAACAATCACCCGAACAAGGGGGTCGACATGCTACCAATGCTCAAAATACCAGCTTTCTCAACCCTGGTCATGGCCCTCACGGCCTTCCAGGTCCCTGTTTTCGCGGCATCTTCAGAAAATGCCACACTGGAAGAAGTCGTCGTAACGGCGCGGCGCCGCGCGGAAAACCTGCAGGATGTTCCCATGGCGGTTACCGCCTTCTCGGGGGAGGAATTGAGCCAACGTGGTGCCACGGACATCACGGAAATCGCCGAGGTGACGCCGAGTATGACGTTGGAGCCCTCACGTGCGACCAATTCAACCCTCACGGCATTCATCCGGGGTGTCGGTCAACAGGATCCACTCGCTGGCTTTGAACAAGGCGTCGCGTTGTATCTTGATGACGTGTATGTCGCCAGACCCCAGGGCGCCCTATTGGACATTTATGATGTCGAGCGCATTGAAGTCCTGAGAGGCCCGCAAGGTACTCTTTATGGGCGTAACGCCGTCGGTGGCGCAATCAAGTATGTCACTCGTAAGCTCGGCCATGAACCCGGCTTTCGAGCCAAAACCCAGTTCGGGTCGGATAGCATGGCAAACCTGATCCTCACCGCCTCAACGCCAGTGTCCGATTCACTCGCGATCGGAGCGACGGTCGCGTCGCTTAACCGGGACGGATACGGCCGCAACTTGACTACCGGTGCAGAAAACTACAACAAGGATGTCTTCGCCTATCGCCTGAGCGCAGAGTTTGCACCGACCGATGACCTGTTCATCCGTCTCGCTTACGATCATACCGAGGACGACTCGGACCCCGTGGCCGGCTTTCGCCCTTTTCCTGGTGGTGCCAGCGGTGATCCAGTCTTGCCGGACTTGCGCGATACCACGGCAGGCGCGAGCCAGGCGATTTCAACTGCCGGCATCAACGGTAAGAACAAGGTTGAGTCAGAAGGTATCCATCTCTCGATTGAGTGGTCACTCGGCGACGACTTGACCCTGCGATCCATCACGGCTCAACGTGAGGACTACACCCTTTCCGTGATTGATTTTGACAGCCTGGCCTCCATGGATTTTGACGCTCCGGTCATTTACGACAACGAGCAGTTCAGCCAGGAATTCCAGCTCCTGTTCAATACGGATCGACTCAGTCTGGTTACCGGCGTCTACTATCTCGATGCCACTGCCTCTAATGACTTCGATGTGGTACTGGGACTGCTGCATCCGCTCGGTATTACTGCCTATACTGGCGGAGTGGTTGATACAAAAGCCTGGTCTATATTTGCGGACGCAACCTTTGATTTCACGGATCGCATCTCAGTGTCTTTAGGTGGGCGCTACACCGATGATGATCGCAAGGCTGATATCTTCCGGGCCAACTACCTTGGGTTTGGTAGTCCTTTTTTTGGCAACGACACCGCATTTCAAATTGCGGTCACCAGCGACTACCTGGGTGAAAAGAACTTCAGTGACTTTTCGCCCCGCGTTAACGTGAGTTACGCATTAAGCGATGTTACCAATGTCTACGCCGGCTTCAGCCAGGGCTGGAAAGCCGGTAGTTTCGACCCGAGGGGTGCTAACCTGGTAACACCGGATGTGGAACAGGGTTTCGATTCAGAAACCCTGAATTCGTTCGAGGTCGGCATAAAGCATACCTCGGCCAGTGGTCGCGCAAGAACCAACGTGGCAGTGTTCGTGAGTGACTATGAAGACATGCAAATACCCGGTTCCATCGGCGTCGACTCAGACAATGATGGAGTCAATGACAGCTTCGTAGGCGCAGTAACCAATGCGGCCGAGGCTCGCATCCAGGGCCTCGAAATAGAAGGTAGCTACTGGCTCACCGAGAACCTGAGTTCGCAACTTGCCCTTAGCCTCATGGATGCGGAGATTAAAAGCTGGATCGTCAATGGCGTGGATGTCTCATCCGATCGCGCGGTGCAAAATACGCCCGAAGAAATGGCGAATGTCAGCCTCAACTACCATATGGACCTCGCATCCGGCACGCTGGCCATTCGTGGAAACTGGTCGTACAAGGGCAACATCGTCCAGTTCGAACTTCCTACCCCTGTGCTGGACCAAAAGGCGTATAGCACGGTTAACGCGAGCCTGGTGTGGACAAGCCTGGACGGCAAGTGGACCGTCGGCCTGCATGGAAAAAACCTCACCGATGAGGACGTCAAAACTGCGGGCTACTGTTTTGGTTCCGGCGGCTGTCCATCGACACTCGGGCTTGAAGACAACACCACGATTTTCTATGGTCCGCCGCGTACCTACAGTGCTACCGTTGAGTATCGCTTCGCTGACTAGACAAGAGGAAGATTGTGAGCGAGTTTGATGCATCAGCCCCCCTGCTGCATGAGATTTTTGCGCTACACGGAAAGTGGCGCAAAAATCGGCTGGCAGTTATCTGCGAAGATGAGCAACTAACCTGGGCTGAATTTTCAGCCGCTATTAATCAATTCGGCAACGCGCTGCACAAAAGGGGTATCGCGCCGGGTGCTCGAGTCGCTATCCTGATGGATAACGGAATCCCTATGGCGCAAGCCCTGTTTGGTTGTATGGCCGCCGGCTGCGCTTCTGTCCCCTTGAACCTCACGGTGAGCGATGACGCAATTGCGAATATGATTCGGGACGCCGGGGCGAGCGCTGTGATCGTAACACCGGACCAACAGGCACGTATCGACGCCCTGACCGACTCCCTCAGCGACGCACCACTACTGCTGGTTACTAGCGGCGGCGCTTGCGCCGGGTGGATTGGGTGGGATGATTTTTTGTCCGACAGCAGCAAGAATTTGCCTGACGTCGCGATTGCAGATACCGACGTCCTCAACATCATCTACAGTTCGGGAACCACCGGCATACCCAAAGGCATTGTCCATACCTGTCGTGGCCGCCGGGACTGGGCCTATGATCTTGCTATTGCCCTGCGATACCATGGAGCCGCAAGGACGCTCCTGACCATCGGTTTGTATTCGAATATCTCCTGGGTCGCCATGCTCTGTACTTTATTGGGCGGCGGCACGCTTATCATCCATCGCCGCTTCGATGCTGCCTCATTTCTCGCCTCGGTCGCAAACGAACACGTTACCCATACGGCGATGGTGCCAATACAGTTCCAGCGTGTCATAGAACTTATGCAGACAGGCGAATTCGACGTCTCCTCGATGCAGGCCATGATGAGTTGTGGCTCACCCTTGCATGAATCTCTCAAACGAGAAATCTTCAACAAGTTTCCTTGTGGGGTGATTGAACTCTATGGCCTGACTGAAGGCATAATCACCACGCTCGATCCAGAGGATGCGATGGGACGCTGGTCCTCGGTCGGTAAACCGCTACAGGGCACCGACATCGGTATTCTCGATAATGACGATAAGCCTTTGCCTATCGGGCAAAGCGGTGAGATCATCTCCCGGGGCCGCATCACCATGCCTGGCTATCTCAACAGGCCACAGGCGAGCGCAGAAGCCTGCTGGGTCGACCCGCAAGGCAATAAGTGGCTCCGCTCTGGTGACATTGGCCGTTTGGACGAGGATGGATTTCTTTACATCGTGGATCGCAAGAAAGACATGATCCTGTCCGGAGGACAAAACGTGTACCCCCAGGACATCGAAGCAATACTGATCGAGCACGAACTGATCCACGATGTTGCAGTTATCGGGGTACAAAGCCAGCGTTGGGGTGAGACACCAATTGCAATTGTCGTAACGGGCCGCGCGCCTGCAGATAAGAATGAAATCATCAACTGGTGCAATAGCCGGGTTGGCAAACAGCAACGTATCGCTGATGTCCTCTTTGCGGAAGAATTACCACGTAACCCAAACGGTAAAGTCCTGAAACGCGAATTAAAAAAGCGATTCGCTGGGCTGAATTATCCTTGACTCTCCTTAATAAGGACTGATCGCACCAGGACATAATGACGAGGACATCGCATGAGCGACTACAAGGATATCTGGTACCAAAGCGCTGACGGTTTGACTCTCCACGCCAGGGATTATGGGAACGACGCGGCCACGCTAACGCTCCTGTGCATGGCCGGGCTCACTCGCAACGCGGCAGATTTTGAAGATCTTTGCAGCGCGCTACAAGACACTTACCGGGTTATTGCCGTGGACCAGCGCGGACGCGGCAAATCAGACTGGGACAAGGAACCGGGCCACTACCAACCAACAACCTATGTTCAGGACATGTTTACATTCCTGGATGAATTAAAACCTGAATCCGTTGTGCTGGTTGGCACGTCACTGGGTGGCTTGATGGCAATGATGATGAATGCGATGCAACCTGAAAGATTTGCAGGCGTTATCATCAATGATATCGGTCCGGTAGTAAATCCTGAGGGACTTGACCGTATCAAGCGCTACGTTGGCAAGGCCGCCCCTGTTGCGTCCTGGAACCAGGCAATCGAACAAACGCGACAAACAAACGCTGTTGCGTTTCCTCACATGACCGAGGCAGGTTGGGAACGATTCACGCACAGAATTTATGGTGAGGACCGTAACGGTGCGCCGCGCCTACTCTATGATCCGGCAATTGCGCAACCTATCGCCGAAGATGAAGATAGCGCTGTACCACCCGACCTCTGGCCGGTTTTTGACACGCTCGCCGGGACGCCAACCATGGTAATTCGAGGCGAGTTATCTGACATCCTGCATAAGGACTGCGTTGCTGAAATGAAAAAACGCAAACCTGACTTGCACGTTTTTGAGGTCACTGGTGTCGGCCATGCGCCAATCCTGGATGAACCAGGGGTCATCCCGGGCGTCGTTGACTTTCTCTCGCAAATCCGCACTCCGTGAATTCTTGCGGGGAATCCGTATAAAATTCCCTCAATGGCAAGCAAAAATCCAAGATTCTCTTACTTCTTCATCGTGGTCATGGTCGTCATCGCGCTTGGGATGTTATTGCTTGACGGTGACGAGCCTGACCGTCAGACCGGGGATCACCCCAAACTCAAGCAGCCAGTTGAACAGCCAGGCCAGCAATCCCGCAACGAAGAGACCGATGCGGTCAATGCGAATGTGCCAGCGTCGAAGTCATCCAACCGCTAATGGCCCTAAGCAATTACGACTCAACCAGTTGCTTTAGTCGTGCAAGCGAATGCACCGGGATATTCGGCTGAATCAGGCGTACCACCCAGGCAGGAATATTGCCGCCAGGATCCATGTGTTGTCGCCAGGTGATATCGGCTTCGGTGGGCGTTATCTGCTGGATTCGAAAAGAGCCGGTCAGTTCCCGCACCCGCACATTTTTTGAAGTCTTCATGCCTTCACAGGCTAATCGCTCGCTCGTGTCACAGTAATCCGGCGTTGCTTCAAAGTTGATCACAACTTCCTGACCCGGCGATTGATTCAAAATCACAGCATGCAGAATCACTTCCCGATCACGCACAATCGGCAGGCGCGTCACCTGGTAAATGTAGGCCTCGGTATAGCCGATCGATTGCAGGATGTTCACCTGCTGACACCGGTATACCCATTGGGGCCAGCCGCCAAAGTCTGTCAGCACTGACATGATCCGGGAGACCGAAGACTTGACCCGAATCGTTGCAGAAAATGCCGGAATGGCAGAGGTTGGTACAGCCTCGAAGGTAATTCGCACCTGGTCCCTCGCCAGGGCTTCCCCGGTGTCCGGCATCGCGGCACAACCACAGAGCAGCAACAACGCGATAGCGCACAAGGATTCCCGACCGGTCCGTGACATGAGACTATACGTGTAGGGTATGAACAGCTTTTATATTGAGAAACGCAAAGGAAGTAAATGATGCAACAAGATGAAATGAGTGAATTTCGCGCCGGGGTCAGGGCCTGGCTCGATGACAACTTCCCCGGGTCCCTGGCTGGCAAGGGCATGATGATGGAGGCGGAGCCCGAAGAAAGTGCCGATTTCGTTACCTGGCGCAAGCGCCTCGGTGAGAAAGGCTGGGGCGCACCCACCTGGCCGACCGAGTACGGCGGAGCTGGACTGACACATCCGCAGGCAAAGGTGGTGGCAGAAGAAATGAATCGCATCGGCGCCATCAATCCAATCCCGATGCTGGCAGGCATGGGGGTTACCATGGTCGGCCCCACCATGCTGGAATACGGTACCGAGGACCAGAAAAAACGCCACTTGCCTGGTATCGCAAGTGGTGAAGTGCGCTGGTGCCTGGGTTTATCAGAACCCAATGCGGGATCAGACCTGGCGTCATTGACAACCAAAGCCGAGGACAGTGGCGATTGCTGGACCATCAATGGCCAGAAAATCTGGACATCCGGTGCTGATCGCTCACAGTGGTGCGGGGCTTTGGTACGTACCGATCCCAACGCCAGGAAGCACGACGGCATCAGCTTTGTGATGTTGAAGATGGACCAGCCCGGAGTTGAAACCCGGCCCATCCGACTGATCGCCGGCGCCTCCCCATTTTGTGAAACCTTCTTCAATGACGCACGTGCAGAGAAGGACGACCTACTGGGCCCGCTGAACGAAGGCTGGAGCGTCATCAAGCGCTTGCTGCAACACGAGCGACAAAGCCAGACCAGCGCCGGAGGCCCGGGTGCCGGTGCCGCACCGGAGCCCATGCAGGAAATCGCGAAACGTTACCTGGGCACCGATGACAAGGGCCAACTTGATGACGTCGATCTCAGGATGCGCCTGGCAAATCATCTGATGGACGCCAAAGCACATGGATTAACCATCAGCAGAATTACCGCCGAGGCCAGAGGCAATGTGGAAGTCACCGCCGCAGCCTCCATCCTCAAAAACTCGGCGACACTCGTCGCCCAGACCCGTGCCGAACTTATGATAGAGATAATGGGTAATCGTGGTATTGGCTGGGACGGTGAGGAATTCACCAGGGCTGAACTGGACAGTGTCCGCGGCTGGCTTTCCGGTAAAGCCATGTCCATTTACGGCGGCTCATTCGAGGTCCAGAAGAACATTATCTCCAAAAACATTCTGGGTCTTCCTGAAACAACCCAGAAAGGTTAGGGCAAATATACGACAAGGATTTTATCAGATGGCAGCATTAACCGAAGAACAATCGATGATTCGTGATCAGGCCCAGTCCTGGGTCAGGGAACAATCACCAGTACAAAATTTTCGCAAACTACGTGACAGTGGCAATCCGTTAGCCTTCAATCCGGACACCTTCAAATCAATGGTTGATATGGGCTGGACCGGCATCATCATTCCAGAAGCATACGGTGGTTCCGAACTGGGGTATTTGACCTTTGGTCTGGTACTCGAGGAGGCTGGCCGAAACCTGGTCGCATCGCCCTTGTTTGCCTCGGCTCTCGTTGGCGCGTCTGCAATCCTGTTAGGCGCCAGTGACTCGCAGAAGCAAAAATGGCTACCGGCCATCGCTGACGGCAGTACCATCGCAACCCTTGCAGTTGACGAAGGCTCACGGCATGCACCTGCGCAGATTGCCCTGACGGCGACAAAGTCCGGCACAGGATATACATTAAGCGGCACTAAAACCTTTGTACCCGAAGGCATGGCCGCCACTGTGATTGTCGTTGCCGCGCGAACCAGCGGTACGCCCGGTGATGAAAATGGCATCACGCTGTTTGTGGTTTCGGCAGATGCACACGGCATTTCACGCACTCGCCTCAACACAGTTGACAGTCGAGGCCACGCAAACCTCGACTTCAATGCCGTCGAAGTAAGTGCAGATCACATCCTCGGTGAAGTGGATAGCGGCCACGCCATACTTGAGGCGACGCTCGACCGTGCACGAGCCGGTCTCAGCGCCGAGATGCTGGGCACGGCGTCACAGGCATTTGACATGACGCTCGACTATCTCAAGACCCGCGTGCAGTTTGGTAAGGTGATCGGTTCCTTCCAGGCCCTCGGCCACCGTGCGGCTGATTTGTTTTCAGAAAAGGAACTGGCACGTTCGTGTGTTGAAGCGGCACTGCAAGCGATAGACGATGATGCCAACAACGTCGCCGAACTATGTTCGCTGTCAAAGGCGAAGACAGGTGATTTCATTCATCACATGTCCAACCAGTTAATCCAGATCCATGGTGGAATCGGAATGACAGACGAATTTGATGCCGGGTTTTACTTGAAACGTGCCAGGGTCGTGGAGGCTGCCTTCGGCAACCAGGCGTACCACAAGGATCGTTATGCCAGGCTACTCGGATTCTGACACTCCCACAACACCAAACGGTAACTGTAATTGGCCATGGATAAATTAACCCAACTGAAACTGATAACTGATGTCGTTGCTGACACGGGGGAGCTGTCCGCCATTGAGCGTTACAAGCCACAGGATGCCACGACGAATCCGTCACTCCTATTGAAAGCCGCCGTGCTTCCAGAATATGAATCCCACATCGAGATGGCAAGATCATGGGCTGCAAAGCAAGGAGGTTCCGGGCACGAGCAATTGGCATTATGTTGCGACAAACTGGCAGTTGAGATCGGTACCAGTATTCTTGGCATTATTCCCGGCCGGGTTTCGTCCGAAGTTGATGCCCGGCTCTCATTCGATTCCGCAGCAACGGTTTCGAAAGCACGCTTGTTAATTGATCTATATGAAGAAAACCATATCCATCGAGACCGGGTACTGATCAAAATTGCCAGCACCTGGGAAGGGATTCGCGCGGCCGAGACCCTGGAAAAGGAAGGCATCAACTGCAATCTCACACTGTTGTTCGGTTTTGCACAGGCGGCTGCTTGCGCCGATGCGGGTGTCTACCTGATCTCTCCCTTTGTCGGCCGCATACTGGACTGGTACATAGCAGCGACGGGCCAAAACTATACGGCCGAGGCTGACCCGGGCGTTTCGTCTGTCAGGCGCATCTACGACTACTACAAGTCCAATGGCTATGCGACGGTCGTCATGGGCGCGAGCTTTCGTAATACAGGACAAATCGAGGCCCTTGCCGGCTGCGACCGTTTGACCATCAGCCCGACATTGCTGGAAGCACTGGCCAATGAAGAAGGCGAGCTAATCCGCCGACTGAGTCCTGAAGGGGCCAAACAAGAGCCGGCATCAGTACAGGATGAATCCGGATTTCGCTGGGCGGTCAACGATGACGCCATGGTCACTGAAAAGCTGGCAGAGGGCATCCGCAACTTTGCCGCTGACCAGGTCAAGCTGGAGAAGCTGCTCAGTGCAACCGCGTGATCTTCGAAGTTGTGTTCTGGCGCCAGTATCACGCGATAGCCGACAGCTGTCCTTCTGAGGCGCGGCGCAAGCCACGTCCTGAGCGAGCGCTAGCGAGTCGAAGGACCTCGCCGAAGAATCTCGTTGTTCGATGAGGCCCGTAGCCTGAGATCCTTCGCTGCGCCGGGACGCGCAGTCTCAGGATGACAGGGTCAGTTTTGCC
>JBBDIT010000051.1:0-33376 GCA_040880285.1 Pseudomonadales bacterium | reverse complement strand
GATGGACTCGCGCCATCCATGGCGCTCGGGGCTCCGCCCCGTCGGCAAAGCCGACGCCCAAAAATGCTGTCCTGCATTTTTGTCGAACTGAGGAGTTCAAATCAGTTCTCTCAGACAAACCATAAAAAAGCCGACTTGATGTCGGCTTCTTTATGGCCCGCCCGGAGAGATTCGAACTCCCGACACCCAGGTTCGAAGCCTGGTGCTCTATCCAGCTGAGCTACGGGCGGATAAGGCGCGGATATTAACAAACATTGCAGCGCTTGTCGTACACAAATGGCGGCATTGCTGTCAGACTTACCAACATTGCATTCGCCAGGTAACCCTATGAACGATCCTGACGCCCAAAGTCCTCAAGAGTATGCCTCGCCGGCCTGTATGGCACACGAGGTTGACCCCGTCTATATGGGATTGTCCGTCCAGGCGGCAGCGAACCCCGAACCCGCCAAACCTGCCCACACGGGCCTCGCCACCGCCCTCCAGAAGCTCTGCCGCCTGCTGAAACGCTAGCCCCGGACCAGCCTTTGGGTTACGACATAGCAGGTGCCAATTTAGTGGGCTAACCAGTCCAACTATGAAATCCAGTGTGCCTTCAAGCCACTGGTCGGATTTCACAATTCTTAACGATTCATGACGAGCATTCGGAAGAATCATGCCGTATCTTTTGAATAGATATTAATCAGTCGATGGAGACTGTAGCGCTATGGATAGCACCAGACACGACCTCAGGACTCGCCTCCGAATAGACCTCAGGGACTACTCAATCACCACGCTACTGCAGGAATTGGAAGAAGAAATTTCACGACTGGAAGCCTTGATAAAAGCCGCAGAAAAGTCGAAATCCGAAAGGGAGCAAGCCGCGTAACCGGCTCGATCATACCGGTGGTGCAGGGCGAACATGCGCTACCTGATTGTAGTATTTGCTGCTCCATTATCGTGGCACGATCAGGCGCAAGGTATCGTCGTGCTTGTTGAGGAGAAAAATGCGTCCACCAGAGGCGACACCAAGGCGCAGGTCGACCCTTGTCACCGGCTCGCGTCCCTGTTCCCTGTTCTTTGCCTGCACCAGGGCGAGTAGCGTTCTTGCCTCACCACTACCATCGTCGAAAAGGACACGCCGAATCGCGGCCTGGCCACCATCCGGGCGCTTATCCGCGTCAACATAAAACAACTCGCCAGTGACGAGATCGCCGAACAAAACCAGATCCTGAAGTGCCGGCACGGCATCACTTCTGACTACCTGTAGACCCGTCACCGCAACACTCTCCCCCAGTAACGGATCCTGCTGGTCAAACTCTACAAAGGGGTAAGTCACAGCAGCGTCGCTCCGCGGTTTATCAGTGTCGACACCGGACCTGTCGACAAAACGAAAGCTGCCTTCCCAATCCTTCCAGCCCAGATTCCCACCACTTGTCACGACACTGACTTCTTCAACCGTATTCTGGCCAATATCCGAGACCAGTAGCTCACCGGTTTTCGCATCCCAGACCAGTTGCTGGGGGTTACGTAGACCATAGGCGTATAGCTCCGGCAGCGTGGCTGACTTTTGGCCAGCTGCGAACGGATTGTCAGGGGGAATACCGTACTGGCCGTTGCTGCTATTGCGGCCAAGCGGGTCGATCCGCAGGATCTTACCGAACGCGGAACCCGTGTCCTGTGCCAGACCCAGAGGATCACCGCCAGAACCACCGTCACCATTACCGATATAAAGCATGCCAAAGTCCGGATCACCCTCGGTCGCCAGCGGATTAAAGGCAATGCCGCCGCCATTGTGGTTGGCGAAGGGTTGTTCCAACCGAACCACCTCTCGCGGACCTGCACCAGCATAAGCACTCGCGTTCGCGTCGGGCGCGGTCCATTCCCAAAGTACAGTGTCATGAGTCGGATTGCTGCCCGCCGTGGTGAAGTCGGGTTGTGGTGTCCGCGGCGTGTCACTCCAGGTGTAGAACTTGCCGTAACCGGCGCTATCCTTGACACCGAATTGCGGATGGAAGGCGAAGCTCTGAACTCCCATTTCCCGCCAGGGCGCCGCAACAGCCACGCCCCACCTTTCATCATTAGCGTCAAGATAGCGCGACACGGCGCCGTCATCGGTAACATGATAAAGCAGGCCGCGCTGATCACTGAGGAATAGGCGCCCGGTGCCAGCTTCCTGCAGCATGGTCATCATCCGCGCGGCCTGGCCATCGATGGCTGGAATTTTTGCAAACTCCACGACTTTGACTACAATCACGTCGCGGTCAGACACGATGGGAGCAGGGAACGGATCGTTGGTTTTTGCGGCCAATACGGTCGCTGTCCAAAGACAGGTAATGATCAGGATGAACCGGCACATGACATCGTCCTCTTGAAACAAATAATGGAGTGAAGAAACAAGGACAGTTTACTTCATTCAGCCACAAGCTTCCTTTACCCGACTCTCTTTAGCAGGACCACCAGTTCTGCCTGGCAATCCAAAGATGGTAATGTAATAGCCCTGGACCCAATCTGATCTGGAGTTCGTATATGGCTGGGCCACTTGATGGCTATCGTATTCTTGACCTGACCACGGTTATTTCCGGTCCATTTGCCACCATGCTGCTTGGCGACCAGGGTGCCGACGTCATCAAGGTAGAATCAACCCTGGCACCAGACCACGCTCGTGGCGCTGGTCATGGCGAGAATGAATTTACCGCTACCTTCCTTAACAACAACCGCAACAAGCGAGCAGTAACGCTGGACCTCAAGACGACGGAAGGCAAAGACATCCTCTTAAAGCTCGCCGCAACTTCGGATGTCTTTATCCAGAACTTTCGACCCGGCGTGGTCGACCGTCTGGGCATTGGTGAAGATGAGATCCGCAAGGTCAAACCCGATATTATCTACGCTTCCATCAGCGGTTTCGGAGAAACCGGTCCCTGGTCCCATAAACCTGTGTACGATCCAATTGTGCAGGCGCTGAGTGGGCTGACTACCATCCAGGCGGGGTCAGATGAAGAACGCCCACGTCTGGTACGCACTATTCTTCCGGACAAACTGACCGGGCTGGCCATGGCACAGGCAATCTCATCTGCCCTGCTGGCACGTGCACGAACCGGCGAGGGACAGCACGTTCGGGTGTCGATGCTGGACGCTGTGGTGTCATTTCTATGGTCGTCCGACATGGGTGGACAGACCTTCGTCGGCAAGGAAGTCAGCGTACAACGTGCGGCCACCTTTATTGACCTGATCTACGAGACCAGGGACGATTACATCAGCGTCTCGGCAATGACCAACGCCCAGTGGCAAGCATTGTGTGATGCTGTCGGTCACCCGGAATGGAAAGAGGATGAGAGGTTCAAGACGCCGGCATTGCGAGACAAGAATGCGAACGAACGCTTGCAAATAACCCAGGATGCGCTTCTTGACCGCAGCGCGGAGGATTGGCTGACTCGTCTCGAAGCGGCTGGCGTACCCTGTGCACCGGTGCTCAAACGAAAGGACATGATCAGGCATCCGCAGGTTCTCGCCAGCGAACTCATTATCGAGACGGATCACCCCCATGCCGGTCGCTTGAGACAAACACGTCCAGCTGCAAGATTCAGTAAAACCGTACCAGAAATGCGACGCGGTGCCCCGAAATATGGCGAACACAACCGTGAACTGTTTAAAGAAATCGGTTTGTCCGAGGATCAACAATCCAGGCTACGAGACAAGGGCGTCATCAAGTGACCATTGGAACCGCAAACGGGGGCTAGAAACAGATTTCAGCGACTTCCTGGTATGTGGCTGCAAAGTGGATCCTAAGCCCTTTCTTGATGTAGTCAGGGATCTCATCGAAATCGCGCTTATTGTCAGCGGGCAGGATGATTTCCTTGACCCCGGCACGTTTTGCGGCAATAACTTTTTCCCGCACACCACCAACCGGTAACACGCGCCCGGTCAATGTAAGCTCACCGGTCATGGCAATCGGGCGCCTGATCCTTTTGTTTTTGGCGAGCGACAGGAGTGCCGTCGCCATGGTCACACCGGCACTTGGCCCGTCTTTTGGCGTCGCCCCTTCAGGCACATGCAAGTGAACGGTGACGTTATCGAAAAAGTGTTCATCGGCGCCCAGCGCTTTCAAGTGCGAGATCACATAACTGTAGGCAATGTGGGACGACTCTTTCATGACGTCGCCCAGTTGCCCGGTCTGCTGGAACCCACGATTACCGGTCGCAAGCGCCGAGGCTTCAACGGCAAGGGTAGTACCACCAAGCGTCGTCCAGGCCAGACCATCGACCACACCCACGCCGCGCTGTGACTGTTGTTTCTTGAAATAAGGAGCGCCCAGATAGGCCTCCACCTGTTCGACGCCGATTGACATCGGCTGGTCGTGTTCGAGGAGTTCAATGACGCTCTTGCGAACAATTCGGCCCAGTTGTTTTTCGAGACCACGCACCCCCGCCTCACGGGCATAACCGTCAATGACCTTGCGTAGTGCTGCAGTAGTAATCTTGAGTTTACTGGCGCGTATTCCTGCCCGTCCCAACTGCTTCGGCCACAGATGGTGTTTGGCGATCAGGACTTTCTCTTCTGTCAGATAGCCTGCCAGACGAATGATTTCCATTCGATCCAGCAACGGTCCCGGAATGGTATCCAGTTGATTGGCAGTACAAATGAACAATACTTTCGACAGATCCACCCGCAAGTCCAGGTAGTGGTCCAGAAACGCGTTGTTCTGCTCCGGATCCAGAACCTCAAGCAGCGCTGATGCCGGGTCACCCTGGAAGGACGAGCCGATCTTGTCAATTTCATCCAGCATGATAACCGGATTGCTGGTACGCACCTCTTTTAATGCCTGCACCAGCTTTCCAGGCATGGCACCGATGTAGGTCCGGCGGTGCCCCTTGATTTCTGCCTCATCACGCATGCCACCGAGGCTAAACCGATAGAATTCGCGGCCGAGCGCACTGGCGACGGACTTGCCAATGGAGGTCTTACCGACACCAGGCGGCCCCACCAAAAGGAGGATCGATCCGGCAATTTCACCGCGATACGCCCCGACAGCAAGGAATTCGATGATGCGTTGTTTGACGTCATCAAGACCATCATGATCGGCGTCAAGAATCTTGCGCGCATGCTTGAGGTTCAGGTTATCGTCAGAGGTGACACCCCACGGAACTGACGTGACCCAATCCAGATAGTTGCGGGTTACGCCATACTCTGCCGACGAGGGTTCCAGCACCTTGAGCTTGTCCATCTCATCAACCACCCGCTCCTTAACGTGTGCAGGCACGTTGAGCCCATCCAGCCGATCCGTGAATTTTTCGACGTCCGCTTCTCGATCATCCTTGGCAATACCCAATTCCTGTTGAATCGCCTTCAATTGCTGACGCAAGAAGAATTCCTTTTGCTGCTCGTTTACCTGGGACTGCATCTGCTCGGAAATCTGGGCCTGGAGTTTAGCCACCTCAAGCTCTTTGTTGATCAGCAGCAACACTTTTTCCATACGTTCCAGTAAGGGCACTGTCTCGAGGATGTCCTGCAGCTCGACCCCGTCGGCGGTTGTTATGGCGGCGGCAAAATCTGCCAGCGGGCCCGGCTCGTTCGGACTGAAATGGCTAAGGTATTGCTGCAGTTCCTCATTGTAGAGCGGATTCAAGGTCATCAATTTCTTGATCACGTCTATGAGAGACATTGCATAGGCACGCAGCTGACTCTCGTCCTCATCGGTACCCTGGTCAAAATATTCAACCCGGACAACATAAGGCGGTTCCCGACGGATCCACTCTTTAATACGGAAGCGTTTTATGCCTTGTGCAATGAACTGGAATTTTCCTTTGACCTCATGCAGTCGATGGACTCTCACCACACAGCCAACCTCAGCCACGTCGTCGGGCCCCGGCACACTTTCACTCCCACTCGGGGCGTAGCTCATTGCCAACAGTTTATGGGCACTGTCTGCTACCCGGGATATACCTGGACCCCAGGGCTCTTTATCCACCACGATCGGCTGTACCATCACCGGAAAGTACGGCCGGGTGCTCAGTGGAATCAGTTGCAAGGTGTCGGGAAGAATTTCATCGGGTCGTGCGAGCTGGTGACCGGGAGCTTCACCAAATGGAATGTACTCTCCGGCACCGTTATCTGCTTTATCGGTCATAACTACTACCTGGCCATGGATAGTGACCAAGATGGGGCCTTAAGGCCCAATTTCAAGCCAGATTGGTGACAAGCCCGGTATCCTTGCGTGGCTCCATGGAGGTGAACTGGTTGACAGGTTCGCTAACGCAGCGCCTGGATCAGAATGCCAAAAGCGCGTCGTCGGTCAGCAATCGGCTATTGGATGAGAATTGCTTGCGCAAGAATGCCATCTGGTCTCCAAGAATTCGACCACTATGGGACAATGCAAGGTATTCAGCATGATTGGGCAGGTAAGGCAGCGCAAGGAGTTCCATATGGCACTCATCTGGCAGCAGGCTACCTTTGCGCGCGTTACACCGTTTACAGGCGCTCACGACGTTAGTCCAGATATCGAGCCCTCCTCTTGAAATCGGAATGACATGATCTCGACTCAGATGAACCTCATCGAAGCGATTACCACAGTAAAGACAGACATTCTGGTCTCTCCGAAACAGCGCCCGATTGGTAAGGGGTGGTTCTTTGCGATTATTACTGAACACCTTACCTTTGCAGGCGATAATGCTGTTCAGAGTAACGATGGTTTGCTCACCTGTTAGCCTCGAATGGCCACCATGAACCGCCATGACTTCCTCACCGAATGTCCAACTGACCAGTTCCCTGGCATGGAGGCACACGGCTTCCTGCCAACTCAGCCATTCGACCGGAAGTCCCGCAGTATTGAGTCTCAGTATACGAACGCTCATTGACTGGCCTCGTCATCACCACAGCTGCTTTTTATCTGAACAAAAAAGCTCGGTCTATATTATCCATGTTCCGCTACAAATCAAGCATTGACCCTGTTCCATTGATCAAAAGCACATCGGAAACACGCTCAAATTACAGTATGATTCGCCACCATGAAAAAGGACATTGTTTACGCGGCACCCTTGGACGAGATCGACAAGTTCGAATTTGACGAACGAGTTGCGGATGTATTCGAAAATATGATTAACCGCTCGGTCCCTGGCTATTCCTTTATACTGGAGTTGATTGGGCTCGTAACCGGGAAATATGCAGTACCACAGACCAACTGCTATGACCTCGGCTGCTCCCTCGGCGCCTCCACCCTGATGATTCGCCGCCACCTGCCAGCATCGTGCCGCGTCTTCGGTGTGGACAATTCTGTCGCCATGGTGGAGCGCTGCAGGGCAAACATAGCAAGGGACCACAGCGAGGCAGGTTGCAAAATAATTGAAGCCCGGATTCAGGAAGTTGCTATTGAAAACGCATCAATCGTCGTTATGAATTACACCTTACAGTTCATTTCACCTGCCGAGAGACTCGATGTGTTAAAAGGGGTCGCCTCAGGTATGGTTACGGGCGGCGCCCTGATTCTGTCGGAGAAAATTCGATTTGAAGACGTGGCCCGACAGGAAGCCATGACCGAACTTCATCATGAGTTCAAGCGTTACCACGGGTACAGTGACCTCGAAATTTCACAAAAACGCGCGGCGCTGGAAGAAGTACTTGTACCTGAATCCGAAGCGCAACATATTTCGCGCCTGCGCAGCGCGGGTTTTTCTTCGACGTTCGTACTGAGCAGGAATCTCAACTTTTGCACATTTCTGGCGATACGCTAATACGATGAAGAAGCAGTACTTGAATGAAACCCAGTTCCAGGAGATTCAACCCAAATTTATCTCTGGGCAAGCACAAATCAAAGTCGACCGTAATGTGGCGCGACAAGTATTCACACATGTGCCGAACAAGTCGATTGTCGAAACCACCGGCCGTTCAATGTTGGGTAAAAAGGTCATCATCCTGACAGGACTTATCCTGCCGGTGATCCTGTTCCTTGCTTGCCTGATTCTGATCGTCTACTACTTTGGCTGGTATTCAACCATTGTAGTTCCCCTGACTGGCATCTTCTGGACCATCATTGTCGGCCTGACCGCTGACAAAGGAACCTGGATACATAGCACCGCCGGCATCGCTGTCGGCCTGGGCATCGCGGTATTGGTTCCGATTAACTTCGGGATACCCATCGCACTGTTTTCCGTCTCACTCTGGCTCCAGCGAATGACCTATCTTCTTGCCGAGATCTGGGTGACAGAGCTGGTAACGCAATCGTATGGCGCCTACGACATGCTAGCCGAACATCTTAGCCTTTCTATCGACGACGCGACCAGCGACGCAACATGAGTCTCTCGTTCGATCCCTGGTTCGAACACACCCGCTCCACCACCCTCTGCAAGTTTGAGCAGGACCTGCGCACGGCTCTCGATGCCAACTTCCACACAACATCACATGGACGGCAGGAAGAGTGGGATACTGCACTGTCTGCATTACCCGACATAAAAACTTCTTCGATCGAACTCAATGCCAGCCCGGTGGCAATCGGCGAATCACGTGAACTTGACATCAAGGATCATGAGTTCACGCAACAACTCAAGGCTTTCAATCCCTGGCGTAAGGGTCCCTGGTGTTTATTTGGTGTCACGATCGACACAGAGTGGCGCTCGGATCTCAAGTGGGCCCGGATTGCGCCCCACCTGTCACCCTTAAGCGGCCGGCAGGTCCTGGACATAGGATGCGGCAATGGCTACTACATGATGCGAATGCTTGGCGAAGGGGCACGGTTCGTATTGGGCGTCGATCCGACCCTTCTGTTCCTTTACCAGTTCGCTTCCATTACCCGATTTATTGCACCGCCTTTAATGGACAAGGTGCCTGCCACCATCCTGCCGTTGCGCAGCGAACACCTGCCTGCCTTCGGTTGTTTCGATACCGTATTCTCTATGGGCATCCTTTATCATCGTAAATCGCCGATGGATCACTTGCGAGAGCTTGCCGGATTCCTCAGGCCCGGAGGCGAACTCGTGCTCGAAACGCTGGTCATCGAGGACGCCACACATGACCTGTTGGTTCCCGAAGGCAGGTACGCCAAAATGGGTAATGTATTCTCGATCCCCTCTACTGGCTCGGTGGAACGGTGGCTGAAACAGGCGGATTTTACCCATATAAGGACAGTGGACGTCACAGTGACGACCAAGCAAGAACAACGCGCGACAGAATGGATGACGTTCCAGTCCCTGCCAGACTTTCTGGACCCTGATGATGCCAACAAAACGATCGAGGGGTTGCCTGCGCCGACACGCGCGGTTGTTATTGCCAACAAGAATTAGATCGAGAGTTTGTGCCGTTCTGCATGATCATGCAGGTAAACGAAAATTTCACGATTAATATTGGCTTGCGCCTCCGATACATTCTCAACCTCGACAGTCTCATGGAGTAAGATCAGCGCTCTGGTGAGAAGATCGTGCACACGGTTTACTTCGGTCAATCTGAATGAAGCAGGAGTCAGTGACAGGAGTTCCTCAGGATTTTCGACCCGGTCGCTGTACCGTGCCAGTATGGCCTTCATTTCTTCAATGTCAGACACCCGGTTTGCAACGCCGGACTCAAGTTCGCTCGACAAGGCGGTAAGCAGCATACTGACCATGGCACCGTCAGCGGCAACATAAGCTGACTTAACCTCCGGCAGCACAGACATCATAATGCGCTGGGCCAACATTCGAAGAGCAGAGGCAGCATGCGGAATCATAAGGTACGGCTCCCGAATTCATTACGTGACACGGGAGAAAGATAATCCAGCAGTATCCGATTCTGACGGTCCGTCATCGCCCAACCTGCATAGGCCAGAATCGCATCTCTGGAATTTCCGTTGTGAAAGTCTTCACTGGAAGAGATCCAGATTGCCAGCGCCTTGACCGCGACCAACACTCGCCACCAAAAAAAGTCCTTAATGTCGACTTTAAGCCCACTAGACTCTTCCCATATACGGATGGCCTCGTGCGGTGGTAACAAACGTCCGGCCAGTTCCGGCGTCCCCCAGCTCCATAAGGGATCGAGAGACCAGGCCAGGTCTTCCAGGGGATTACCCAGATGGCACATTTCCCAGTCAAGTACCGCTTTGATACCGGTTTGCTCCGAGAACAGGAAATTACCGGTGCGGTAGTCTCCATGAACGATACTGAGTTTCACCGCCGGCGCTGGAAGGTTGCGACGGAGCCAGCGAATCGCCGCCTCGGCAATAGGTTCTGGATGAAACTGATCTTTGGCAATGACGCCGGTCCAATATTCGAGTTCGCGCAAGGCACAAGCTTCCACACCAGGCACTTCCGTCAGTTCGTCAAAACCCAGCGCGATCGGGTCCATCGCCGCAAGTTTTCCCAGCAATCGCCACTTCTGCTCGCCGATACGCATTCTCCCGGCTTCATCCAGTGCACTGACATCCGTCTGGGCATCTGTGACCTCACTCATCACCGAAAAGGGTTGACCCAGCCATTTCGGGTCATCTTCGAGAAACAAGGGTTCAGGCACAGGAATGTCTGTGGGATAGATGGCTGCATAGGCGCCGTATTCCAGCTTACGTTCAGTGTCAATTAAACTGGTGGGCGGATCGCGTCTGATGACTACGCCCACAGGTTCGCCTGCACGCAACAGGCTGACCCGGAACGTCTCTCTCGATGCACCACCGAAGATCTTCTCAACCTGCTGAATTTGCACGTCTTGTCCCCACTGCTCACGCAGAAAGGCAGAAATCCGGTCAGCAACCTGGTCCGGTGTTAGCGTCTCGCTATTCAAGGGATGAAACTTTCAACAATGAGCCAGTCCAAGCGTTAGTTTTATCCAATTAACAATGAAGGGACTGATATTACACAATCGATATTAAAAAAGGGCAAGGTAGCCTGACAAACTCAACGAATCCTCGCGCGCTGGGCCATATCCATGCTGGCAATACGCTCGTCCATGGGGGCAAATTCCCCTTGCAAGCCGGGCTCGCAAACTGTTTATATGGTAAGCCCGCATGGGGGCTCGATGTGACAAGGAGGAGCCTTAAGTGACGAATTCTCAAGCCAAAACCCTGGGTGAGCTTCGCGACTCCGGATACGAGGTATTACCGGTGCGTGAAGAACTGCGCCGTAATCTGATGAAGAAACTCGGTGACAATGAAGAGACCTTTCCCGGTATCGTCGGATACGATGATACCGTCATACCACAGCTTCAAAATGCGGTGTTATCAGGACAGGACATCATACTCCTGGGTGAACGTGGTCAAGCAAAGTCGAGAATTATTCGCAGCCTTACTTCCTTGTTAGATGAGTGGACCCCGATTCTCGATGGTGTGGAAATTCCCGAGAACCCGTTTCGACCGATAAGCGCACAGGGCAAAAAGCTTGTTGAAGAGATGGGTGACAACGCACCTGTACGCTGGCTGCACCGGGATGCAAGATATGGTGAGAAGCTGGCAACACCAGACATCACAATCGCTGACCTCATCGGTGAAGTAGACCCCATCAAGATAGCAGAGGGACGCTATCTCTCTGACGAAGAAGCGTTACACTTTGGGCTTGTTCCCCATACCAATCGCGGTATTTTTGCCATCAATGAATTACCCGACCTGGCAGAACGCATCCAGGTAGGCCTTCTCAATGTGATGGAAGAGCGTGACATCCAGATCCGTGGCCATAAGGTGAGGCTCGATCTCGACATATTGATCGTGGCCACCGCTAATCCCGAGGACTATACCAATCGGGGCCGTATTATTACGCCGCTCAAGGACCGCTACGGTTCCCAGATCCGGACTCATTATCCGGAATCAGTGCTGGAAGAAATCACCATCATGGAACAAGAGCAGAGCAAGATGGATCTCGGCGAATACCGGGAGAGCGTTCCCTCGTTCATGCAACAGATCATTGCCGAGATCACACAATTGGCACGAAAATCACCTGACATCAATCAACGCTCCGGCGTATCCGTACGGGCTTCTGTCTCCAACTATGAAGCCTTGCTGGCCAACGCTCTCCGCCGGGCTATTCGCACGGGTGAACAGGATATCGTACCGCGTATTTCTGACCTTCCGTTTATCATGCCGTCACTTCAAGGAAAGGTTGAGTTTGAAGCCATGGAAGACGGGCGTGAAGACAAGATCGTGGGAAAATTATTCAATGATGCGATCAAGGCCGTCTTTTCACGCTATACCGATATGGCTGAGATGGAAGCACTAGGATTGCAGTTTGCTGACGGCATGCACGTGACCACGGGAGAATCTTTTCCATCCGTTGATTATGAGTCCATTATCAAAAAAGTCGATGGCATGAATGAAGCGGTAGCTAAACTTGCGCACTCCGAAAATGTTGCGGTGCGCGCTTCTGTGACAGAATTTATTCTGGAAGGCTTGCACCTCAACCAGTTGCTGAACAAAGACCGTGTCAATGGTCGGGCAACTTATTCGGGCTAACGACCGGCACTACCGGTCAGGGTAGATGATATGTCGATAAGACCGAATTCATGGATCCGCTATTCGAAGTGGGATGGATCCCAGAAAGAAACACTCGATGCCGATGACATTCTTGGTGCTATTTCTGAAGACCTGATGGAATTTGGTGACCTTGAACAGGCCATGCGCTATCTCATGCAGCGTGGCATGGACTCTGAGGACGGCAACTACATTCGCGGCCTGCGTGATCTGTTGAGGCAGTTAAAAGATCAACGTAACCAGAGGCTCGAACGCTATGACATGGGTAGTGTCATGGAAGACATCAAACGCCAGTTGGATGAAATCCTTGAGATGGAACAGCAGACTATCGACGACTGGATCAATCAGGAAACCGCCACAGACGAGTCCAGGAAGTTCATGGATGACTTGATGAAAGACCTGGAAAGTGCACCGCCGGTTGATGCTGATGATGTCGATATTGGCAATCCCGGTAACAAAAACGACGTCCAGTCCACCAGCAATGCACCCAACTTCTCCGACAAGGTACTCGGTGATATTGGCAAACAAAACCAGGAATTTATTGCTAACCTGCCGCCGGATACGTCAGGGAAGGTGCGCTCACTCCAGAACTATGAATTCCTGAACGCAGAAGCCCAGAAAAAATTCCTCAAACTGATCGAACAATTGCGCAAGTCCATGACCCAGTCTTTTTTTAAGGACGTGGAGAAGATGGTCAACAACATGTCCGATGGCGATATCGAACGCATGAAGAATATGGTCAAAGACCTGAACGACATGCTGGTAAAAAAAATTGCCGGTGAAGACCCTGGATTCGAAGCGTTCATGGACAAATATGCCGATATGTTCGGGGACAATCCGCCGCGGTCACTCGATGAGCTTCTGGAACAAATGCAACAGCAGATGGCTGCCACTCAATCCCTGTTTAACTCCATGTCACCCGAACAACAACAACAACTCCAGGAGATGATGAGCGATAAATTCGGTGATCCGGAACTCAACGCGGAACTCGCCAAGCTTGCCAAGGAGATGGACTTCTTAAATCCCCAGGGCAAACGTTACGACTTCTCCGGAGGCCAGGAGATTGACCTGCAGGCGGCCATGGAGCTGATGCGAGAAATGCAGCAGTTGGACGAACTTGAGCAACAAATGCAACGGGCACAATACGACGGCAAGGTCGACTCCATTGATCCGAATAAGGTTGAAGAACTGCTGGGTAAGGAGGCAGCCGAGAATCTTGAAGAGATGAAGAAGCTCATGGAAATTCTCGAGGAGGCTGGCTACGTCAGAAAGGACAGCAACAAGTGGGAACTGACGCCACGCGGTACCCGCTCACTCGGCCAAAAAGCCCTGGGCGAAATTTACCAGCGCCTCAAGAAACAGCAGCTGGGTAACCATGCGGTGCCCGAAGAAGGCCGCTTCGGTGAGCGAATTGAAGAATCAAAACCGTTCGAATACGGGGACCCGCTTCACCTGCACATGCCACGAACGATTCGCAACGCCCTGGATCGGGAAGGCCCCGGGTCACCGGTTAAACTCCGGGCAGAAGATTTCGAGATTTACCGGAGTGAGCTCATTACCCAGACCGCGACAGTACTCATGGTGGATCTATCCTGGTCCATGGCATTACGCGGCTCGTTCCAATCCGCAAAGAAAGTCGCCATGGCACTGCATAACCTGATCTCCTCAGCGTATCCGCGTGACAGTCTCTATGTGCTGGGATTTTCTGCCTATGCCAAGGAGATCAAGGCGCATGATCTGCCCTACCTGCAATACGACGACTACCTCCTGGGCACCAACATGCAACACGCGTTGATCCTGGCCGAGAAGCTGCTCGCAAAACACCAACAAGGCACCCGACAAATAATAATGATCACCGATGGCGAACCCACCGCACACCTTGAGGACGGTCGCCCTGTGTTCGCCTATCCACCGACGCCAGCGACCATTAGCCGAACCCTCAAAGCGATCCGCAGCTGTACCACCAAAGGTATCACCATCAACACGTTTATGCTGGACCAGAGTTACTATCTAAAAGCGTTCGTTGAACAAATGACAAAGATCAACGGCGGACGTGTCTTTTATACCGAGCCCCATCGCCTTGGCGAATATATCCTGGTGGATTACGTCCAGAATAAGAAGAAGCGCCTCGCGCGATAGTCGGGACACCCGGCAACCACCAGCGCAATACCAAACCGGCGAACCATCCCCCTCCGAAACCGAACTCATCCCCGACACGTCTTACCCCGGGCCAGCGCCTATTAACCCGAAGCTGACCTGAAGCGTCGATATTGGCGTGATAAACGAGGCGTATACGAGGTTTTTCTTCACTTTGACGAAGAATTAAATGGTTATTATTCAATAGGTTATTGTCAACTCTGCAAATTCTTCAATTTTTTTGATTTTTTTATTGAGGGATTTAGCTTCTCATACGTTACAATTTTCCCGGGCAGTGCCATGTGCCTTGCTGCACATCGCTCACGACCGTCTATCGCGGTCGCCCGGGGGCAGACTTCCATAAGAAGTCTGAATGAGTAGTTATCCAAGTTGGGGGTAATCAATGTTTAGAAAAAACCGAACGGCAAAGTCCGTCGGGACGCTAGCCGCGGCCGCTATGATTTTGGCCCTGCCCAGTGCTCCGGCAGTCGCCGCAGATGAAAGTATGATGGAAGAGGTTGTTGTTACAGGCTCACGAATCAGGCGAGATGATTCATCCAGTATCAGCCCGATATCGATCCTCTCGCAGCAGGAGTTGAATGCGTCGGGGAACCTGACGCTCGAGAACTTTATCCAGGATTTACCAGCAGTCAACGGTGGCGATCTTGGTGCCGGCGTTAACAATGGCAACCCTGGTCATGCCACCGTGTCCCTGCGTGGTCTCGGGCCAAACAGGACCTTGACGCTGGTCAATGGCAAGCGATTCGCCTCTGCATCCGTCAACGGCTATGTGGATCTCAACGTGATCCCTACAGCGATCATTGAGCGTATCGAGGTGCTCCGTGATGGTGCTTCAACCGTGTACGGTTCAGATGCAATTGCCGGTGTCGTGAACATCATCACAAAACGTGATTTCGAAGGTGTCGATATCAATTTTGGTTACGATATCACCGACGAAAGCGACGGCGACCAGACAAACCTGTCGATGGTATTTGGTAATACCTTCGACGGAGGCAATTTTGTCCTGGGCGCACAGGTCACTAAACGCGAAGAGATTCGTCAGGGTGATCGAGCCTTTTCGGCCTGTCCATTCTTTGATGACGGTACCCGGTTGATTTGTGGTGGCAGCCCGACGACCACGCCGGCGCAGTTTTCACCTCAGGGAGCAGATTCTGCTATCGGCGGACATGTCCTTGATGGCTCGACTGTGCGTCCGTTTGATCCCGCCCTTGATGGTTTCAACTTTGCCGCGCTCAGTTACCTGACCACTCCACAGGATGTGTTCAGCGCTTATGCCTCGGCAAACTATGAAATCATTGATGCAAGCGCGTTGGGGCAGGTAAATGCGTCGCTCGAAATGAACTTCAGTAACCGGGAATCCGATCAGTTGCTCGCGCCTGTCGGCACTTTCTGGAGTCCGGTCGTACCTGCAACTCATCCGAATAACCCGTTTGGAGACGCACTTTGTGCCAGCAACCCGCTTTGCACCTCACCTCAGGGCGTCTCGGTTTCCCGCCGTATCACCGAGTCTGGTGGCCGGGCCTTCACACAGGATGTCAGTACATGGCGAATAGGGGTTGGTCTGGATGGCGACATCGGGAACGGCATCTACTGGGACCTTAATTACACACTAGCCAAGTGGGAAGACTCTCAGCGCGATAAGGGAAGAGCAGTACGACCCTTCATTGACGAAATGCTGGATCCTGCACTTTGCGCGGCAAGCGTTAATGGCTGCCCAGGCGTATGGAATCCGTTTATTGCAGACAGCATGACACAGGCACAGGTCGCGTTCGGTTTCGTCGGTGTCAACACCAAGGACGAATCCACGCTAAATATCCTGCAGGCAAATGTGTCTGGAGATATGCCAGTTGAATTGCCTGGCGGAAATATTGGCTGGGCTCTGGGCTATGAAAATCGTCGTGAGTCAGCGGCATCGAATCCTGACGGGGGCGCCGCGGTTGGCGCTATCTTTGCAACGCCTGGCAATGTCACTGCCGGAAAATATGAAGTCGATGAGTTCTATGGTGAGTTAGTTCTTCCGCTGCTGTCCGGTGCGCCCATGGCTGAGCTCCTCACGGTAGAAGCGTCCGCGCGCTGGACCGACGTCGACTTCCTGTCTGACTCGGACACGGTATTCAAGGTTGCTGCAGAATGGGCACCAATTGACGACGTTCGCTTTCGAGCGACCTTCGCTGAGGGCTTCCGCGCACCGAACATTGCGGAGCTATTTCTGGGACAACAGCAATCAGCCGAGTCCTACACAGACCCTTGCCGCAACTATGGGAGCAATCCGGCCCTGAACGCAAACACCATTGCAAATTGTCAGGCAGACGGATTGGCGCCGACCTTTAACCTGGCCACATTCCAGGCAACCACGCTTCAGGGCGGTAACCCGAACCTTGAACCGGAAACTTCAGAAACCATCACCTTTGGTGTGGTTCTGACGCCCCGCATGGTTGAGGGCCTCACCGTGAGTCTTGATTACTTTCAGGTTGAGATCACCGACGCCGTGGGAAGTGCACCCACCTCTGAAGTCATCAGCCAATGTTACGCAAGTGCGGCATTCTCTGATCCCTTGTGTGCACTGATTGTCGGTCCGGCGTTCCCCGGTGTGGACGAGACTCCAAGCACAAGTGCCCCGGCTCGACGCAATGCAAACCAGCAACTCTCTGGTATTTTGCAGACGAGCGCAAACCTTGCAACTTATGAGACCAGTGGTGTTGACTTCCAGGTCGACTATGGTTTCGACACGGGTCTTGGCCGCATTGACCTTCGTGCAACCGGCACCTACTTGCATCAGTATGACTACCTGCCCTTCCAGGGCGGCACGCTGGTCGAACTTGCGGGCATGTTCGGAGGCGACCCTGCCTTCGGCAATCCCGCAGCCTTTGCTGAATGGCAGGTGAACTATAGTGCCACGCTGACGACAGATGACTGGGGCGCTACGATTGTAGCCAAATTTATGGACGAAGCGGACGACATCAATGCGCTCCCCGGAAACCTCGAGAATACGGCGGCTTCTATCTGGTATCTGGACGTCAACGGCTACTATCAGTTTGACAACATTACTTTGTCAGCGGGTATTCGCAATCTGCTGGATGAAGAGCCACCTTATGTCAGTGCTTACGATGACATGAATACGCTTCAATTTAGCTATGATACCCAGGGTCGTTACTACTATGCTCGCGCCCAGGTAAAATTCTAACCGCGCACGAGTCACCTGACGCAAAAGCCCCGGCGAACTTTGCCGGGGCTTTTTTCATGCGTTCCCACTATGGGCCATTAGCATGGACTTTTTGAACGGCCTTTAGGTATCGATTCTCCAGTTTGCAAAACTGCGGCTTCAGGCTTAGCCGTCCTTTATCGCTTCCAGTTTACTGCTGTACTGCGCCGCAATATCTTCGCGCCCGGCCAATGATTCGGCTGTCTCAAGACTGGCCTGTGCCGCTTTACGATCTCCAAGCGCATACTCCGCAAGGCCGCGTACCCGATAAAACTGGTGTTCATTGTTCTTGCGTTTGATGGCGTTGGCAATATGTGTCAGCGCTGATTGATAATCGGCCAAACTATAGGCATCCCGTGCCAGGTAATAGTGGTAGTAAGGATTGAGGGTCCGATAGTAATCGACCCGGCCTCGATAAATCTTTGCTTGCTCCGTCAGCCCGACTCGCTCGTAGGCAAGCGCCAGATTCACCAGCGCACTACGATTGGAAGACTTGTACCACAATGCCTGCTTATAGGCAGTGATTGCATCATCATCGAATCCTTTCCGTGCGTACAAAACACCCAGGTTTACCCAAAGACCAGCAATACTTTCCTCGTAACCAAGCGCTGTCTTTAACTGCGCAAAAGCGGCTCGCTCATCACCCAGGTACAAGTGTTCAACCGCCTGGTTACTATGGAACAGCGCCTGCATGTAGTCATCGGAAACTCGCTTCATGTCATAGTTACCGGAATATTCCGCCGTATTGAAATCAACCACGTGATCACGGGTATACATACCGTCGTGGCGAATATCCTGGACGACAACATTGATGTGCTCATTGAGCAGCACCAGTTCACCCTCAGACGAAAAGTTGGGTGGGACATCGACGATCTGAAACCGGGCGTCGAGACCAGCCTCCCGGGCCAGCGCCAGGAACAAAACCGAAAACGACATGCAGTTCCCTTGTCTTGAATAGAAGGTTTCCCGTGCCGAGTGTGTCAGGTTTGGATCATATTCCAGCGTCAGGAGCCCATCGTCGACCATACCCTGTAACAGTTGCTTGAGCTTCAACCCGGCATGGCGCACTCCACGGGTCTTGGAGTCGACGTACTGCTTCATCTGATCATCCAGCGCCAGCATCGGCACAGGAGAGGCCGCATCAATACGCTCACCAAACAAGACTTCTCCCGATAGCAGGCGATCAATGTCCTCTTGGGGCGCGGTACTCATCGTTTCGCAGCCACCGAGCAAGAGCAGACTAACCAGTAACCATGATCTCATAAGCGTGTTTCCATCCTGGCAGGGTCGTTTGGGGGCCTGCTCAAGGGTTCTGTTCCAGGGTCTATTCAAACGTCTGGCAGAGAATTCAGGACGCTGTCCTTTATTTAGTCTGCAACTTCAGCAGCTGAGTTCAAAAATTTTCGGTGAACTGATCTCTCGCCTGCAGGGCATCCAGCAGGGGGCCAAAGCCGCGTCCTGTATCTGGCAGGGCGTCGAGCAGGTGTGCAGCACCGTGCTGGAATGTCACCGTGTCACCAGATCCAGGGTGGACCAGTGACAGCTTGCTCGCATGCAACATCAGGCGGGACGCTGCCTTAAACGCTGCATCGTGGGCGTAGAGATCACAACCGAGTATTGGATGGCCCAAATGTGCCAGATGTACCCTGAGTTGATGACTTCTTCCCGTTAGCGGTTTGAGTCGAACGAGGCTCTGGTCAACGGTGCCGCAAAGCACTTCATAGTCCGTGATCGCTTCCTTGCCGGATTCAAACTCAACTCTATGTCGGGGGCGATTAGTCGGGTCTCCCGACAGCGGCAGGTCGATCCTGCCAGTCTCTGGATCGAGCCTTCCCCATACCATCGCTATATACTCCTTCTTGACCAGGCGCTCACGAAATTGGCGGCTGACTTCCTGGGCTGCAAGCTTTGATCTCGTCAACACCATCAGGCCCGAAGTATCCAGATCCAGCCGATGCACAATGGCTGCATCTGCGTATTCATACAACAGGCGATGATGCACGCAATCCTTGACGAAACGTCCCGGTACGGAAAGCAGCCCGGCGGGTTTATTCACTACCAGAAGGTGGTCATCAACATAGACGATTTCCACTTCCTCGTGACAAGGCGGTGGAATGTGCGCGGTGAAGTTGTCCACAATTTCTCGTATAGTCCTGAAAATCAATTCACACGATAGCATACTCCCGGATGGCAACTGACGATCAACTGCTCGACTCGATTACAGACCTGGTGCCGAAACTGCTGATGACCCTCGAAGCATTTGAACATTTGCAGCGTAATCTCCATCCTGGACGTTACGATCAATTGGCCGAATTCATATCACCGTTTGCTGACCAGTTAGCTGCAGCAAGAAAAGTATTCGATCGCCTCACTTTCCCTGCAGACCTTGCTGGACTCGGCCAGCAGATCAGCAACAGCACGGAGTATGCGCTACGTGCATGCAACGGAATTCAAATTTACGACCAGGGCCCGGGTAATGTTATGAAGGCAATGCGCGCGCAGTGTCGCGCGCAGGAATTTATCTTCCCACTAAGCACGGTCTGGACGCCCGTCAGCCAATATTTCCTGGAGCGCGCTGCACGCGAAAACAAGTTGTTGACGCAACAGCTCATTGAGGGCGCAACCAGTGAGAAGAACGGACTTTTTAACGCCGATAACGACCGGAATTCCCGTGGCGGCTTCACCTTTTATATCCCCGAAAATCTAGAGCCGGACACGCCCGCGTCACTGGTCATTGCCTTGCATGGTGGATCCGGGCATGGCGCGGACTTCCTGTGGTCATGGCTGAGGGAAGCACGCACGCGTGGTTTCCTGCTACTTGCGCCCACCGCGAAAATGGAGACCTGGTCGCTGATGGGAGAAGAACACGATCTGCCTGCGCTCTTGTCAATGCTTGACTTCGTCAGGTCTGTCTGGCCAATCGACGAGCAACATATTCTCTTGACCGGTATGTCCGACGGCGGAACCTACTCCCTTCTGGCCGGTCTTAACGAGGACTCTCCGTTCACGCACCTGGCGCCGTTTTCGAGCGTGCTACATTCACAAATCGCCATGACCGATCGTCTCCAGTATGCCGATGGGAAACCCATCTACCTGGTCCATGGGACGCTCGACTGGATGTTCCCCATCGAAGCCGCCTATATGGCACGCGATGAGCTCGAACGCGCTGGCGCACAATTGACTTTCAAGGAGATCGAAGACTTATCACACACTTACGCCCGGACTGAAAATCCGGATTTGATAGAATGGTTTAATCCCCGGCTAAGCGTACCCGGCGGAGTCCCCGGGATAACACCGGTATGAGCACCGGCATGAGCAACGGTATGAGCACCCTTATGAGAAACTGTATAAGCACCCGCATAACTCGACCATTGTCAGCCCTCTCTGTACTGTCGATCGTGCTGCCGATCGTGCTGTCAATCGTACTTTCTAGTTTTTCTGTCGCGGCGCTCGCCGAAGAACGCAGCCTGGTGCTTATTCACACCAATGACTTTCATGGTCATATCAAGCAGGAAAACGAGTATGCCGGTGCCGCCCGCATCGCCGCATTGGTCAAACAGACCCGCGCAAACAGAGACGGTGTACTGGTACTCGATGCCGGCGATGCGATCTCTGGCACGCCCGTTTCAACCATGTTCAAGGGGGCACCCATTTTCGAAGTCCTGAATATGGTGGGCTATGATGCCGGCGCCATCGGCAATCACGAATTCGATCATGGCTACGAACGGATTGAGAAGTTTCGGGAAATCGCGGATTATCCCTTACTCAGTGCTAATGCCTTTGCTCCCGGAGGCAATCTGATCGCGGATTCACCAGCATTGATTCAGGAAGTCAACGGCATCACGATTGCGATCATTGGGCTCATCACCGACTACACGCCAAACATGATTACGCCGACTGGCAATGAAGGCATATCGTTTGGCCCACCCCTGTATTCACTGGCTGCTGTAGTAAGGGCGGTACGTCCTCACGTGGATCTGGTCATCGCTGTTTCCCATGTAGGCCATGAGGAGGAAAAACAACTGGCACGGGACATCGATGGTATCGACATCATCGTGGGCGGCCACTCCCACACACTGGTGGATCCACCAGTGCGGGTCAATGACACCTACGTTGTCCAGGCAAACTATTACGGGACGCATGTCGGTTACCTCGACATGATGGTGGATGTCGACAAGGGGGGCATCACACACCTTAAGGGCGGATTGATTCCGGCAGCCGAACTTCCACCACCGGATCCGGCGGTGGAAGCGAAAGTCGCCGAATGGGAAGCTCGTGTGGAAGAACTCGTGGATATCCAGATAGCCGAGGCGGACAAAACCTATACCCGCCCGGAATTACGCCCGATACTGGAAGCCATACTGGCTGACGCCACCGATACGCCCTTCGGCTTTTATAATATGGGTGGCATAAGGGACACTATTCGCGAGGGTACTATCACTGCCCGCCATATCTGGAACATTGAACCTTTCGGCAACACGCTCGTCACCGTAACCACGGACGGCGCAACCCTAAAGAAAATACTTACGATGGATGGCGAACAACACTACCGTATCGACGAAATTATAGACGACAAAATCTACACATTCGGCACCAACAGCTTTGTCGGCGCCCAGGCGAAGAGGCGGTCCCCGGATGCGGTAATCGTCTCCGACAAGGGCTTGCTGGTGCGAGATGTATTAATCGACCACATAAAACTTTACGGCGTGGTCAAACCCTGACGTGGTCGCGAAGCAGCCAAGGATCCTGGTCGTCAAACCTGGTCGTCAATCCTGGTCGTCAAAAAAATCCCTGCACAGTTTGAGAAACTCGCTCAGCCGGTCGTGATGCACCCAGTGCCCCGCATCTTCCATCTGGATGTGGGTCGCATTGGAGAAGTAATCCGTCGGGTTATCCCGCCTGCCCTGGCCCATCCAGCTTTCTGCGCCACTCACCAGCAGAATGGGTGACTCGATACGCGCCCACAACTCATGGGACTGTTCCATGGTCATATCAAACGGCGCCATAACATGGGTGTAATTATCGAACTTCCAGCTATAGGTGCCGTCTTCATTCTGGCTACTACCGTGGATTGTCAGGTGTCGTGCCTGTTCGGCGCTCAAATGCTTGTTTGCTGCCTGCATCCGTTCATAAGCTTCTTCAAGGTTTGCATAGCGTTTCGGTAGCCGACCAGCCATCTTGCGTGTCTGGTTAATCCAGTTTTGCATACGCTGATGGGTGGATTCGCGATTGTACATCGACGGTGGCCCACCCCAGCCTTCAATCACCACCATTTTCTTGATGTGTTCCGGATAGATCCCGGCATAGCGCAACGCAACGCCGCCCCCCAGGGAGTGGGCAATAATATGCAGTGGTGCAAGGTCGCGTTGATGAATCAACTGCGCCAGATCATAGATGTATTCGCTATGGCTATAGGCGCTGCCAATCACCCATTGAGAATCACCATGTCCGCGAAAGTCAGGGGCAATAATATGATAGTCATCGCGTAATTCCTGTGCGACCCAGTCCCAGTTGTGGCAGTGATCCCGATTGCCATGCACCAGCAACAGTGGCGGTGCATCTTCATTTCCCCAATCAAGATAATGCAGGCGTAGTCGCTGTGAAAAGTAGGAGTGTGACGTGGGACTCGCCTTGCGGTCAGCCATAGCCAGGGTCTCTTGTTAGCCGTGAAATGAGGACCGGGAGTATATATCAAGCGCCGCGTATACTCATCGGTTATGGCTATTGATCAGGCGGTCAGGCTGGTAATATCTAATCCCCGGCCAGGCGCTCAGGGATGATGAACGAGACTTCCACAAACGTTGACGCCATCGAAAGGGCGTTGACGAACAAGTACGCGAAATCAAGATCCGGCGAGGCAGCGCTAGATCGCGAGCGACTTGTGTCGATTCTTGCCGACTTACCGACGGAGGCGATGGCTGGTAACTCGCCACTGCTGGCAATTATCAAAAACGAACAGCCGGGCCTTATCCTCGGCGAGGTCGAACATTCGATCATTGCCTCGATCGATGACTGCACCAAGGTGATCTTCTCCCTCTCCGATCTGGAAGTAGAAATCGCACAACAGCTCAGGTTTGCATTGCCGCAGCTGGCGATTGCACTCCTGCGTCAGCCGGATCTGCCTTTTGGTAACGGTGCTTCGATCCTCACCATACTCGACCATCTTGTCGAGGCCATGATCGGTTGGGCATCAAACCTCGGCAAGTCCGGAGAGACTCTATACCACAAAACACAGGAGATAATTGAGGCCCTGCGCACCGGCAATCCCGACATTGACCAACTTGAGGCCAACCTCGTCGCGTTTCTCACAAAGGAACAAGGACGGATTAACAAGCTCGAGCAGCGGCTTGCCGCTTCTGAAACTGGTCTTGTGCGATCCCAGCAGTCCAAGAATATTACCGCCAACATCATTAATCGGGCCATGGCAGGCAAGAGGCTTACCGCTGACATCGTTTCGTTCTTACAAGGTCCCTGGTATGACTCAATCCAATTGATCGTGCTGACCAAGGGTGTAGACAGCGAAGAATGCTTTCGCGCTGGCAAGCTGACCGAAACAATCATCTGGACCTACCAGCCCATCACAAGTGAAGACGAAACCCAGGTGCAGCGAGAAAAGCAGAAGCTGTACCGCATCGTGGAACACTTGCCTGGCGAAATACGCGAATTGTTAGTTGCCCTTGAACACAACACGGATGCGGCCCAGGCAGCACTCGAAATTATTGAATCAGAACAGGTGCAGATCATCTCGGGGCAGCCTCTGGAATTCGTGGAATTTGACCCGATCGAGTGTGAAGAAGAAATCTCGGTCCGATCAAAAGTCAGCCGACTTTTGATGCGAAAAGTCAATGCGATGGGACCTGGCCAATGGTTCATTTACGAATCTGACGATGTCGTCATCCGCATCAAATTGGTACTCAAGCTCGAAGACGTCAAACAATTGCTGTTCACCAACCGAAATGGCATGAAAGTTATGCAAAGGGGGTTTGATGAACTCGCCTATTACCTGTCATCAGGTATTGTTAAGGCCCTGAACCACGATGCGGTATTCAGCACAACCTTCAGGACGTTCTACCAGGGACTCGTGGAAGAACATGACCGGCAAATCAAACGCATGGCAGAACGCAAGGCAGAATTGACCCGCGAAGAACGGGCGCGAGAAGAGGCTCAAAGGAAAGCGGAGGCAAAGGCCGCAGAACTTGAAAGACTGAAACAGGAGCAAGACAGGCAGCGAAGAGAGTCAGCAAGGGCGACCCGACTCGAACAGGCGGCACTGGAAGCGCAGAAGGAGGAGAACGCACAGATCATCATCGAGGCCCGCAAACAGGTCGAGGAACTCGCCATAGGTGCATGGTTGAAGCTGCCAGGCCCCGATAGTCAACTGGAAGAGTGCAAACTTGCCGTGAGAATTCCTGCAACAAACAAAATGATTTTCGTCAATCGTGCCGGCACCAAGATTGGCGAGTATACCAATGAGCAGTTGGCGCAACTGCTGGTTGCCGGCCAGGGAGAGATACAAGATGAGGGTATCGAGTTTGAAGACACGCTGGCACAGGTTGTGACGAGACTTCGCCAGGACAGGACAAAGAGTTTCGACGATCTGACCGGCACCAGTTAACCTTCCTAAAGTACACCCTGCTCGGACAATCGCTCGATTTCTTTTTCATCCAATGCCAGCATTTCGCTATAGACCTTGTGATTGTGCTGCCCCAGTGCCGGCGCGGGATGGGGACTCGTTTGTCGACCTGACGCGACATTGATTGGTGAATCAGGCAAGGTTATTTCTCCCAACACCGGATGCATCACGCGATGCAGCATTCCACGTTCATGCAAGTGAACGTCATTGATGACCTCTTCCACATTCCTGACGACCGCGCTTGGGACGCGCGCCGCTTGCAAGATGTCAATCACGTCAGCCCTGGTCCGGGCGCTGGTCCAGGCGCTCACACGTTCGTCCACTTCTGCCATCGCGGCAGCCCGACCTGCCATATTGGACAAGTCTTCTCGGCCGAGGAGATCGTCGAATCCCATGGCGGTAGCAAGCGCACGCCAGTGGCCGTCGCGAACACAGATAATCGCCACATGCCCGTCGATTGTCGGATAGACATTGTAAGGCGCCATAGTGAGCGCCGGATGGCGATTGCCGGTTCTCTCCTGCAGGGTTTCACCGTGATAATAATAGGCACCCACCAGCGTTGCCAGGGTCGGCAAGACCGCATCTTGCATCGCGACATCAAGTACCGCCCCTTTACCGGTTCGTTCGCGCTCAAACAGTTTGGTGACAACCGCCCCATAAAGATGGACTCCACCCAAAAAATCACAAATAGCAGGGCCGGCTTTCATCGGTGGCATATCACTGGTGCCAGTCGTGCTCATGATGCCGGACATGGCCTGCACCGTAATGTCCATTGCCAGATAATCGCGATGACGCCCATCTCGTCCGTAGCCTGACCCTGCCGCGTAGATCAGTCGGGGATTGGTGGCCAGTAATACGTCCGCACCCAGGCCCAGCTTCGCCATCGTATCCGGCGAAAAATTCTCCACCACGACATCAGCCTGTGCCACCAGCTTCAAAAATAGCTCCCTGCCTGCCTCGGATTTCAAATTGAGGGTGATGGATTCCTTGTTCTGGTTCAGCATCGCAAACGGATAGGCTGCCGAACTCTTCTCGCCACGGCCCCGCAGGGTTTCACCCACAAGCGACTCAACCTTGATCACCCGGGCCCCCGCCATGGCCATCAGGAAGGTGGCATAGGGACCGTTGTAGATCTGGCCCAGGTCAAGGACCGTAATGCCCGTAAGGCCCACCGAGTCAGTCATCAGTCAGGCAGGCCGAGAACACGCTTGGCGATAATATTGAGCTGTACCTCCGATGTCCCACCCTCGATTGAGTTTGCCTTGCTACGAAGCCACGCCCTGGTATGGGAGAGTTCTTCATCGTCGAAGCCGTCACCTTCCCAACCAAGCATTTGCGTGCCGAGCGCACCGAGCATCAATTCATATCGACTCTTGTTCTGCTCCGTGCCGTAATACTTGAACATTGATGATACGAAGCTGGGCGCTTGCGTCGATTTTGATTCTTCCTGGTTGCGACGCACCGTCAGTCCGAAGGCGCGATCATTCATTGACTGCACGACGATACCGTCTCGCAGGGCCGCGTCAGCAAGCTTACCTTCTGCCATCCCCACATAGTCCATGGCCAGTTGCGATAACGGCCTGGTTCGTTGGCCACCACCCATACCACCACCGATCGAGGTGCGTTCGTACTGCAGTAACCGTTTGGCGACCGTCCAGCCTTCGTTTACCGTACCGACAACATTCTTGCGTGGCACACGTACATCTTCAAAAAATGTCTCACAAAAAGGTGACATACCACTGATTAACTTGATTGGTTTGACGCTGACACCAGGTGAGGCCATATCGAACAGGATGAACGTAATGCCATTGTGTTTGGATTCGAAATCGGTTCGGACCAGACAATAGATCCAGTCGGCCATATCAGCCCCTGAAGTCCAGATCTTCTGGCCGTTGATAACGTAATCATCACCATCCACCACCGCCTTGGTGGCAAGGCTGGCCAGATCGGAGCCTGCATTGGGTTCGCTGTACCCCTGACACCACCAGATTTCGCCTCTGGCGATTTTCGGCAAGTGCTCCGCCTTTTGCTCGTCGTTACCAAATTCCAACAGGGCAGGCCCAATCATGGAGATACCCATGCCCGTCAACGGTGTTCGTGCATCAATCCTTGCCATCTCCTCTCGCAGGACGCGATTCTGGTCCGAATCAAGGCCCGCACCACCATACTCGGTGGGCCAGGTCGGAACCGTAAACCCCTTTTCTGCGCACAGGTCCATCCAGACTTTGGTTTCGGGATTCCTGAATTGGACGTTGCGTCCACCGGCAGGAAACTCGTCCGGCACCATGGGCGTGCGCATTGACGCAGGACAATTCATCTCCAACCACTCCCGGGTCTCATCTCTAAAGGCTTCTAATGACATCGTCTACTCTCTACTTCATGATTAATGGGGTGAAATTTCAAACAGTGTAACCTCGCTTCGCGTACCCACGCGCATCACAGGACCCCAGGTACCGGTACCCTGCGAGACATACAAGCGTGCAGTACCATGTTCGTACATCCCGGCGATGCGATCAAATATCCGCCCGACCACCAGGTTGAACGGGACGATCTGGCCGTTGTGCGTATGGCCGCTCAACATCAGATCGACACCTGCGGCAGCGGCCGCCTCGAGACCGCGTGGCCGATGATACAACAGTAGGACAAACGCATGTGAGTCAACGACCACCTGTCCCAATTCACGCGCCACCTGGTTTGGATCATCCATGTCATCTATACCGATCACCTGCAAGTCATCGCGGAAATTGAGCGTGTCGTTCCGCAACACCGTAACACCAAGCCTCGTCAGCCTTGCCAGTATTTCATCAAGGTCCTCGTACTTCTCATGATTTCCGATACTGAAATAAATCGGGCAGGTCACAGTTTTGAGTGAGGCAAGGCTGGATTCAGGCACGCCGGAGGCATCGATAAAATCACCCGTAATACAAAGGAAGTCCGGATTTATCCCATTGACCTTCGCAATCACCTGTTCCAGGAACTTCTCACTACGTGAACCAATATGGACGTCGGTAATCTGGACAAACCGTACTGGCCCGGTCAATTTTTGTGAGCATAATGAGATTGTTTTGACCGTCGGCGACAACGCATTGACCACACCGTAAATAGCGACCAGAGAGGAGATTGCGATCACCATCGCGGCGGCGGTAACCGTTGATATCGGAATAAACAGGATCAGTGCTTCGAACACTAAAAGCGTCATCAACAATAGCGGGCTCAGACCGAGCCAGAAATCAGCGAATTTACGATAGGCGATGGCCCAGGTGCGGGTATCGCCGCGCAAATACAGTCGGCTGATAATCTGGCTGCCGGCAATAGGCAAAAAAACTGCCACTGTTAGCCAGCCGGGTAACTCCAGCCAATAACACAACCGCAAGATCGGATAAAAGTAGACTGGTACATGCAGCGCGAGCGCCGTAATTAGAAACCGGTTCCATACACGTTGGCGCGTGGTTCGTTCCTGCTTTTCCACGCCATGCGCTTTGATACCGGCCCTGGATTCTGTCACTGCTTCACCTCCAGACGGCTTCCCTCAGAGAAGAACCAGCTGACAACGGGCCAGCTGGTCGAAATTGATTCCCGCGTTGAATCAATAATAGTTGAATAATAGATGTTCAGGTCAGGGTAAGTCCTGCCCTCGCTGCAAGATACCCCATCAATCCCAGGAATTAAGCTAACGCCTTGTATTTTACTGATTTTTAGTAGTTTACAAGCACGCGCTGAGCGCTTATCGTTGCGTCAGGCCACTTGCCAGACCTGACGCGGGTATGGTAGGCGGGCAATAAATGTGGCAAATAACGATAACTTAGGGGGAATACGATGGCTATCCGCTACTTTGGCCTGGGGACCGCGGCACTTTGTGCAGCGTCAATCCTCGTGCCTCAAACAGCCTACTCTGCCGAGGGTGAACGTAAGCGTATCGAGGAAGTTGTGGTAACCGCTGAGCGGCGGGAATCAACAGTCCAGGATACCGCGATCTCCATTACGGCATTTAATGACCAAATGATTGAGGACTTCGGTCTTCGCAACCAGGAAGACCTGCAGAATTACATTCCAGCCACCACCATCCAACCCTACGATATCTCGATTCGCGGTGTTGGACGGGTATTCCGTGCGCTGGGTGGTGACCCAGGGGTTGCAACTTACTTCAACGGTGCTTATTCGGAAGACTTCGGTATCGCATCGACCGAGGGCGGCCTCTACGATATCGAGCGCATCGAGGTACTGCGGGGGCCACAAGGAACACTGTATGGACGAAACGGGGTCGGGGGCGCGGTCAATTTCCACACAGCCAAACCCACCCAGGACGTCTCCGCCGAGATTCGTAGCGTCGTTGGCAACTACGGCACCGCAGAACTTTACGGTTTCTTCAACGCACCGCTCATCGAAGACAAGCTGGCCGCCAGGTTTACCGGCGTGCATCGTGAACGCGAAGGCACGGTAAAAGACCTCGGCGGTGGCCCGGCACTTGACGCCTACGGCGACGAGAACTATGCCCTCGCATTGCGTTGGACACCGACTGACAATTTTACGGTTGACCTGCGTGGTAACGAACGCAGCTTCCGCCGCATCATCACCAGCGCCCAGGGTGCCGGTACCATTGTGGTCAGTGAAGCGGCCGGGGCCCTCGATGAAGTGACTGGTGGCAAACGCAATACCTCAGCCAGGGTCTTTGGCTATCGCGCAGTCGATACCACCATTCCCTGTGCGAGCCTGACAGATCGCACCACGCCGAACTGTACCGTCGCCGGCCTGGCCGACCTTCTCCTTCAACTATAATGGCATTAGCCGTACCGGTCAGCGTGTAGTTCCCGGTGTCGACCCGGTTGCCAGCGGCTTTGCAAGGCCCAACTTTGCCTTCGGACACAACCAGGCGATTGCAGATACCGCGTATATTGGTGACGGCAGGTCCTTGCCGGAATTGACCGGAGATGACCTGCTGGCGGAAACCAACGGATTGAATAACGAGGGTTTTGACCATCAGGCAGGCTATCTCAACATTTCATGGGATGTAACTGACTGGATGACCATCAAGTATATCGGCGCCTACACCGATTACCTGTATACGCGTGTCACCGACGATGATCGATCCAGCAATGATCTCGATATGCAGTTCCATGCAAACCAGGAAAACGAAAACTTCCAGCATGAGCTACAGGCGTTTATCGACATTGGTGATGACATCACTCTGACGACGGGCCTGTTCCATTATGAAAACCAGATCGACCAGCGATTAGACTTCTGGTCCACTGGTATGCAGCGGTATAACTCACCGGCGACCTACCCGACTTTCGGCTTCAGCCCGGTTCCGGGTAACCGTTACTTCGATTGGCAGACTGCCAGAACGGTGTTTGCGACCAGTGCCGCGGAGCTGGGCACCGATCCTGTCGTGCCGCTTGCCATGGATCAGGTTGGATGGGCTTCAGCACGAGATGCTTGCCAGGGCAATCCCATCAATACCATCTTCAACTCCACGACCTTTGGTACCGATGGCACGGTCCCGGATATTACCGGTGCCATTCCGGTGGCCGCCTTTTCCGATCCCAGCATTACGGCACTGTGTTTCCTGGAGGGACCATGGAATGGCGATACGCCAGGGTTTGGGTTAGGCAACGCGCCTTCCGGGCCGGCATCGGACGGCACCAGCTTTATCTGGAACACCGAGAACCAGACCACCGCACAGGCGGCTTATGCCCAGGCCGAGTGGCAGATCAATGAGCTGTTTGCATTGACCGTGGGAGTGCGCTGGGCTGAAGACGACAAGAAGGGTTTCGAGAACCTGTACCTGTACCAGGAAGAAGCCCTGGATTCGGCTAATCTGTTTGCCTATAACGTGGCAATTGGTGCACTCAATCCCGACGGTACACCAACTGATGCAGCGCCGATCAGGTTCAGGGGCATTCCGTTCAGTCAGTCCATCTATCGGGCCGTTGAAAATAAATTTGACGAGGTGACTTATCGGGTGAATCTGGACTGGACACCCAACGCCGACACCCTGGTTTATCTGTCAAATACGACTGGTTATCGTGGCGGCGGATTCAATCTGGGCTATTTCTCGGGCACACCCACCTACGAACCAGAGACTATCGACGCCTACGAACTCGGCTACAAGGGCCAACTACTGGAAGGAACGTTGCAGATAAACGCGTCGGTGTATCACTACACTTATGAAAACGTACATGTGCAATTTTCCGGCAACAGCTTTATTGGCCCGTCAACCGTGGTGAGGGGACATCCCAAAGCAGTTAACCAGGGCTTTGAATTCGAGGGTCTGTGGTTACTGACGGATGAACTCACGCTGGGTGCCAACTACAGTTACACGGATGCGAAGTACGATGCTGAACTGGTCGATACCGAGACCGGCTCGCTGGGGATTGTCGATACCAACAATCCGCTCGCACCCGAGTCCCTGTACTCTCCGGCTGAACGGGTGAACCTGACAAACGGCGCCCGCCTGCAGCGTATTCCGGAACAGAAGTGGGCCGGCTATGCGAACTATCGATGGGATATTGCAAGTGGCACGATTGACTTCCTGACCAGCGTTGCCTGGACAGACGAAATCAGCTTCCACCTGGTTGACAGCCCCATTGATACTGCTTCTGACTGGTCTCGTTGGGACGCACGTGTGACCTGGACAGCGACCGATCAGCGCCTCTCCGTCGCAGCGTTCGTTAACAACATTACCGATGAGATCGGTATCAGGAACATGGACCGGGAAGGCGAGGCAGAGAACTACCTGCGAAGTGTGGTGCCAACCCTGCCCCGCATGGGTGGTGTTGAGTTCCGCTATCGCCTGGGCGGCTACTAGGTCTTTGCCAATTGAGGTCTCGCACCTCCAGGTAGCAGTAACCGGAAAGGGGCCGCAAGGCCCCTTTTTTATGCGCCCGCTTATTTCGTCACAAGCGTCTGCATCCGTACAAAAACTAACTCAATAAACCACCACGGTGGTTTACTTTCGGGTTTCGTCCCCGTACTGTTGGGTGCATGGTCCTGGATTCCGCAAGGGAATCACTTTGGGCCAGAGACAATAGCGATAACTTTTGGGGGAAATCCATGTACACATCTATACGCCGTGTCGGCGTTGCCGTAATGGCTGCGTCAACCTTGCTGGTGCCCGCTACGGCATCGGCAGCACAATCCCGGCAGATCGAAGAGGTTGTTGTGACCGCCGAGCGCAGAGAGTCTTCTGTGCAGGACACATCAATTTCTATTACTGCCTTCACTTCAGAGATGCTTGACGATTTTGGTATTCGAAACCAGTCAGATCTCCAGAATATGATTCCAGCTACCACCATTCAGCCGTATGACTCCACCGTTCGTGGCGTTGGTCGAAACTTCAGGAACCTCGGTGGTGACCCCGGCGTTGCCACTTACATGAACGGTATCTACTCGGAAGATCTGTATACTGTCACCATTGGTTCGCTCTGGGACGTTGAACGTGTTGAGGTTCTGCGTGGACCGCAGGGTACGCTGTACGGCCGTAATGCCGTTGGCGGCGCGATGAATTTCCTGTACAAAAAGCCCACCAGTGAATTTGAGTTTTCAACCAAAGCAGTGGTCGGTGCTTATGGCACCCGGGATCTCTACGGTGTGATCTCCGGCCCACTGATCGACGGTACCCTGAACGCCCGATTGACCGGTTCCTCGCGTGAACATGACGGCTGGGTGGAAGAGCGCAGCGCGTTTGGGTCGGACCTCGACAGTGGTGATGAAACCAATGTGGCCTTGTCGCTGGAGTGGATCATTAACGACGATATGACATTGAATCTGCGCAGCAACCAGGCTGATGTTGACCGGGTCATGGGTGGCGCAGACGGGGCCGGCCTTATTGTCCTGACTGGTGAAAATGTTTACGGCGATGGTCTGCGCAACTTCACGCGCACGTCCCATAGTCTGCGGGCGGTTGATGCAACGGTTGTGAATCCAACCAACTCTGCCTGGATCAACCCGGCACAGCAGGTTTTTACGTTCACCAACCCAACCACTGGCGCCCCCATACAAG
>JBBDIT010000050.1:54074-101650 GCA_040880285.1 Pseudomonadales bacterium | reverse complement strand
CTAATCCAAAGTCCCTAATCCAAAGTCCCGTTCATCATATCAATGGCCGCACCGATCGCTTTTTCAAGGCCGTCTGCGTTGGCACGATTCTGGCCTGCGATGTCGAAGGCGGTACCATGGTCAACTGACGTGCGGATAAAGGGGATCCCCATGGTTGCGGTAATACTGTCTTCAAAGTTATGTACCTTGATCGCAATGTGGCCTTGATCGTGATACAGCGCCAACACCGCATCGAATTCACCAGCAACAGCGCGGTAGAAGATCGAATCAGCCGGATAGGGCCCGGAGACATTCAGCCCCATGGACTTTGCAGTTGCAACTGCCGGCGCGATTTCGTCGATCTCCTCGCGCCCCAACATCCCACCTTCGCCGCCATGCGGGTTGAGTGCGGCCACTGCAATATGCGGCAAGCGCCCACTCCAGCTTTGCAAACTGTCCGAGGTTAATTTAAGTTTTTCCACCAACACGCCCTGGGTGACATATTTCACAGCCTCGGCCAGCGGTTTGTGCGTCGAAAGATGTGCCACCTTAAGGCCAGTCGTCATGAGCATCGTGGCTGTCAGCGTTGACCCCGTCATCCTGGAGAGGATTTCCTGGTGGCCGATATCACCATGATAGCCAGCGGCACCCACGGCTTCCTTGTTGATGGGGCAGGTAACGACACCCTTGATGTCGCCAGCCAGCGACAAGTTGACCGCCGCTTCAAAATACTGCACTGCGGCTTCACCGCAGGCAGCCGATACTTCCCCCATGCGCAGGTTACGACTATCGAATGTAACCGGCTCCCAGACCTGGATAGACTTGTCGGTTTCATCAATTTCACCTGGATCCTGCAGTGATGACAGGCGTGCGTCGATCCCGGTTTGCGCCATGGCGGCTTCAAGACAGGCGCGGTTCCCAATCACAAACGGTTGCGCGCGTTTGAATACCGCCTTGTTGGAGAGCGCCTTGACAATAATTTCGGCGCCCACACCGGCCGGATCGCCCATCGTGACTGCAAGCACAGGCTTCATTAGCCAATCCCCATTCGCATGGGTTGCAGATGGTTCATGTTGATATCCAGCAGTACCGGACCGTCGGTTGCCATGGCGGTGTCGAACGCATCAGCAAATGCCTCGGCGCTGTCGACCGCGATGCCTTTAAGGCCAATCCCTTCAGCTACTTTGACAAAATCCGGGGTAGCCAAATCGACGCCAGTGGTGCGACCTTCAAAGCGCGCACCCTGAATGCGGCGTAAAACGCCGTAACCACCGTCATTAAACAGGCACACAATCACCGGTACCTTGAATTGCACTGCAGTAGCCAGTTCCGACAGGTTTAACATAAAACCGCCGTCGCCCTGGATGACCACGGCTTTTTCACCTGTGCCGAGGGCAGCACCGATTGCCAGCGGCAATCCCGGACCAATGGCGGCAGAGGTGGTGTGGTGGGAAGTCTGTGGCTTCAAAATCGGTATCAACGTATTGCCCCAGACATAGGCGGGCACGGTGGCATCCCTCACAATATGGCCCTCTACCGGAAGTCGGTCACGGATGGTATCCATGATCAATTCAAAATCCGGCCCCATACGTTCACGCACACCCTTGCGGGCAGTCCCGGCGGCCGCCAGCACCCTGGTCTTGAAGGCAGCGTCGCCGGCAACAGCATTGATGCTGTCCAGTATGGCGGTGAGTGATAATTTTGCATCCCCCAACACGGCGACCTCCGGGGAATAATTCAGTCCCACCATATGCGGGTCGGCATCGATATGAATCAGCGAGCCCGGCATCTGCAGGGAAAAGTTACCGGTGCTGCCACCCTGGAATCGGGTCCCGACCGCCAGTACGAGATCCGCATCAGCAATGGCCTCTCGACAGGCCATCAAAAAGGTACCACCGGCAAGTGCATGGTCTTCCGGTATCGCACCGCGACCATTGGTAGTGGTAAAGACAGGCGCATCCAGTGCCTCGGCAAGTTTGACCAATTCATCCGAGGCGCCGCTCCTGATCACCCCGCCCCCGGCAATGATGAAACGTCTACCGGTTTCACCGAGCCTTTTGACCGCCGTCTTGATGGCGGAGGCATCCGGCTCGATCCGCTCGCCTTCAATGAGGCTGGCAATTTCCAAATCGACACTTTCGTATTGCAGGTCGACTGGAATTTCAATCGCTCCTGGTTGTGGTCGCCCGGTCATGATATTTCTAATCACACGAGCCAGGGCTTCTGGAACATCCCGGGTTCGCCGTGGGCTCTCGGTGATGCGGGTGACATTACGCAACATGGGCAACTGCAACTCGGCTTCATGCAACACACCCTTGCCTTTGCCGTAATGACGGGTCTCGGTTTGTCCGGTAATCATCAACACGCGAGACGACGCGAAACCGGCTTCAAACAGGCCGGTCATGCCGTTGGTCGCACCGGGACCGGTACTGGTGATCGCGACGCCGAGCTTACCAGTCGCCCTTGCATAACCGTCGGCTGCATGCACCGCACCCTGCTCATGCCGGACATCAATCATCTTGATACCGCCTCCCCGCAGGATGGCATCATAAATGGGAATGTTGTGCACACTCACAATGCCGAATACATGGTCAACACCACTCGCCAGCAGCGTCTGGTACACCGCCTCTCCCCCGGTCATTTGTGTCATTACTGTCTGCCTCACTGCTTCACTCACTGCTGGTTGCCTGAGCATACTTGAGGATATGCCCGGCAACCAGCCGCGGTGCCTGCATGGGAATGAAGTGAGTGAGCTCTGGCAGGTAAACATCCGTACCCTTTTGGAAGTGATCGGCGAGTTCCGGCCAGGTGGGTGATTTCGAGAAATCCATAACCGGATGGTCCGGGTCCCGTGGCGGGGCCCGCAGTACGGTGACCGGGATAGCCACCTGCTCAACCAGGTCCAGAATATTGGTACCGGCGCTGCCAGTGTACACGGCGGCTTCAACCAGCGGTGGACAGGCAAGAATGAGCCCCGGCCCGTCCGGATTGGGTAATAGGCCATAGCGGCAATAGTCTTCAAGCACCGCGGGCTCCCACAACGCAAAACTGCCACGGCCGGCCAGGTTATCGATCATGGCCTCCACCGAATCGAATTGACTGCGGCGACGTGACACGGGATGGTCTTGCGGATTACCGGCGCCAGCAAAAGCGGCATAGGCCTGCGGCGGCAAAATGACCGGATCCACCAGCACCAGACGGTCAAATCGAGACGGTTCTGCAGCCGCTGCCTGTGTCAGGGAATGCCCACCCATGGAATGGCCAACCCCAACAATGCATTTAAGCTCCAGTTCGCGCACCAACGCGGCCAGATCCTGTCCAAAGGTGTCCCAGGTGTAGGGCGGCGTTTTATCGCTGCGACCATGGCCGCGCATATCGACCGCGATCACGTGCTGGCCACGAAGATGGGCAACCGTCGCATCCCAGCAACGTGCGTGAAAGCCGGTGGCATGGATCAACAGGATTGTCCCCCGCTCTCGATAGTCCCTGCCCCACTCAAACCAGCACAGATTGACACCATTGACCTTCCTCCGGTGTTCAGTACAACTCATTGATTCCTCTCCTTATCTACACCCATGACAACCGGAGGTGGACTGCATGGCGCGGATTCAATCGCGTTTGAACAATTCCGTATCCATGTCGGCAAATGCCTTGAATTCCAGGGCATTGCCGGAAGGGTCCTGAAAGAACATGGTGGCCTGCTCACCCACCCGGCCTTTAAAGCGCACGTAAGGCTCGATCAGGAATTTAACCCCACTGGCTTTCAGTCGATCCGCCAGCACACGCCAGTCTTCGCTGCTGCGCCCTTCCGGACAACCCAGCAGTCCGCCGTAAAACCTGCGCGCCACCTTGATGTCGTGTACCGGGATAGCAAGGTGAAAGGGTGTCAGTCTTTTGTGTTTCGATGTCATGCTGTCAGACTCCGATAAACCTTTGAAAGCTCGTCAGGCAACTGGTTGATATCCTGAATCACCATATATTGCTGGTCGGGACACATCTCACGCAGGTAATCGTGACCGGAAGGGTCGACGGTCAGACAAAACGCTTGCACGCCTTGCTGCCTCGCTTCCGTTAGCGCCATGGTCGTGTCCTTGATGCCGTAATCCTTACTGTTTCTATCCTTGCCGTAATCAAAATCCTGCGGATAGCCGTCACTGATAATGATCAGCGCCTTGACTCGCGATTCCGTTGCATTAAGTCGCCGGGTGGCGTGGCGAATTGCCGGCCCCATGCGCGTGCTGCGACAGGGTTTGATGCCGCCGATTCGGCCTTTGGCCCTGGTGTTGTACGGCTCGGTGAAGTCCTTGCAAACATAGAAATCCACCTTGTCACGGCCATAACCCGAGAACCCGCAAACAGCATAATTGTCGCCCAGGTCCTCCAGTGCATCTGCCATCAAGACAACGGCTTCCTTTTCAAGCTCGATGATACGCTTGCGGTCATCCACTACCAGCTCCGAGCCGTAGTAGTCGTGCAAGAAGTCGTCATGATCGTGGGAAACAGGTGCAACGGTCGTCTCATCTTGTGGCAAGGTAATTCGATCGTCGGTGGACGCACTCATATCCAGCAAAAACAATGCCGAGACGTCCCGGTCCTTGCGCTGGCGCTGGATGTAGATCCGCTCACTCGGACTCAAACCGGCGCGCTGGTCGATCCGGGACTCGATCGCTCTCTCAAGGTCCAGTTCCTCACCGTCCTCCATCCCTTTTATCTTGCGCAGGAGTTCGGGACGCAAGTGGCTCAGCTGTTTGCGTACGCTGCTCGAAACCGATCGCAATTCACGCAGGGTGTCTTCAACGAATTCCGGCTTCTCATCTATGTCACGAATCTCATAGAGCGTGCACCACAAACGTCGGTAATCCAAAATCACGGTATCCCATTCGTCGTATTGGAAAGAGAGCTCGTGACGGTCATTTGCGCTGGACTTGATCAGGCCCTTAAAGGTCTCGGCATTATCATCCGCTTTATCCGCCAGGGCTTCATCAATGCCACGGCCATCAAGGTCGGTAATCATCATGCCGAGTGCTTCCTGCACTTCCCCCTTTTTCAGCTGCTCGATTTTGATGTCCCTCGGATCGACCATACTGGTCATGCTCACGCCGTCAGGTTCGGTGTCAGAAAATTCAACCTCTGGCTCCTCGATTTGTGCCAGGTGCATATTGATACGGACCCGATCAGGTTCCAGTCGACCACGAAACTCGATCGGTTCCGGCATCGGGCTTTCAATCGGTGCCTTCCCGGTTTCGGCTTCCGCATCAGCGGAAGCAATCGATTCGGGATCATCCAGACTCGCGGCTGAGGCAGCCGTCATAATAATGTCATAGCAAGCCCGAACCACTTCCATGGTGACATGGACATCCGAATGCGCACTATCCAGTCTGGTAATCTCACGGCGCAATGCAGCGACACAATCGAGAGGAAATCCCGGCGGCACCCCGGCGTCCAGGCTCAGGTAGGTGAGTGCGAGCAGCGCGTTGCCAGCAATCGAATCCAGCGCTGGCGGCAGGTTCTCGAGTGCATCCTGCTTGAATCTTGCCAGCAGACTTTCGGCGCCACGGTAACGTCTCGCTATTGCCCAATCTACCCGTGCGTCTTCCAATAACTGGAACAGCCCGGCGGCCAGTTCCGGGTATCTGTATTTGGAAAAGTGATACCGGAATGCCGCGGTAGTAGGTGATCCATCCGGGCCCGCAAAATCAAAAGTTCCGAATTCGTAGTATCCCAACTGATGCAGCAGGGAAATCTTGTACAGATCGAAATTGTGCCGGCGATCCGGGTAGACGGCGATCGACGCCGGCAAGTGTATAGAAAGGCCGTCAGTGGATGGCAGGGCCCGGAAATCCGGCAACACCTTATCGATGGGTTCAACAGATAGACGCCTGCCAACTATCGCCTCGGTGTAGAGTTGCAGGATGCGCTTGCAGTCGGCAAAGTTCACCTGGCCCAGCAAGTGCTCCAGCGCCTTGATCGACGTGAGTGACTCAAGCCCGAGATAACCACACGCCACGTCAATTCGGTCAGGCAGGTAATCATGCACCTGCCTGCTCCAGTGATGGATAATTTGAGGACGAGTAAGCGGCAGACGATCTACCACTTCCAGCAAACTTGTGGCCAGTACCGCCAGCGGCAACCCGTGGCTCACCTCGATGACCGTCCGCTTCTCGGCGGGCGAAAGCTCCGCGGTCGCAACTTCCAGCTTGTCCAGCCAATCCGATAAAGTGGCAGGATCGCCGGCAAAGGTGAGTACCGTCTGCTCAAGTTGTGCGAGCACATCGACTTCAAACAGGGTTACTAGCCTTGGGTAACGGTCCAGAAAATCAATACCCGCTGCGATCGACACAAGATTGAGGGTCTGGACAAATGACCAATTGACGCCCGCGGCCGCCTCGCTGGCATTGAGAAACGAGATGACATCGGCGCGCTCCAATATCGATACTTCTTCAACAAGCTTACACCAGCGTTTGGTTTCCGGCTCGCTATTGTGATTAGCAACAGTAAAGGCGACACGATAATAGTCGGTTACCAGATTGGAGGCGTGAGTGAAACTTTCCCGTAATGTCTTTCCAGCAGCTTCAAGATGTTGTTGGCGTTCGTCCAGCATGTCTTCATCGAGTAAATGCTGGATGCCTCGGAAGTAGGTGGCCGAAGGCTCAAACGAAAAGCCACAGAGCCTAAACCCGTAAAGACCGCAATCCGCAAGGGCTGAAACGCCCTGCTTGGTCGCCATGGGCATGCTCAGCGCCATATAGGCATTGGCAGATTCAAATGCGTGCCAGCCGGATCCCGCAATTTCAAGACAAATCCCAGCCCATGAGACCAGTTCCCCTGGACTCATGATTGCCTCGAGTGCGCCGGCGCTCTGAGTAAACAGTTGTGCTGAACGCGGGTTGATGGTTTCGAGTTCACCCCGGACATGATCAACACTGCTGCTGACTTGAGTCACATCAGCCCCCTGGAAATATCGTCGTTACCAGTTCTTCGATCGCTCGTTGGACATCATGGTCATCCGATACCGCGCGGCAAATGGCAACATCGCACGCCCGAATGGGTGCAACACCACTGGCAATGAGTTGCCCGGCATAGATCAGCAAGCGGGTGCTGACGCCTTCATCGAATCCGTGATGTTTGAGCTGCCTGACCTTCTGGGCCAGGCGCGCGAGTTCCATCGCAGCATCCAGGTCAACGCCACTTTCGTGCGCGATCACTTCCGCTTCCTGTGGCAATGCCGGATAGTCGAAGTCGATCGCGACAAATCGTTGCCGGGTACTGGGCTTGAGGTCCTTTAACACATTCTGGTATCCGGGATTGTAGGATATGACCAGCAAGAAATTGTCGTGGGCGTCGAGGATCGTACCTTGTTTCTCAATTGGCAATATGCGCCGGTGGTCAGTCAATGAATGTATCAATACGGTGGAGTCTTTTCTGGCTTCAACGATTTCATCCAGGTAACAAATGGCGCCTTCTTTTACCGCGCGGGTCAAGGGCCCGTCCTGCCAGACGGTTTCGTCGCCCTGCAGGAGAAATCGCCCAACCAGGTCCGTCGCGCTCAAATCCTCATGGCAGGCAACGGTCTGGAGTGGATTGTCCACCCGGCTTCGATCCCGTGTCGTCTTGTCACCCCGGTACAGCCGGTATGCCATAGATTCGACAAAGCGCGTCTTGCCACAGCCGGTTGGCCCTTTTTGCAGAACCGGTAAACGCTGCTCGTAGGCGGCGAGGAAAATTTCCACCTCATCGGCAACTGGCAAGTAGTAAGGCGCATCGTCCAGCCCGTAGCCACTGTTTTTTTTCACTTCGATATTGCTCAATCTGTCAGCTCCCGCGCCAGTCGGGTTTGCGCTTCTCAAGAAAAGCGCGCACACCCTCGGCATAGTCCGGTTGTTTCATCATGTCATCTACAAGTTGCTCACTTTCCTTCACAGCGCTCCCTACATCCCGGTGCAGATCCGTATAGATCTGACGTTTGGTCTGAAAAAGAGAACCGGGGGATACGGTTTCAATCATCCCGGCCACAAAATTGCGGGTTTCGGTCAACAACTGTTCCGGCGGCACCAGTCGATTAACAAGACCGAGGCTCGCCGCCTCATCACTCATAAATACGCGGCTGGTCAGGAGCAGGTCATTGGCATGGGCAAGACCGATGATGCGGGGCAACAGCCACGACAAACCGAACTCCGCCGGCAGGTTCAACTTGCCATGGGCGGTAGTGAACTTTACACCCGGCACTGCAAACCGGATGTCTGCATAGCATGCCAAAACCAGACCGACGCCGGCCGCCGGGCCATTGATCGCGGCGACCACTGGTTTGGTGAGACCGAAGTGATAAGCAAAACTCGCATCAAATTCCGGCCTGACCCCAAAGCCTGGTTCCGCTAACGGATCCGGTGTGCCGGCGTCATATCCTCCTTTCTTGACATGCCCGGTCAGCGCTTCACTGTCGGCACCGACACAAAATGCGCGTCCTTCACCGGTTACGACGATCGCCCCGACCGCTGGATCCTGTTCCGCCTGGTTCAATGCAAACCGGTACTCAGTGTGCATGCGGCCGGTCCACGCATTCATGCGGTGCGGCCGGTTTAATGTAATGGTCGCGATGCGATTTGCAACGCCATACTCAATGGTCTTCAATTCCACTCGCGCAACTCCGGCATATCACAACCTCACCGACAATCTAACATAATTAAGCGCGACACCCCTGGCGGCGCCGCGGCCCCCGCTCACAGATTTTAACCGCACACACTGTTAGACTGTGCCCATGCGTCTTGGCCTCCTTTTGTTTATCGCGATCCCGATCCTGGAAATGATTATCCTGATTGAGGTTGGGGGCATTATCGGTGCTCTTCCCACGGTCGGGCTGGTAGTACTCACTGCCACCATCGGCATCTGGTTGCTTCGCCTTGAGGGCCTCGCGACCCTGGCAAGAGTGCAGGCAAAGCTGAACCGGGGAGAAATACCGGAGACCGAACTGTTAGAAGGCATCATGCTTCTGGTTGGTGGCGCGCTGCTGCTGACGCCGGGTTTTGTCACTGATGCCATTGGCCTTGCCTGCATCCTGCCTGGTTTGCGACGACCCATCGCCCGCTGGATTATAAACCGTGGCCTGTTGACCGCGGTCAACGTGATGCATCGGAAATCGGGCTTTGAAAACAGGCGAGAAGACTCGCCAACGATTATCGAAGGCGAATACAAGGACGATGACGACCGGCTCCGTTGAGAGCCTGCAGCAACAGTCGATCGATTGCTGCATTGATGGCCAGCTTGTCGGCACCCGCTGTGGGTTCGAGCGAGACGCTGGCTGTTCCGGCATAGGTTTTCCGGCATAGGTTACGATCGCTATCCGGTCGTAAGCCGTTGCGTGGCGCACCAACATGCGCAGTGCCGATTGCACCAGACCAAGCTTGTTAGGCGCCTTCATCGACTCGGACCGCATCCACCGGTGGCAGCTGCTCCATATTCAAATTGCGTTGGTCGAAAGGTTAACGGCCCTGCGTCTGTTTGGGGTTAGTTTTTAACCTGACCGCCGCGTTACAATCTTCTTTTTGCCAGTGGCCATGCAATGAACACAGAGGAAATTTCCGCTCACGTCGATAAATTCTGGGAAGATGAGATCATCGACAGCCTTTCGGCCTATATTGAGATCCCCAACAAATCCCCCATGTTCGACCCGGACTGGGAAGCAAACGGGTATATGCAACAAGCGGTTGACCACATCATGGCCTGGGTAGCGAGCCAGCGAGTGCCGAACCTGAAACTGGATTACCATAAGCTGCCAGGCAGGACACCGACACTGACCATGGAATACCCGGGCGAGATAGACGACACCATCCTGATATACGGGCATCTGGACAAACAGCCGGAATTCGATGGTTGGAACGAGGGCCTTGGCCCCTGGCAAGCAGTCCGACAGATGGACAAATTGTTCGGTCGTGGCGGCGCAGACGATGGTTACGCTGTCTATTCTGCCATCGCAATCATCAAGTCCTTGCTGGCCCAGAATGTGCCACTACCTCGCATAGTGATCCTGATCGAAGCCTCGGAAGAAAGTGGCAGCCCGGACCTGCCTGCCTATATGGAAGCCTTGTCAGCAACCATCGGCCCCGTCAGCCTGGTTATCGCCCTTGATTCCATGTGTGGCAATTACGACCAGTTATGGATAACGACTTCACTGCGGGGAATGCTCATTGGCGAACTGAGTGTAAGAGTGTTGGAACAGGGCGCACATTCAGGCGGTGCCGGCGGGATCGTGGCATCCAGTTTTCGGATCACCCGGCAGTTGCTATCCCGACTCGAGGATGAAACCACTGGCGAAATCATTCCCTCCTTCCTTAATGAACAGATTCCCGATTCACGCCGTGCCGAGGCGCAGGCAGCCGGCGAGGTCCTGTCCGCTGACTTCAAGACCATGTATACCTTTGCCGGTAATAGTGGCCCCATGTCCGACAATCCGACAGAACTGGTCTTGAACAATACCTGGCTGGCCACGATGGAAGTCACCGGTATCGACGGCCTGCCGTCACCGAACAGTGCCGGCAATGTACTGCGTCCTTACACCACCACGAAATTTGCCTTGCGACTGCCACCCACAACCAACGCGAAACAGGCAGGCGAAGAGTTAAACCAGCTTATGACCGAGCGCGCACCTTACGGCGCCGAGGTCTCATTGAGGCTGGATGAACCCAATGCCGGCTGGAATGCACCGGAAACGTCACCGGCGCTTGAAGCGGCATTGCAATCCGCATCCAACACGTTTTTTGGGAAACAGGCGGTCTCCATGGGTTGCGGCGGTAGCATTCCATTTATGCAGTTTCTTGCTGATAGCATGCCAAAAGCACAGTTTGTAGTAACCGGCGTGCTCGGTCCGCACTCGAACGCCCATGGACCCAATGAGTTCCTCCATATCCCCACCGCGAAAAAACTCACCGCCTGTATGGCCAGTGTCATTTACGACTGGACAAACAGATAGAGGGAACTACAAGCCAACAGCCCACAGCCCACAGCCCACAGCCAACAGCCTACAGCCAACAGCCTACAGGGAGCGTCGGGCGACAAAGAACAACCGCGAAACCACCATGGCGGCGACGCAGATCAGCGAGACGATCAACCCGTACCAGAAACCATGAACGCCCAGCGGGTTCCCCAACCAGCCGAACCCGAGTGTTGCTGCCACCGGCAACCCGATAAACCAATAGCCGATCAACGTCATCAGCATGGGAACACGGGTGTCCTTGTATCCACGCAAGGCCCCGATCGCAGTGGCCTGGCAGTTGTCGAATAGCTGGAACACGGCGACAAACAACATCAGTTCCGCTGCCAATGCCAGCACCGTCACATCGTTAGTATAAAGATCGGCAATCACTTCCCGACCGATCACGACGATGAGCGCGCAGAACATCGCAATGATCACCGTCGATGCGACCGCCACTTGTGCTGTTCGTCGGGCCAGGTCCGGTCTGCCGGCACCGATATTGAACCCGACGCGGATGGTCGCGGCCATGCCCAGGGCCAGGGGGAACATAAAAGTGATGCCACCCAGGTTCATTGCAATCGTATGGGACGCTACAATTTCCGCCCCAAATCGGCCGAGCAGGATCGTCACAAAAGTAAAAAATCCCACTTCAAAAAACAAAGTTGCCCCAATCGGTAGACCAATGACCATCAGGTGTTGGATCTTCTCCCACTGCGGCCACGAAAACCGGTCGATCCAGCCGACAGGATGAAATCGTTGCCTCGTGACCACGATCACGATGGCAATGAGCTCTACCCACATCACAATCGCCGTGGCATAGCCGCAACCTACCCCGCCCATCGCCGGGATACCCGGCCCACCGTAGATGAACAGGTAATTCAGGGGAATCTTCAGGAGCAGCGCGGTGACTGCAATAAAGAGTGCCGGGCGTGTAAAACCCAACCCCTCAGCCAGAAACCGTAGGGTAAAGTAACCCATGAGCGCCGGGATGCCCCAGGCCGTCGCCGCAAGGTAAGGTAACGCCACCGCCACCGCGTCCGGCGCAACCCCCATAAACGCGTAATACGGACCCGCGTTGGTAATCACCAGGCAAATAACGATGGTACTGACGATGGCGAGCCACAGGCCCTGGCGAATGTACTCGCCAATCTCCCCCTGTCGCTTGGCTCCATTCAATTGTGCCACCGTTGGCGTAATTGCTTGCAGGAAGCCCATCGACAGTAACATCACGGGCCACAGTACCGAGCCGCCGAGGGCAACCCCGGCCAGATCCACAGCACCGACGCGGCCCGCCATCACGGTGTCAACCACGCCCATCCCCATCTGGGCAAGCTGTGCGCCCATGAGTGGTAGTGCCAGACGAATCAATTGCGCGAATTCGCCTGACCTTTTAGACTCGGACGGTGTTGGTTTGTTGCGTTGCATCATTTCAAGGTTAGGCGTGACGATAAAGGCGCGATGATCAAAAAGTGCGCCATTTTGCCCACCCCTGCCATTGGGCGCAAACCCTAATTCCATCTACGTTGCACCCGGTCATCAGGCCCCAAAAGAGCACCAAAATGTTCTGTAACCCTTATATTTTGCGTCTTCAGCGAAACCCAGGCGACATTAAATCCGTTGACTCGGCTCATAGAGGCGGACTAGACTGATGGCTGAGTAGGGGGAACTTATTGACTTTGGCGCGGTCTGTCCGCGCTTTTGGGGTTTTCCTTATTCGGGGGGTATCGAGGCTGGTCTTTGCGACAGTTGTCGATAGAACAAATAAAATGAGGGAAATACCAATGACTAAACCTAGCAGATTGGGGGTTTGGACCGGTGCCGTGACGTTAGTCGGGACACTTGGCCTACTTCCGAGTTTGCCTGCGACTGCCGCAGAACAAATAGAAGAGGTGGTAGTTACAGGTTCTTATATCAAAAGGGATAGTTTTGACTCTTCCTCTCCATTGACGGTTGTCGATCAGACTCAAATTGCTGAGAACGCGACACCCAACCTTGGTGAGGTACTGGTCAATCAAACATTCAATTATGGAACAGATTTTCAAGCCAACACCTACGCAGCCCGCGCACAAGGCGGTAATGTAAGTGCCGCTAACCTCCGCGGCCTCGGTACTGGTGCAACCCTGGATCTCGTCGATGGCAAGCGATCTATCTACGGCAACCTGAACAGCTCGGTGCCACAAATCGCCATCGAACGGATCGATATTTTGAAGGACGGCGCCTCCGCGATCTACGGTACTGACGCCGTGGCGGGTGTTGTCAACATCGTTTCGCGTAAAAACTTCAGTGGTGCAGCATTTTCTGCGTTCTACCAGCAAACTGAAGACGATGCGCTGCACGAACAGGCTTACGAGTTTATCGCCGGTTCTGATACCGACGACGGTCATGTCACCATGGCATTTTCGTACAAGAAGCGAGGCGAACTCGAGCAAACAGAACGACCGGAATATCTCCGGGGTGGCTTTGAGCGATCCGAAACGGGTAACCCTGGACGTTGGGCCGTACCCAATCGGGATGCCACCGGCGCTTTGCTTCCCGCTGGCACACCCGGTGCGGTTTCAGTCCTGGCAGATCCCGGTTGCGGCGCAGCACCCGAAGTTAGCCCTGGCGGTACCGACGTTGGTTCAAAAGGCAACTTCCTGACCGGGCAGAAAGTCGGACAGTCTTGTCGTTTTCACTTTGGTGAAATGTGGAACTTCATGAACCCGCAGGAACAGTATTCGTTCTGGGGTAACTACCAGTTCCAGTTCACCGATAATTTATCCAATGAACTGGACGTCCGTGGCAACCGGCTGATTACCGATAGCCGTGGTTCGCCGCAGAACCCTGGTGGACGAACCGAAGAGTTTCCGATTGTCCTTGGTGATCACCCGGGTAACCCGTACCGGGCGTTTTCAGATCTCGACGCCGATGGGGTCATTGACCCGGGCGAGCACCTGTATGCACAGGACGCAGACGGTGATGGCGTGCCTGATCGTGGCACCGCTGATGTCAATGGCGACGGTGTACCCGACGTAATCCTGGCGGCTGATCCGTTCGATCCGGCACTGGGGATCGCGTTCAATGAGGATGTGGACGTTATTGCCCTGCGTATCCTGAGTAAAATCGGTCTTGTACCCGGTGCCAACCAACCGAGCCATCTCAATGCGGACGGTTCCAACCTTGGTAGCTTTACGTTCGATACGGTGAGTTATCGTGTCATGGATACACTGACTTACGCTGTTCCCGGTACCAGCTGGGAAGTTGCCGCGACTGGTATCTTCGAGCGAATCCATACCGTGTTAACCAACAAGAACAGCAGCCAGTCAGGACTTGAAGCCGGCCTGCGGGGCCAACTGCAAGCTACTACGATTGATCCTGCTGATTCCTACTGGAACCCGTTCTCAACCCAGGCCCTGAACTGTGTGGATCGCGTATGTACCTGGTCAGGTACGCCGGACTTCCCGAACACCGTTGAGGTACTGGATGCAGTTAACTTCCAGGCCAATACGGTAACCGATACGGATTTCTGGGCAGTCGACGTGCTTGCGACCGGTGACCTGTTCGATATGGCTGGCGGCATTGCTGCCGGTGCCTTCGGTGTGGAATATCGCAAGGCCAGTATCGAAGACGATATTGATGCGGCCCGGAACCAGTGTGACTGGCACCAGGGTGGTTGTCAGTTCGACTATACTGCCAAGCAGGATGTGTATTCGGGCTTCTTTGAAATCCTGTTACCGGTGATCGACGACCTGGAACTCACGGTTGCCGCCCGGTTTACTGACTATGGTGGTGCCATCGGCGATTCCTTTGACCCGAAAGTGGCCCTTCTGTGGCAGCCCCTGGACATCATGTCTGTGCGTGCTTCCTACAGTACCGCGTTCATTGCACCCGACCTGACCCAGCTGTTCTCTCCTGAAGACTGTGCACTGCAGACTTTCAGTGACCCGCTGACGAATGATACGTCCGGTACCTTCCGGGTCGCTTGCTTGTCCAGCAACCCGAACCTGACGCCCGAAACGGCAGACGTCTACAATATCGGCATATCCTTCTCGTTATTGGACGGCGACCTGAACATCGGCGCTGACTACTCCGAGTATGACTTCAAGGATCGTATTGCGATCCAGACTGGTAACCAGGTGGTACGGGCCGATATGGCAGCGTTCCTGGCATCCGGTGGTGATCCTGACCCGGCCAGCGGTGACGCAGACGGAGATGGGGTGTCTGACTCGGCGGAAGCCTGGATTGCAAGTGCGAATGCCGACCCTGCGATCCAGCGGGATCCGGCCTCCGGCTTGATCGCGCGCGTGTCGACGGCACGAGTGAATGCACAGGAGATGAAGCACCGGGCACTGGATGTGTACGGCCGCTACAACCTGTCTACCGACGGTTTTGGTGACTTCGTTTTCAATCTGGGCATGACCCAGGCGCTGGAATACAGCTATAACCTCGGTACCGGTGACCCACTGGATTCAGGGGATGGCGTTGGCTTCCAGAATGAGCAGGTCGCCGAAGTACCACCACTGCCTGAATTTCGGGTGAATGGTACCGTGAACTGGTTCATGGGTAATCACTCCGCGATGGTCCGGGTCCGATGGATGGACGGCATCACCTTGCAGTTCAACTCGGCCGCGTTGCTGGGAGCCCAGATCTTTTTCAACGGCACTGACCAGCTCGATGACATGATGTATACCGATCTCAACTACAAGTACTCTTTCCCGCAACTACTCGGGGATCGTGAAACCACCGTTGAGGTAGGCGTCCAAAACGTCTTCGACGAAATGCCTGACCCGTTCTTTAACCTGGGTGGCGCGGAAACGTTCCTGCATGACCTCCGGGGCATGACCTGGTACCTTCGAGTCAATCAGGACCTCTGATATCGCACAATCAGATAAGGAACTTGAAAGGGGGCGAGTAATCGCCCCTTTTTTTTGGCCAGGACTTTGGTTACATTAAGCGGCAACCCTGGGCGATTGGTTCTTCTGTTTATGAAGTATTTTGTATTTGTGTTGATCGTCATCGGTGCTTCCCCCGCCAGCGTCGCCAGTGCATTTAGTGAATGCGCGGCTATCGAAGATGCCACGGAACGCCTCGATTGCTACGACAACTCAGCACAGAAGTCACAAACCCGGGAACCGCGGGAGCCAGCCGGAACGATCGGGGACGACGACCCGCTGGATGAGACCTTGTTCGGCAAACGCCTCAAAAGAACCAATGTGCCGGACAGCATTGAGTCACGGATTATCGATGTCACTACCAACAATGCCCGCAAAAAGGTTATCACCCTTGAGAACGGTATGGTCTGGATCGAGCGGGAACCAAGTCGACGCCCGATTTACAGGGGCCAGGAGGTCGTTATCGACAAACGGAAGTGGTCATTCTCGATGCGGTTGGTAGACGAAAAACGAAGAGTGACCGTCGAACGGCTGGAATAGCGACATTCGCCCGAAAACTGCCGGCCACTTTCCAAAGCCCTTCCAGAACTTGTATAAAACTTGAGCCAGATCAAGTGTAGTGTTGTGCCGGTTCTGCCAAGATTCCCCCGCTACCCACTCAAAGTAACCATGAGTGAATCCGAACCGCGTTATTGACGGTGCCAATACGGAGATAGCAGCTGGACGAGGGGACCTGATGTACACATGCAAATGTGAAAATGTTGTGCCCCTCACGTTTTTAGTGAAAGACAGGGGGTAACCAATGAACCACAAGCATTTTATCCGGATGTTCCTTTTCGCCTTTGTAGCATCCCCACTCTTCGCCTCTGCTGAGCAAACCCAGCCGATGGAAGAAGTGATCGTAACCGGATCGCTAATCAAAGGTACGCCGCTGGATGCAGCCCTGCCCGTAGAAGTCTATGGCGCGGCTGAATTGCAGGATCTGGGAAGTCCGACAGCGCTTGAATTCGTCAAGAGCCTAACCGTGTCGGGGCCATCTACCGGTTCAAGCCATTATTTTTCCGGCGCGCAGCTCGGTGGTGATGTTGGCGTCAACCTGCGAGGCCTTGGCGCTGACAAAACCCTAACGCTGATGAACGGACGACGGCTTGGTGGCAATACCACCTCGGCAGTGGCCGGCGGCTCAGCGAACATCAACATGCTACCCGGCATGGCATTCCAGCGAATCGAGATCCTCAAAGATGGTGCCGCGGTGACCTATGGGGCAGACGCCACCGGTGGGGTCGTAAACTACATCACCTATGAAGGCTTCACGGGAGTGGAAGTCGCCACTTCCTACAAGAACTACGGTGCCGACGGTGACTGGAACCTGGGGCTACTGACCGGCTTCGGCGAAGGCGATACCAATGTGATCATTGCAGCTGAGTGGGATCACCGCTCGGAACTCGACACCAAAGAGCGCTCCTTCGCCAGGGGAAACTATGCTGCCAACCCGGCGCCCTGGTCGACGTTGACCAATCTGGCTGGTTGGACGGCAAGGAGCCCGTTCGGGCCGGTGGATTCTCCGGATGACCTGACCTGGGGTGGTGTCGTCGGTCTGGCTACAGATTTCACACCAGACAGCTGTAATGCCGTGGGTGGTATCTATCGTGATGTATTCACGTGTAAGTACAACTATATCCCCTACTACAACCTGGTGGAAGAAAGTGATACTTACCGATTGTATCTCCAGGTGAATTCACAAATCTCCGATAACGACAATTTCCACATGCAGCTCGCCTGGGCGAGAGTCCATACACCACATGCGACCGGCTCACCGGCACAGCCTGTGATTCGTGGTCCGGCAACCAACCAGGGGGCAACCTATCAATTCTTCGTGCCCATGGCGAACCCGTATGTCGATGAGTTCGTAACCCGGACCGGGTTTGCTGCCAGTCCGTTCTTCGGAATCACCAGCGGCTTTACTCCAATTACGTACCGCGCATTTGCGCATGGTGGTAACAGCACACTGGGTGTCAATGGCAACTTCGGTGCGCCTAGCGAAATCGACAACCGGTACATGCACTTCTCTACCGGTGTAGACGGTCTGGTGTTCGATACAGAGATTTCCTATGACGTGGCATTCACCTTCAATCACCAGAGTGAGTACAACGACTTCCCTGATGTCATTGGTTCTCGCTTGCAGGAAGCATTGAATGGCTTTGGTGGTGCCAACTGTGCCGCCGCTGACCTGGATCCAACGCAATTCGGTACCCAGAACCCAGCTGCAGCCGGCACTGGTTCATGCCAGTGGTGGAACCCGTTCGCCTCCGGATGGGCGGGACAGCCTATCCTCGGACTGTCCAATCCAAACCATGTACCAGGTACTGAAAATCCGGACGATCTGGCTAGATGGATCTTCAATGAGCGCGCCGGACAGAATATCCTCTGGAACGCGACCGTCGATGCCGTCGTAAGCGGCCAGCTTGGTCTGGAACTCGGTGGTGGTCCTGTTGCATGGGCGCTAGGTACCCAGTGGCGTACTACCAAGTTGCGTGAGAGCGTGCCTGACCCCTTGTTCAATGGTAACCAGCCTTGTGCATGGCCGGGACAGGATCCGGCAGATCCGGACGACCCCAGCTTCACCGGCTGTACGGAAGACCGTCCCGGCCCGTTTGTATTCTTTGATACAAACATCCCCGAGTCGCAAGCCCAGGATCAAGAGTCTTACTTTCTTGAGCTCAACCTGCCAATCCTGGACAATTTATATATGGTTGCCGCGGCTCGTTATGAGCAATTCCAGCCGGTGGATCTCGATGCGACGGTGTACAAGGTATCGCTTAAGTTCGACGCGACCGATAACCTTTCATTCCGTGGTTCTTACGGTACGAACTATCAGGCCCCTGGCCTTGGCATTACGCCGGGTGAAATCACCAACGGCGTAAACAGCTACACCATCGCGGCCGGTAACTGGCGTGGCGCCCAGGTGATTACGGAAAGTGGTATCGAACCGGAAACCGCGAAAGTCTGGAATACCGGTCTTGTGTGGCAATCGGAGGGCTATGGCGATGAATCAGATGTGTACCTCTCCCTCGATTACTGGAATATCGAAACCGAGGATGAACTGGGTCTCCTGGCCTCTGCCAATGATGTAGCCAACGCGGTTTTCAGCATCGCGCCGGGCGGTGGCGGTGTTCCGCTGGACGGTTCTGCCCTGGCTGATTGTTCTCACCCGATGGTGGGTCGTGTCACCTTCAACTCCGGAGCCTGTGTCCAGGGCGTCACTGCTGCAGATGACTTCTCGAATATCACCACGGCCTATGGTAACGGCCCTGGCCAGTTGACTTCCGGCGTCGACATGCGTGTCAGATACAGGATACCGGCCTTTGGTGGTGATCTGGGATTGACACTACAAGTCACACGTATCCTGGAATTTGAGTCCACACCAACCATACTGGACGGTGTCGAACTGGTCCCGGCAGATGATCGACTGGGATATCTCAACTTCGCAACCATCGCGTTTGCCGCGTCCGAGTGGCGTGCCAACTTCGATGTGAACTGGCGCTATGATATCCACAACATTCGTGGTCGCATGAACTTCGTCAGCTCGGTTGTGGATGACCGCTTCGTCGACAAGGCAACCGGTGTGGTCAATGAGGCGGCTTTGATTCCAGAAGGCTTCCAGCCAGGAACCGCAACAGCATTCGAGCCCTCCTTCTACGGGGTCTTCCCGGATGACTGGATTTCATTCGACCTGCACTACACCGCCGATTTCTCCTGGGCGATGTTCACCGCATCCATCATCAACATCACCGATGAGGATCCACCCGAGTCACGCCAGGAACTGGGTTATGACCCACGGATTGGTAATCCGCTCGGGCGACAGTTCGAGGTTGGGTTGAGAAAGACGTTCTAACCTCTGTCGGCTGAATGGGCCAAAACCAAACAGGGCGAGTCATGGACTCGCCCTTTTTTTTGCAATGCGGCTGCCCTTCCCGAAGTCGAAGGTTTCAGCGAATACCGACGAGACGCTTACCCAGTTCCGTGAGTCGAGCAGGCTCGCCTGGTTCGGGAATCTGCTGGCCCGCTATTTTCTGTCGTATGGCCCAGGCCGGGGGCAACCTTTCCCGCCACTCCCTGATTCGTTGTTGCCGATCCGCTTCCGTGCCCACCGGTTGCATGGCTACATATTGTACGAATCGATGTTGTGCCGATTCATTGAGACGGCTGGTATGTGGCAGCAGTCGATGGAACAGCACCAGGCTGCCAGCCGTTCCCGTAATTGCCTTCAAGTCATTGTCACTAACGTCTGGATGGCGACGAGATTCGGCAGCCACGTTGGCCGCACGATAATTGTCAAGGTCACGATAGATTGACGGGACACAGGAGAAGGCGCCCTGGGTCTCGTCCGTGTCGGTTAGATAAACGAGTCCCTGGATGCTCAAGTCATCAAAGGACCAGGGATCACAATCCCAGTGCACAGGCTCACGGCACCAATCGGGACGCCGCGCGGCGGCCGGTGGCTTGTAGCTGACTCTGTCCATGGTGACCCAGAGATCATCGCGCTCATACAAATCACGGAACACTTCATAGACCGCGGGATGCTGGCGCACATTCCAAAGTGCCTGGTGATGATGAAGTGGTACTATGCCATGGCCCCCACCCTGTCCGGGATCTTTCTGCCAGTGCCAGGTCGCAGGGTCGTGGAGATTAACGCGCGTGTAACCTAAAATCGCATCAATCACCGCCTGGCAAAGAGCAACCGGAACCACATCCGGAACAACCAGATAACCGTCCTTGAGAAATTGGTCCCGCGCTTGCCCATCACTCATCATGCCGTTTAGCATACAACCTTTTCCTTTGTCTTTTCCTTTGCCCGAGACCATGCAGGTACCCTAGCATTTGACCATCAGGACACTACTCAGTCAAAACCCCATCGTGCCGCTTGCGACCATTGCCAGCGTGGACGATGCCGTACCCTTGGCGGAGGCATTGCTCCGGGGTGGTATCACTATTATCGAAATTGGACTGCGCACTGCGTGCGCGGCGGATGCGATCAGCGAGATCCGCCGATCCTGCCCGGACATCGTCGTCGGGGCCGGTAGCGTGAGATCGACTGCAGACTGGCAAACCATTGCAGCAGCCGGTGCGCAGTTTGCCGTCTCACCCGGCACCACGCCGGACCTGTTGGCCTGCGCACAAACATGGGATCTACCCTTCCTGCCAGGAGCAAGCACCGTCAGCGAAATGATGATCCTTGCGGATGCGGGCTATTCGATACAAAAGTTCTTCCCGGCAGCCGCCATGGGTGGCATCGAGACGATAAATGCCATTGGCGGGCCGCTGGCTGAGCTCAATTTCTGTCCGTCTGGCGGCATCAACCAGGACAATCTCAAAGCCTGGCTTGCCCTCGACAATGTCATTGCCGTTTCCGGCAGCTGGCTCTTCCCCGAACACGCGGTAGCCAGCCGGAACTGGGAGCAGATCACCAGCCTCACGCGCCACGCGCTCGAACTGCTCAATGGGTGAAGAACTGATCCTGACCTATGACCTCGGGACAACTCGACTGAAGGTCGCTGCCTTTTCTCTTGACGGTGAACTGGTAGGGCAAACCACTCGCCGCAACACAGAATTGAGTCGTGGATCAAGCCGCTGGCAGGCAGCGGACGACTGGTGGCGCGACTGTATCGATACGACCGTGCAATTACTTGCCGACCACGCGATTGAACCTGCTCAGTTGGTCGGCATCAGTCTGTCTGGACGCGCGGGTGCCACGGTTTTCCTTGACGCCGACGGCGTCGTCATCGAAGACCCCTGGCTCGATAATCGACACGCAAGTGAATTGGGGGAGATGTTATCAACCTTTGACGCTATTCCCAATTACGCTGCCGCGCTGATCGCCAAGTCAAAGTGGCTCGAGACTAACCGGCCAGAAGTGGCGAGCCGCGTAAGGTGGCGCCTCTATGCCAAAGACTTCCTGCTATTTCGTATGACTGGTATTGCTGCCACAGATCCCGCTTCCGGCCCCGACGGTGATTGGAATGAGGATTGGCTTGCGCGGGCAAACCTCGCGCCTGACCAGGTGCCAAAGGTGATGTTGCCCTGGACGATCGCTGGTACCTTGACGAATGCGGCTGCCAACACGCTCGGCCTCATTGAAGGCATACCGGTTGCGGTCGGTGCGCACGATGGCATTTGCGCCAATACCGGCGCGGGCGCGATTACCGAAGGGACAATGGCCATCACGCTGGGCACGCATTGTGTCGCGCGTATGGTGACAAGCCAGGTACCTGTCGGCAGCCTGCGGTTCTATTCCTATCCGCCGAATCTCAACGTCATTGGCGGCAACGCCCTGATGGCGGGCCGGTCACTGGACTGGTTTCTCGATACCTTTACAGAAACGGGTACAGTTACAGGCGCATTGGAACGCGACACTAAAGAAGCCAATCGACAGCAACGGTTTCGCCAAATGGACGATGCTGTTCGGGATATGAAAGCTGGCGCAGACGATGTCATGTTTGTTCCTCACCTCGGCGGCCAGCTGTCACCGGAACGTCGGCCAGCGGCAAAGGCCATCTTTTACGGCATGAACAGCAATACCACCCGCGAGAACCTGTATCGGTCGGTACTTGAAGGTGCGTGCCTTGCCATCGCTGACGTGGTCAATCAGGTCATTGCCTGGTGCGGGCCACCGGATCGCATCGGGATCACCGGCAGTGGGATGAAAAGCGACGTCTGGACCAGCATGCTTGCCGATGTACTGGATCGGCCACTCGAGCTCACCGATGCGGCGTCCGAGGGTCGAGGCGCCGCAATTTTTTGCGCCACCGCACTCGGCCGCTATCCTACACTCGAGGACGCAATCATGCAGATGGTCAAGGTTTCACGGATCGTTAAACCGGACGTGGAGCGTGCCGGCGCCTATAATGAGCGGCACAGGAAATGGCACTTTCTGGTGGATTCAACCCGACCGTTGGACGGAATCTGAACGCCCTCATCTGGCAATTGGCGAGTGATTCCGCTAACATGACGCCGCTTCAATGTCGCGATCTGATGGAGCCGATCCGATCACGGCGATAGATCCAACCGCCTGCTGTCACGTGCCCCGATATTACTTGTCGCCCGTCGACCTGAAGAAGTTTGAATCATGAAAGTATTACTGCGCCTGCTCCCCTATCTCAAGGAGCATATCTGGGCCTTTACCCTTGGCATGACGGGCTTACTGGTTGCGCGCATTTTCGAAGCGATGATCCCCATGTATATCAAGATGGGCATCGATAACATCCAGGCAGGGAAGGAAAGTATCACGGCAGGTACGATCCACTACGAGTCTGCAGTTGCCACCCTGACCTACCCTGCCCTTGCTATCGCCGCCTGCGTGCTGGCACAAATGCTGGTTACCATCATCAGCCGGGTCCTGATCCGTCGTATTGGCATGTATGCCGCTTTCGACCTGCGGAATCGCATTTACCATCATCTCCAACTCCAGGGACCCGTATTTTTCTCCCACTATAGCATCGGTGACCTGATGGCCCGTGCCATCAATGACATCTCACTGGTTCGCCAGGTGATCGCCGGTACCACGCGTATGACCATGGTACTCGTCTTTACCGCGCTGGTGGGTCTTACTTTTATGTTCAGCCTGTCGTGGAAACTGACCCTGGCGTTGCTGTTGCCCATGCCGATCATCACCATTGTCGCCTGGTATTATTCGATCCTCATCTATCACAAGTCCTACATTGTGCAGGAAGGCTTCTCGGGCCTGTCGACTTTCGTGCAGGAGAACCTGAATGGTATCCGCACGGTCCAGTCCATGGCCCAGGAACAAGATGAAGTGAATCGCTTCTCGGGAGTCAATTCGGAGTTCGCGCAGCAAAACCTGAACCTGTTCGTTACCACATCGCTGCTGGGCGCACTGATGCCAATCCTTGCCGCCGTCGCAACACTGATCATTATCGGTTACGGCAGTCACCTGGTTAACAGCGGTGACATGACCCTCGGTACTTTCGCTGCTTTTTTCTCCTACTTGACCTTATTGCTTTGGCCGGTGCGTGAGGCCGGTGCCATGGTGACACAATGGCAACGTGGCGCATCGGGCACTGCGCGGCTATTTGAAATTCTGGACTATGAGCCGGAGATACGGGACGCTCCCAGCGAGCAGTTTCCGGAACTGACCGGCAAAGTCACTGTGCGACATCTGTACTACCAATATGAAAACAAGGATCGATACGCGCTCGAGGACATTTCGTTTGAAATTGAACCCGGAGAAACCGTTGCGATTCTTGGTCGCGTCGGATCAGGCAAATCCACCCTGCTGCGCCTGTTTGTCCGTTTGCTGGATCCGACCCGGGGCGAATTGTTACTGGATGGTCACCCCATCACCGAGTTCCCATTGCAATTACTCCGCCAGCAAGTCTGTCTGGTCTTGCAGGATCCATTCCTGTTTGCAGACAGCCTGGGCGACAATATCGCCTATGACAAACCGGACCGGGAGCAAGAGGAAATCTGGACCTCAGCCGAGGCCGCCGCCCTGCGGGAAACCATCGAACAATTCCCGGAGGGCCTATCGACCATCCTGGGCGAACGCGGTGTGACCTTGTCCGGCGGCCAGAAACAACGAACGGCCCTGGCGCGTGGACTCATCAGACGCTCTCCGCTGCTGATTCTTGACGACTGCTTCTCGGCAGTGGACACAGAGACGGAAGAACATATCCTGTCAGGCCTGAAGCGGTTGCGGCGGGATTACACTACATTGCTGGTCTCACACCGGGTCTCGACGGCCAGACACGCGGATAAAATTATTGTCCTGGAAGAAGGCCGCATCATCGAGATGGGATCCCATGAGACCTTGTTGGCTAAAGGTGGTTTTTATGCGGACCTTGAAAAAGCGCAGAGTTCAAAAGGTACGCTGCTGGAAGAACTCGAGCTGCCAGAGTGAAGGATGCGGGTATGAACATCACAGCAACCGGTGAAGACCTGTCAAAGAAACTGGATCACTCCATCTTCGATGCCGATATTCATGGCCAGTCTATGAACATGGTGTACCTGCGCCGGATTCTGGCCTGGGCCCGGCCCCACAAGAAGCTCGCCGCGCTCAGCATTGCACTGGTGCTGCTCGCTTCCCTGCTGTCAGTCCTGCTGCCGGTCATTATCACCCGGGTGGTCATTGACGGCGTCATACTGGGCGAGCCGAATGCGTTGCTGCCGGATTTCGGCATGAACGAACTGAACAATAACCTGGCTGCGCTTAGCGGGCTCGCGCCGGTTGTTACGGCCTGTGCAATCTATGCGCTCTTTACCCTGTTCTGCCACGGGTTTTACCATCTCCACCGGATTACGTTTGCAAAGACGGTCTTGCATTCACTCAGGGACATGCGCCTCGACCTCTTCGCCCATATGGAAAACCGACCGTCCTCGTTTTATGACAAGGTCGCGGTGGGCCGCATCATGACGCGCATTACCAACGACGTTCAGGCGTTGTTTGAGTTATTGATGGGTATGGGGATGTTGATTGGAGAGTTCGTACCTTTCTTTCTGGCGCTCGGCATCATGCTTGCGATTGATGTTGAACTCACCCTGTACCTATTAATCGCAATACCTGTATTTGCACTGATCACCTATTTCTTCCGAATGGCTACACGCAAGGTCTTTCGGGCAATCCGCAACACGGTTTCACAGCTCAACCAGAACCTGCAGGAGAATTTGAGTGGTGTACAGGTCGTGCAACTCAGCAACCGGGAGCGACACAACCTCGAGGTGTATCGTGGCATAAACAAGAAGAACCAGGATCATGAAATCCATGCCATCTATCTCGAAACCGGCTATGGCGCCTTCATGGATAACATGGTCAACATGGCGCTTGCCGTAATTCTGTGGATAGGTGGCGGTTCGGTACTCCAGGATGCGATCTCGATTGGCAGCGTGATTTTGTTCACACAGTTCGTGGATATGTTTATTCGGCCCATTCGTGTCCTTGGCATGCAATACAATATCCTGTTCAGGGCCATGGCCAGCGCCGAACGTATCTTTCAGGCCCTCGACTGGCATGAAACCATCAAGGAACCGGCAACACCGGCCCGCTTGCCCGATCGGCTCGAGGGAAAAATTGAATTCAAACATCTGACATTCGGTTATGACAGCGACAACCCCATCTTAAAGGACGTCTCTTTTACCATAAACGCTGGAGAAAAAATGGCAGTAGTTGGACCGACAGGGTCCGGCAAAAGCACCTTGATACGACTGTTAGGAAGGTTTTACGATTTTCCTGACGGTAAAATATTTCTCGATGGCATCGACTTGAATGACATCAATTCACACGACCTGCGCAAGCGCATCGGTGTCGTACCGCAGGACTTCCATATTTTTTCCGGTTCGGTACTAGACAACATCCGACTCGGTAATCCAGCAATCTCACGCGAACGCGCGATTGAAGCAGCAAAGACTGTCAATGCGGACACATTTATAGAAAGGTTGCCACAAAAATATGACACACCGCTGGTCGAAAGGGGCCAGAACCTGTCCCAGGGTCAACGCCAATTACTGGCGTTCGCCCGGGTGCTGGCGGCGGACCCCGAGATACTGATTCTGGATGAAGCCACCGCTTCCATCGATACGGAAACCGAACTCCTGATTCAGTCCGCACTGTCGATCATTACCAGGGGTCGGACCTCTATCCTGATCGCGCATCGCCTGCAGACCATCGCCGAGGCAGACCGGATACTTGTGCTCAAGCACGGCGAAGTCAAAGAACTTGGCAGCCACGAGGCGCTTATGGCGCAGAAGGGTATTTACTACACCTTGAACCAGTTACAGTTCCAGGACGTGACCCTTCGGGCCGAGCCTGACTGAGCCTTTGCCGTCAGGCGCGCCAGTGTTGTACTCTCTACCGGATATCCCGAACTAAGGAATGTGGTCATGAGTGAATTTGAAGGCAAGGTTGTTGCAATCACTGGAGCCGGCGGCGGGCTCGGCAAGGCACATGCGCTGGAGTTTGCCCGGCGTGGGGCGAAGGTGGTGGTCAACGACCTCGGTGGCAGTGTCGATGGCTCAGGTGAAGGCGATGCTGCGGACCAGGTCGTCAGGGAAATCGAGGCCGAGGGCGGCACGGCAATTGCCAACAAGGCGTCGGTATCCGACAAGGCCGGTGCCCAAAGCATCATCGACGATGCTGTCAGTGCGTTCGGCACGATCGATATCCTGGTGAACAATGCTGGCATTCTACGGGATAAATCGTTCAAGAAAATGACTCTCGAAGAGTGGGACCTCGTGATGGCGGTACATTTGAATGGTAGCGCCTACGTTACTCACGCGGCCTGGCCCATCATGTACGAAAAGAATTACGGTCGGATCATCTTTACATCATCCGGTTCCGGGATCTGGGGCAATTTTGGACAATCCAACTATGGCGCGGCAAAAATGGGAATGCTAGGACTGATGAATGTCCTGGCCCTTGAAGGCGCCTCTCACAATATCAAGGTCAATTGCCTGGCTCCAGGTGCAGCGACACGCATGACAGCAACCGTACCGGGGCGCCCACCGGTGGATACCGATAATCCACCGCCAGAACGTGCACCGTCCCTGGTTACGCCCGCTGTTATCTTTATGGCCAGTGAGGAAGCACCCTCTGGCAAGGTGTTCCAGGCCGCGGGTGGCAACTATTCCATGGCTTCCATGTACAGCAATGAGGGCATTAACCTCGGCACCGATGCCAGCTACGAGACATTTCTCGAAAACAAGGATGTGATCATGGATATGAGCGGTGCAAGGGAAGGCTCGGCCCGGCGACGACAGCAATCCAGTTAACAAAACCGGATGCAAACAGGCGCTGGCACGGATAGCTCGACACCAGTTTGCGCCAACAAGCCCGTTTCCGGATGACGATCGAAGACCGTGATATTGTTGCTGTCGCGGTTCGCCGTAACCAGCTTGGTGCCATCGGGTGACAGGGCAAAATGTCTTGGATGACAACCACCGGTAGGCTGCCACTGCAGCGCTGATAGCCGTCCATCGGCGCTTGTGGCAAATACGACGATAGAATCATGTCCCCGGTTGGACGCGTACAGGAATCTGTCATCGGCCGACAATTGCAGGTGGGCGCAATAGCTCGCGCCAGTAAAGCCCGCGGGCAAAGTACTAACCGTCTCGAGTTCCGTCAAATGACCGTGGCGGTCACGCTCAAAACTGACGATCGTGTTATCCAATTCATTGATCAGGTAGCCGTAACTTTCCTGCGAATCAAAACACAGAAGTCTGGGTCCGGCACCAGGCTTTAAACGGAGCGACTCCGGTTTGGCGCTATCGACCAAACCCGATGATGAGATCGGATACCCCATCACCCGATCAATCCCCAGATCCGCGATGTATACCATCGCCTCGCCCGGCCCGAACGCCGCCAGGGCGGCAGAGTGTACATGCGGCCCTTTCTGGCGCATCGGGTCGACACCCTTGCCATTGTGCTGGACCAGACTTGCCATCTCACCAATCGTGCCGTCGGCATTGATGCCGTAAGTAGCAAAACTGCCGCCGGTGTAGTTCGAGACGATGAGCCATTTCCCGGAGTCACTCACTGCCAGGTGACAAGGATTCGCTCCCAGTGACGAGCAACCGCTTATGCGCGAAAGCTTACCGGTTTCGGTATAAGAAAATGCACTGATGTGACCGGCCCCACCATCATCTGCTGTCTCATTGACGGCATAGATGACAGGCAAGCCTGGATGTCGCGCCAGCCAGGATGGATTATCGATGCCTTCATTGATCGCACTGGGTTGCCAGTCATGGCAGTCGACGGAGACCGCAAACCCATAAATCCCTTCGGCGTCAGTACTGCGGGTATAGGTGCCAACAAAAGCAAGCATCATTGAACTTTCTGGTAACTCTGGTCACTACATTCTAGGCGACTTTTCTTTAATGCTGAAATTGTTACGATGACGCGATGAAATACTTGATTGTGGTGGCAATAAGCGCATTTGGTGGATTCGTTGGTGCCTGGCTCTTATTCAACACGATGACCACCACGCCGGTTATGGTGGAAAGCAATAGCCTTGCCCGTGACGCCTCACCAGCACCGGTTCGCCCCGGGTCCGGCAGTCGACGCACCTCATCGAACCCTGGCCATCCAGCACCCCTTACGTTTGAAGACATAGGCGCGAGTTCCACCGTGTTCCGACAACAGCTCACGGCATGGCAACTGGCGGCACAAACCGATGAAATTGTGACCCTGGAAGACCTGATTGACCGCTGCCTTGATGAACTCGATCCCCTGTACCGAACCGTTATTGCCAGTGTACTGATGGAGCGGTACATCGAACTTGATCCGGTTGCCGCCATGGCATACGTCGACAAGGAGTATCGCCTGGACCGGGATGCCATGCAGGCCCACGTATTGACGAGTTGGGTAAGATACGATCCGCAGGCAGCACTCGACTACTTTCGACAGATCAGTGATCAACGTCTCAAAACCAACATCGGTGCAATGCTGTTGCAGGACCCTGTCCTGGCAAGCACTGGCCTGGTGAGCGAAGTAGAACTGATACTGGGATCCCGGGCCGGACAAATCAGGGAACGCATCGAATTACAGCAAGCGGATCCGACGATTCTGTTCGAAAGTGCCCTATCCATGACCGGCGGGCAAAGGCAGACCAGGATGATGTATGCGGTCAATCGCTGGGTCGAGATTGATCCGGAAGCCGCGCTCGAGCGAATCCGCAACCTTGACCGCGGGACCGAACAACAAACGATGTTGCAGGTAGCGGTGAGCCGTTACGCCCAACGAGATCCTGAAGCCGCATTGGACTGGGCACAATTGTACCAACCTGAAAATGTCCAATTGCAAACCCGGATTGTTGGTATCATGGCGCAACATGATATAGACAGGGCATTGATAGTTGCCGAGGACATCGCACGACGGTCGGGTGATGACAATGTCCTGTCCACGGTGGTCAATACCTGGGGCCAGAATGATCCGGCGGCAGCCCTCGCGTATATAGAAACCTTGCCGTCCAGCCAACGCCAGAATCTCTACCTTAACCTCGTGCATGCCTACGTTCGCAAGTACCCGAGGCAAGGGCTCAACTGGGCACTGGGACTCGGACCGGAATACGACGCGGTCAAGCTTTCTGCCCTCGGTGCGATTACCTCTGACAATGTCGATATCGTCGAGCAAGCATTGCCCGGTACCACCAACACACAGACACGTGGCCGGTTTATTACTGCGATTTCCAATTTTAAAGCGGCTCAAGATCCGGACGAGGCACTCACCTGGCTCCAGTCTTTACCTGAAGGCGACCTGAAGCGTGACGCGACCCACCAGTTGGCGTTTGCCATGTTAAGGAGGCAACCTGACAGGGTTGAAGAGATCATTGCCGAACTCGAAATTACCGGCGAGGCGGCAGAGCGCATCCGTCTTGCAGCGAGAAACCGCCAATAAGGAAAGGGACCACATTGTACTAATCAATTGCAGGATTATGGTTTAATAGCCGGATGGCAACCACTCTCATCAAAGGCGGCAAGGTCTACGACCACACGACGCACCAGTTCTTGTCCCAGGATATTCTGGTAGAAAATGACACGATCCGTCTTATTGCATCAGGCATCGATACCAATGCCGACGATGTGATCGATGCCATCGGCCTGCATGTTGCCGCCGGGTTCATCGACCTGCACTGCCACATATTCGATCACCCGCTATTCCAGACATCGCGCCTGACCGCGGACCGGATCGGCATCAACCAGGGTGTCGCCTGCCTGATCGATACCGGTTCAGCCGGGCCTACAACGATTGATGCGTTCAAAGAATTTGTCATCGATACCCAGGAGACTGCTACCTTCGCACTTTGCAATGTCGGATCACCTGGCCTGCCGGGGATCGCAGGCGGTCACTCAGCGACACCGGAACTCATTTCCCTTGCCGGCACGGTCAAGGCTATTGAAAGAAATCCGCAATGGATACTCGGTGTCAAGGTCCTTGCTTCTTCAAGCCACACGGGACTCATGGGCATCGAAGCCGTAAAGATCGGCAGGAAGGCCGCCGAGTTGACCGGTACGCCGCTCATGGTCCATATTGGCAATGCACCACCTGTCATCGACGAAATTCTGGCGCTGTTGCGTCCCGGCGACATCGTGACTCATGCCTACCATGGCAAGATCGGCGGAGTCCTCGGCTACAGGGACGAGGTGATTCCAGAATTCAAAGCAGCGGTAGATCGCGGTGTGATCGTCGATATTGCGCACGGACGATCCTCTTTTTCGTTTGACACCTGTGCAAAGGCAATGGATCAAGGAATGCCGATCCACACCATTAGCAGTGACCTGCATATGGGGAACGTTAACCGATACGTGGTTTCACTGGCACGAACCATGAGCAAATTTCGATTGTTGGGGCTTACCCTCGAGGACGTGGTACGCGCCGTCACGCTGACACCATCCCGCGCACTCGATCTCCATCGCTTCGGCTTCGGCACCCTTGAGACCGGCAAGCCAGCAAACATTACCTTGTTTCGTGAAAGCGACAAGGCGGTCGATGTAGAGGATGCCGAGGGCCAGGTTCGCACAACCAGGCACTGGATTGAACCGGTGCTGGTTATGGTCCGGGGTAACCTGTTCAGTGTTTCCGAAACCCTATGACGCGGCGCGATCCATTTGAAACGGTTATCAATGCCGCCGGCAAGTTGACCGCGCTGGGCGGCTCCGCCCAGTCAGCCTCGGTTGCAGAGGCGCAGGCCATATGGGCACAACGCCACGTCGAACTCGCCAGCATGCGTCGTATTGCCGGTGAACAAATCTCTCTTCTGACCGGTGGTGAGGCAAGTTGCGTCACCACCGGTGCTGCTGCCGGCATTGCCATCAGCGTTGCAGCGGTCATCACGGGAAACAACCGGGAACTCATTCGGCGCCTTCCGCATTCGGGCACCGGTAACAAAATCCTCTTGCAAGCCGGGCACGCGGTCAATTTTGGTGCCCCGGTGGAGCAGATGATCAGACTCGGCGGAGGTGAGCCCGTGATCTGCGGCAGTACCAACTCGGTCAGCGAGACAACCCTCATGGACTTTCTCGACACCGAGACGGTCAAGGCGTTTTTGTATGTTCAATCACACCACTGTGTACAGGACAATATGGTCTCGCTGAATCGCTGTATTGACCTGTGCCACGACAGGCGCATCCCGGTAATCGTCGATGCCGCTGCCGAAGAAGACCTGAGGCGGTATATCGAAGCCGGGGCGGATCTTGTTACCTATTCTGGTGGCAAGGCGTTCGGTGGCCCAACCGTCGGGTTTATCACAGGTAACAGGACCTTGATCGATGCTTGTGAACTCCAGTTCCACGGTATTGCACGCGCGATGAAAGTCGGCAAAGAGGCGATTGCAGGGCTATTGGTGGCGCTCGAGGAATACCATGCCACCAATCCCATCGAGCGTCAGGCAAATCTTGAGCGTATCAACGAGACCGTTATGGCCGGGATTGGAACGTGTAGTCACTATGACGTTTACCTCAAACCTGACGAGGCCGGACGCCCCTATGCCCGCGTCGCTATTTCGGCCAAAAATAATGCCTTTGATGTTCGCGATCTGGTCACTTTCCTCGGGTACGGCAATCCTGTAATCAGGACGCGCAATCATCACCTGGACAAGGGTCTGGTGTTGATTGATCCACGCGAGCTGGGACAAGGAGAAGTAGCCCTGGTCGTCGACAAACTGATTAGTTTTGACTCGACCCTGCCATGATTGACGCCAGGCTGCGGCCATGGATTGATCCACCGCTCAATTCGATCGCAAGGCAACTGGCAAGATTTCCGGTTTCTGCCAATCAGATCACCATCACGGGCTTTATCACGGGCATGGCAGCGGTACCACTGATTGCAACCCAACATGAATTGCTGGCGCTAATTTTGATTGCATTCAGTCGGCTGTGTGATGGACTCGACGGTGCCCTTGCCCGTATCAAAGGTATTACCGACCTGGGTGGCTATCTGGACATCGTGCTGGATTTCATCTTTTATTCGGCGGTAGTCTTCGGGTTCGCACTGGCGCAACCACAACACGCGGTTTATGGGGTATTTCTGATTTTCAGTTTTATCGGTACCGGGGCTTCGTTTCTGGCCTACTCTATTTTTGCTGCCAAAAGAAAACTTGACACGAGTGTCCGTGGCAAGAAGTCATTTTACTATCTCGGTGGTCTTACCGAGGGATTCGAAACGATTGTTGCACTTGGGTTAATGTGCATTTTTCCGGATTGGTTCTGGGTGATTGCACTCATATTTGGCATGATGTGCTGGATCACCACCGTGACCCGGGTGACCTGGGCCTGGCAAACACTGTAAACGGGAGTTAACGCATGGATCTGGTTGCGCTGGGACACAGCTACATGGCCGTGGACGAGGAAACCCCGGGGCCCTACAGCACCTGCTGGCCCTGGCGCCAGAAAAATTGAAATCATAGAATAGTTATAGTGGATATCGAATTACTCAAGACCTTCCTGGAAGTCTATAAGACTCGTCACTTTGGCAAGGCTGCAGACAATCTTTACCTGACTTCTGCCGCTGTTTCCGCACGAATCAAACAACTGGAATCACACCTGGGTGTGACCATATTCGTTCGTAACCGTAAAAACGTCCTGTTGACCAATGAGGGTGAACGCCTCTTGCCTCATGCAGAGACATTGATCATGAACTGGAACCGGACGCTGCAAGAGCTGTCACTGGAGTCAAGCAAGCGCACACGCCTTCATATAGGCGCAACTTCCGGCCTGTGGCAGTTTACGTTACAGCAGAAGTTAAGTGAGCTTACCCAGGCACTTCCTGACCTTGCGATCCAGGCCGAAGGCCATTCCGATACCGAACTCGTCAGGAAGTTATCCGACCGATCACTGGATATCGTACTGCTCTATGAACCGCCGCAGTTACCGGAATTCCGGTCTGAGAAAGTAGGCCAGTTGAAACTGGTAATGGCGTCTACTGATCCCGGCGCGTCTGCGCATAGCGCCCTTGAATCGGGGTATGTTTACGTCGACTGGGGTACGTCATTTTCGATGTTCCATGCCAAACGATTCGGGGAAATTCCCCCGCCCTCACTACACGTCAATCTCGCAGCCATCGCGGTAAGTTTTCTGTCCCAAAATAGCGGCGCAACCTACTTGCCGCAGAGCCTGCTGGAACAGACGCCGTTCCTGTATCCGGTCAAGGGGACGCCGGCATTCAACCGGCCAATCCATGCGACATTCAGGGAGGGAAACGATCAACCGGAGCTCATCGCCCGGGTGATCGAATTAATAAAGGGTATATCGATTTAGGGGTCGTGGAACTAGAAGTCGTCAAGGTCTCCGAATTCTTCCCGCAACCGCTTGCGTTCCAGCATTTCTTCGATCTTGCGGCGCACGTCGTGGCGTTGCCCGCCGATTCGAGTGTCATAATCCACGGCATCGTCCTGCACTACATCTTCTTCAAAATCCATTGCTTCCTCGTCCATACTGCCTCCACAATCTCAAAAAAGGGGAAACGAATTTCCGCGGATTGTCGTGCCGAACTTTGGAAAATTACAGCAAAAAGTTTTTGAAGTTTTATTTAGAATTTTTTGACGTTGTCTTCATGCCTGCGCAGAAAACTGTTGCAATCCATCGCCATACGCTGATATCTCGAAGCAGTCCGGCCCAATGGGCAAGCTGTTCAAGGCATGCGCTACCTGTGATCAGGGATAGCGTGGTAGATACCTTTAGTCACTGACGTAAGGCCCTAGATGACCTTTTTCTGTTCAAGCCGGGCAATCAGGTCCCGAAGCAACTTTTCGCTGGACCGATTAGCGAATGATTCGTTGAGGATATTGGTGATCTCTTTATTCATTGAAGTGTTATTGGACTTCGCACGTCTTTTGATCTTTTTGTGCAATCCCGGGGGAAGGCGCAGTACAAATTTTACCTGGTCCTCGTCTGCCATATCACCCTCACTTTGATTTCGTATCATCTTGTCCGAAAGTGATTATAGGTTGACTGCATACCCGGTGTTGTAACAAATCGCTTACATTGGTGACCGGATTGTACGGTTCAGCCCTGTACGCCAATTCTTATATCAAACGTCACCCAGCGGCGTAAAAACGCTAATACCCTCTTTCACCACCAAATCACCCTCGACGCCGACTCTTTCGGCCGACACAAAGTCCGCGAGAAAGTCGGTGTCTGTCGGGGTATTGGCAAGGAAGCGCTCGCCTGTGTCGGTGCTGCCAATCACAATGCCACGGGACGGCCTACCGTCCCGATCGTAACTCACCGTGTAGGCCTCTACCTTACCACGCCCGGCTGCCACCGGATTAACCACCCTTGGTGCGGTTTCCATATCATTGGAAGGTAAATTGTCGATCAGCCCTTCATAGGGCAGGCTATCTTCCCTCGGCGCGGAAGACAGTATGGCTGCCGAGTGTTTCGTCAGATACCAACCGTTTCCGGTGACCATTCCCTTGTTACCCGGATTCTGCCGCAGCAGGTTCACCATCTCGGCCAACGAATGCAGGGTATAGCCACTGGCAGGCCCCCCGGCATAAGGCAAGCCACCGGTGACGGTAAACCCGCGCGGATCATCGATCGATATCGATAACATCTCACAGGCCATTTCAACGGCAATGGGGAAACAGCTATAGAAGTCAAAATGATCAATCTCGGATACATCGAGACCAGCATTGCGAAGTGCACTGATGTGCGTGTCCTTCATTGCAGGACATTGGGTAAAGTCCGGTCGCTCACTGGCCCACCAGGCCTGTTCCTGACTCTGTGCGCCACCCCACCAATAGACCCACTTGTCCTGTGGAATACCTAACGACCTGGCTTTGGCGACAGAGCAGACAATCAAGCCAGCAGCCTGCTCGGTATTTAATATCGCATTCAGGTATTTGGGGTAAGGAAACGAAATCATGCGATTGGCTGGCGTCACCGTTGTCAATTCTTCCGCGCTTCGACGGGTGGGAAACCAGGCATAAGGATTTGCAGCTGCAACTTCGGTAAACCGGGTAAACAGGTTGCCCATACGGGTATTGTGTGCTGCAAAATCGAGCCCGAGTTTTGCGCGCATGGCGTTCTCAAACAGCGGATAGATGTCAGGTGGTTGCCTGAGACCGTATTGCGCCTCAAGTTCCGTACTACCTGGTTCATCACCACCGATCACTCGCGGCGTTCCTTTACCACCCCGGGTCCAGGTGAGCTTTCTACCGATAGCGATCGCTTTCATGAGCACTTTCAGATTGTTGCAACCGCCGACAAATGCAAGGCCAGTATTCCCCTCAACAATCTCGTGGGCGACCCGGTTCAGAAGAGTAACGCCCACCTGCCCGCCTGTTCCCGTGACATACTCATGAGTTGGATTCGCCCCAAGTACGTTCGCCACCAGATTCGGGGCATTATCCGGATTCCAGCCAGCGGTCGCGACCAATGCAATCGTGTCAAGAGTAGCCAGGAGCTGGTCTGTGCCTCCAGCATCAGCCGCCGCGTCCCTGGCGACCTTGACCAACATCTCAAGTGGTTCAATATGACGCTCAACGTCCGCATCACGATCTACCAGTTGCGCCGTACCCACAATGACCGGAATTAATTCCTCGTTCATAACACCTCCACTCGAATCTCTTCCGGTATGATACCGTCTTTTCCAGGTGAATTGCCGTTGATGCCGGAAGTGTTGCCCATCACTCGCCACAAAGTATTCTTGATTGCCTGGCCCATTATTCTTTCGAACCTGTCCACACCACTCCTGGGCCTTGTCGATACTGCCGTCATCGGGAACCTGGGTGATCCCGCATTGATCGGCGCGATCGCCATTGGCGGCATGATCTTCAGTTTTCTCTACTGGGGCTTCGGATTCCTGCGGATGGGTACCACCGGCCTGGTTGCCCAGGCACGTGGCGCCGGCGATATGGAAGAGGTCAAGGCGAGTCTGTACCGGCCTTTTCTTGCCGGCCTTGTGATCGGCGTATTACTGTACCTGTTGCAATTGCCGCTTGTGGCACTGGCCTTTGAACTTATCGACGGCAGTACCGCCGTCGAATCCGCGGCCCAATCCTATTTCGGGATACGAATTCTCGGAGCCCCAATCAGTCTTGCCCACCTTGCGATCGTTGGCTACCTGGTCGGCCAACAGATGACTCGCACGTTGCTTGGCATCCAGTTACTGTTAAACGGCACAAATATACTGCTGGACTTCATTTTCGTGCTCGGTTTGGGTTGGGGTGTCGCCGGCGTAGCCGCTGCTACCGTGATCGCGGAGTTATTCGCAATCAGCGTGGGTACCTGGGTGGTTATTCGCAATATCCGCTCAAACGGTGCATCAATGCGCATACCCTTCACCCGTCTTATGGACATTAGTGCGCTCAAACGTATGCTGATCGTTAATCGCGACATCATGATTCGAACCCTATGCCTCATTTTCGCCTTCGCTTTCTTTACCAACCAGGGGGCCAGCAAGGGCGATATCATTCTTGCCGCCAATGCGATCCTGATGCAATTTGTGTCATTCAGCGCTTTCTTCCTGGACGGCTATGCGCTGGCGGCAGAAACGCTGGTAGGCCAGGCGGTTGGTGCACGCAATCGGAATGCGCTAAGGCAGTCAATCAGATATGCCACCGGGCTCGCGCTCACAACTTCCGTCGGACTTTCCCTGGTATTCGCGTTGACCGGAATTCCTGTCATCAATCTGCTGACCAATGTCATCGCTGTCAGGGAGGCTGCCGTGGTCTTTCTACCATGGGCAGTGGCTGCGCCCGTGGTGTCCATCTGGTGCTACCTGCTGGACGGGATCTTCATCGGTGCAACACGCTCAATTGAAATGCGGAATGCCATGATCGCGTCCCTCGTCCTATTTCTGGCGGCCTGGTATCTACTGTCGGGGCTGGGTAACCATGGCCTCTGGGCGGCGCTTATGGTCTATTTCATCGCCCGCGCGGTTTGTCTCTATTGGTATTTCCCCGCGCTGGTGCGCAGCCTCGATCAGGACCCTGTCAAGACACCGTAATTCCTGTCGCTCTTACCCAGGGCAAAATACTGCTGCCAAAGTTCAGGCGCTCCCTTGAGATCCCCTCGATGGATTGCAAAAGCAGCGCAAGGTTTCCACTTATAGTGGTTTCCTTGATTGGATAGGCAAGCTCACCATCCTTGATATAGTAACTGTTTTTCGCCACCCCGGAAAAATCGCCCCGATCGTTGGGACGTCCGCCAGAGAACCGGGTAATCAGGATGCCTTCTGATACATTCTCGATCATTGATTTATAGTCCTGCTCACCCGGGTCAACCACATAGCAGCCACCGGCATTAACTGCTCGCGCCAACCCCATCCTGTTGGCGCCGTAAAGGCTCAGGAGATAAGTCATTAGCCTGCCCTTCTCAACAATGGTCGAGTTTTCCGCCTTGTAACCATCTCCTGTGACCCAGTAACCGCTTGCAATGTCGTCAGAGACCGGCATGGCATGTACCGATAGCGGTGGACTTGCCACCATCTCACCGAGTTTGCCTTCATAAATCGAAGTTCCTGAAATCATGGCATCACCAATTCGTGCCGTGAGGAATCCGAGAAAACTCATCAGGCAATTCGGAGCGATAATAAGATCACCGACAAATTTTCCTGGAATATGCCGGGTACGAACCTGCTCTGTCGATTGTCGCAGGAGCGTATCGACATTGGTTGCATCCTGGACTGGTGTCTCAAGATCATAGCTACTGTAACCGGTATACATCATTGACGATGTGTCCGCGCCTTCTTTTGAGCTGAAGGTAACGGAGACCTGGTATTGGCCGCGCCGTGACGTGAATGCCACTTCATTGCTGTTGAGGTAACAGGTCCGGCGTTTTGAAAACGTAATGGCGGCAGAGCGAATATTGAGTTGTGGATACGCGCTGTGCGCGTACTTCTGAAACTCGACCACCCGGTCGTACATGGCATCATAATCCGGAGATTCGATACCGGCAGCAAAGTCCTCGCGAGGTTGCCCCTCTGCAATATCGTAGGCGGGATCAGGGTTAGCGCCTGCCGCCATGGTCTTCAGGTCATTGACCGCCGCCCCTAGTGCCGCCTCGTCTGTCTTATTGATCGACAGGGAGGCGCGACGCCCTTCATCGATACCGATAAGACGAATATCCGTCTCAAAGTTGGTACGAAACAGGTTAATCGCGCCGGTTTCAGCCTGGAGCTCATGCAGTTCATCGGCACTGACGCGACAAGCTGCCTTTTCAAATCCTGCACGTTTGATGCTTGCAAGCGATTGCTCGGCAAGCGATTGTTCGGCCAGTGCTCGTTCGCCAATCTTTTGTCCGGACATTATCTGGCTCCTACTGTCCACCGATGAAGACTTTGGTCTTGACGGCAGGACCACCCATGCCCACAGGCATGGGTTGTTTCTTGCCACACATACCGGCACAACTCCATGACATTTCATCCGATAGCATCGACACTTCCTTGAGCATATCGAATGCGATGCCCGATATCGTCGTATCAGTGATAGCGCGGCCCAGCTTACCGTCTTTGATCTCGTAACCCATCTGGACGCCGAACATAAATTCACTGGTACTATCAGCCTGGCCATTGGTCGGACGCATCAGCAGGTATCCATCCTCAATAGACGCAATCATATCTTCAAACTTGTCCTTACCTGACAGAATGGCCGTATTTCGCATCCGCACCAGAGGTTCGTCGTCATATCCAAATGCCCTGGCGTTACCGGTCAGGGGCATCCCGAAATACTGGGCGCTGTCCTTGTTGTGCATAAATGACTTCAATATTCCGTTTTCGATCAGTACCGCATCGGTACTTTCAACCCCTTCATCATCCAGATAGACCGGGACCGGCAAGGTTTCGCCCGCGTAGGTATTGGCAAAATCGATCAGCGTGACAAGGTCACTGGCAACCTGCTTACCAATATAGTCGCCTGCCACTGAACCGGCCCTGACAATATCGCCCTCCGTCGTGTGCCCGATGGCCTCATGCGCCAGAATACCGGCCAGATCAGCAGCGAGTATTACAGTGTGGTAACCCGAGACGGGCTTCACTGCCCGCTTTTTGTCCATAAGTTGCTGATAGAGCTTGTCGATCTTCTGTTCGAGTTCTGCCGTAGAAGTAAATACATCCTCAAATTGGCCACGAGCGCCGTGGGCATCAGAAAGTTCAACTGGTTCACCCTTGTCATCACGAGTGGTCAGTTTTACGCTGACAATCGAACGCGTATTGACATTGTGACCATGTGATCCTTCCGATGTCTGCAACTTCTTTTCCATGTCGAGGCAGCTCAGGTTGACCTGTCGCGAGACGATATCGGGACAGGTCCTGACGATGTAATCATCGATGCGCTGCATAAACGCCACTTTCCCTTCCTGGGTCAGGTGAGGTTTTTTTGTGGAGAAGTCACTATCACGATTGGCACTGGCACGCGGCAGTACGGCAGCGTCATCTCCGGTCCGGGACGCCAGAAACGCAGCGTTCTTAGTCGCAGCCGCTATAGCACCCTCGATGGCATTATTGGAGAAGTCCGGCGTTGAACTAAAGCCCCATGCGCCCTTGTCAAAAACCCGCGCAGAAACCCCGCTACTGGTATCCTTTACATTTGAAACCACATCACCGTTTAACAAGGTAACGACTAACTGGCGATTTTCATGTAAGCGTAGTTCGGTATAGGAGGAGAACTGGTTTGAATATCTCCTGAGATCAATATCCGCAATTTGCATAGGGCTTCCAATCCATGAATCGGGTTCGCAGCTAAACGCTATAAGGTAAAGGGCCTGGCGTCAATGCTGGCCTCTTGTTGGCCTCTTGTTGGTCTCTCACATCAATACATCAGAATGTCAGCCGCACACCGATTTCTGCGCCTCGCCCCGCTTGTGGCGCAAGATCCTTGACAAAGGATGTATGACTGCGAATTTCTTCGTTCAACAGGTTGTTACCCTTGAAAAAGATCAACGCCTCAGTACCAGCGACTTCCATGTGGTAATCGACATACAAATCCAGCCGCGTATAACCGTCGGTAGCCGATTCGCTTACGGTAATCCGGTCCTGGCTCGCTACCACAGTGCCTCGAAGCTTCGCAGACCAGATGTCACCTAATACGGCGAACTCCACACCGCCTCGCATTGGTGGTATGCGTGGTACCTTGTCACCATTTGTGAAATTTGCATGAACGTGATCACCGAACAGGGTCAGCTGCGTGATCCATACCCCTTGCTCCGAGATTGGCACGATCAATTCAGCTTCAAACCCCTTGAATTCAGCATTACGCTGTTCGTAAGCCGCAAGAGGAAATCCATCATGTTCGCCCACGTCTGCGTTGAGAAAGATATAGTCATTGATGCGGTTGTAATACAGATTCAATTCGCCAGTCACCGAACCCCGGGTCTTGCGAAATCCCAGCTCGATGTTGTTGGAAGTCTCGGCGTTTAGATTCCGGCTACCGATTTCGAACAGGCGTGTGGACGCATGCAGCACCAGAGCTTCATCAGACGCCTGTCTTTGACAAGTAATCGCATCGACATTGGAAAAGTGTTCTTCCACTGTCGGGCTCCGCTCTGCCCGTTGCAGCGATACCAACAGATTACCCTGTGGTAGCGCTCGTATAACGCTGGCACCAAAACTCATCGATGTTGATGTCTTTCGACAGGACGCGGAAGGGTCAATTTTTTGGCGTTCGAACCGGGCCCCGAGTTCCGTGGTCCAGTCAACCGCCTCATAACTCTCCACCAGAAATAACCCGATGGAATTGATATCCGACTTCGGAATATACGCTTCGTCACCACTGGCCGAGAAGGTCCGGTCAATGACCTGCATCCCGGCCACGCCCTGCCAGCCAGCGAGCGGTTCGTGACTTATGGTCAGCCGTCCTTCAAACCCCTTGTTCTCAAATCGAGTCCCTACCACCGGCAAGGCGCCGACTTCAATTTCAAGTTCCTCATGCTGATAGTCGTTGTGAGTCAACTTAAGTTCGAGCGACTCCAGCCTTCCTGCATCGAAATACCATGCGCCGCGCACGTCCTGACGAGTCTGTTTCATCGAAAGGCGGACAAGCACCTGCGCCTCGTCTTCCTCTTCCTCGTCATGGGTACCTTCTTCCTCCTCATGGTGGTGTTCGTGCACACCGGGAGGTAAACCATACTGATTGTCAAGGCGGCTTACAGAATAGCCGAGGTACCCCTGGTCAAAGATGAAAGATGCGCCAGTTGCGATCCCGCTCGCCTCCACGTCAGAGTTGGCGATGTAACCAAAAGTATTGTCAAGTTCATCCAGCTCTTCGCCTGTCAAATCGAGTGCTGCTGTATTGATCGCCAACCCCTTGATTTTGAGATCTTCGCTATTGCGATAAAAGCCATCGAAATGCAGCGCCACAGGTCCGATAGCACCATTAATATCGACAACGGAACTGTTCTGATTGGAGGCAGTATTGCGACGTTGTTCGAGCTGGACCTCCGGCGCTTCCAACAGGGCCGTACCAATTCGATTATCAATGACATTCACCACACCACCAATGGCACCATTTCCATACAGCAGTGTCGCCGGTCCACGCACGACTTCGATTCGTTCAGCGACGATGGCCTCAACACCATTACTGTGGTCAGGGCTTACGGCCGCGGCATCGAGGGCACTGATGCCATTTTGCATGACCTGCACCCGGTTGCCGCTCTGGCCCCTGATCACCGGTAAGCCAACCCCATTACCGAAGCTGGCAGAGGTAACCCCCATCTGATTGCCCAGGGTATCGCCCAGGGTATTGCCGACTTCCTCCTTAAGTGCATCGCCCGTCAGAACGGTGATCGGAAGCGTCGTTTCGGCCTCGGAGCGCTGGAACGGTGCCGTCACCACAATTTCTTCCAGCTGTGCAGGGTTATGGGCCGCCCATAGAGACCATGAAAATAAATACGCCAAAGCGCCAAACCACCATTTGTTCATCTAGTACAACCTCCAAAGTTCCTGAAATCAAAAAAATCGACTTGAATATCAGGTAGCTTGTGGAGGTCCTCTTGGCTTTGGCTGGTAGGTGGCGCGCGACTGATCGAAACTCACTGCAACCGATAATGACGGTCCAATCCCATCGGCGGTAACCGTCGCCATGGCATCCGGCACAAGGCCGTCGTGAGCGGATAACTGCAGGCAAACCTCGCACTTGGAACCCAGCGCATCCGTTGCAAGGTTATGGTCGTGACTGACCACCAGACCCTGAGCCAGCAATAGCACGACCGCAACACCGAAGTGCAGTAACCGCTTACGGAAACTTGTGCGACTGAACATGAGGTAGGTGTTCATGGCAAGGTCGAGGTTACCCTAATCGATCGTGGGACTTTTAATTTACAGACGAGCATATTGTGGACCAGCCCTGGTTCCTAGGCTCCGGCATCGTCGGGCAGTAGTTCGGCGAAGTGTTCCCGGTAGGCGGGCGTAAGATACTCCCGGAACTCCCCGGCGTCCAGAAAAGTCGAATGACACGCAATGCAGATCTCGAACCTGATCCTGACCGGCTCTTCTAGCAGACGCTGGTCCATAATGGCGTAGCATCTCGGGCACTCGACATAAACCATCTCGTCGAACTCGGCGCCAAGATTTTCATCGCCGGTGTCAATCTGGTCGGCGTGGGCCGCGACCAGGTCCAGGTCCTGCCGGGTCAACTGGTCAAAATATAGCCCATGACAGTGATCGCATCGATCAATACGTACACCGTCATTGTGGACCATTACCATTTCGCCGCTATCACACTTGGGACACTGCATGACCGAATATCCTTACCTTAATCAGGGTGCTATGTGAACACATTGGCGATAGCCGATCAATCCGGCCATACCCCTCCCATCAACAGTAATTATGGAAGATCCATTTCCCTTGTGGATCCGTACAATGCGCGACTTTCTAAATGACCCCCGGCTTGAAAAAGCCGGTCACTGCCCCCATAACAGCACTTCACAAATCCCAGGAGCCCAAATTGTTTAACTTTATGAAACTCGGACTGCATTTCACGCACATGGCCTATGGCGCACTCGATCCAATGGTACTTGAGCTGATCAGGAGCGAGCGATTGATGCGACAGGAACAAAACCGGAAGGTACAAGAGCCATCGGCACTGGTAGCCGGAAACGATGAGGCAAACCAGGATGACCTGGACCAGGCTGCCTGATATCCACGCGACCGGGAAACCAGTCAAGGCAAGAAAATCTTTCTTCTAAAAGGCCGACTTATCGTCGGCCTTTTACGTCTACTTCAGGTTTGAGACACGAATCAACGTCGATTCACTTGCAGGGGGATTTGCATGCCCACCCGCGAAGAAGCTATAAACAATAAAAATAAGCCAGCATTTCATGCCTGATTCATCCGCCATGACGACCTGGGAGATGTACCGATCACTGCTATTTTCGGTATATCTACCGTCCTTCTTGATGTCGATCTGCCAGGGTAGCGTCCTGCTGATCCTGCCACTCTTCGCCCTTGACCTCGGTGCAGGTGCTGCCGCGGCAGCGATCGTCTTCGCAATGCGCGGACTGGGGAATATGACGGTGGACGTGCCGGCGGGCTATGCTGCTGCTCGACTCGGTGACAAGTACACCATGTTGATGGGCGTCGGAGTGATGGCACTCACGGGTCTGTTAGCCAGCCAGGTCGAATCCGCCGGAGCACTGGCCGCCGCCGCATTCCTGTTCGGTGGTGCCATGTCCACCTGGCTACTGGCCCGGCTCACACACATCAGTGAGGCGGTCCCGATGCACCAGAGGGGCAAGGCAATCTCGACCATGGCGGGATTGCAACGGCTGGGGAATTTGCTCGGACCCGTGGCGAGCGGCTTTGTCGCCGACCAGTTGGGTTTTGGCTATGTCTTTGTCGGCATCAGCATCATCGCCGCCTTCTCATTTGTCCTGGTCATCTTCTCGGTCAAAGGCAACAAGCGTGGTCATCACGCCGAATCACCCGGCATGCTGCGGCTCGTGCCACATATATTGAGGGCACACCGCCGCATATTCGCCACCGCCGGCGTCGCCATCCTGTTCCTGACCGTACTGCGGGCCGGTCGACAGCTGCTCATTCCCCTGTGGGGTGAGTCGATGGGCCTGGATCCCTCTGATATTGGACTGATTGTGGGCGCCGCGGCTTCGATAGATATGACCCTGTTCCCGATCGCCGGCTACATCATGGATAACTGGGGCCGCAAATTTGCGGCAGCCGGTTGCCTCGCCATCCTCTCGCTCGGTGTCCTGCTGGTTCCATCAACCGACACCTTCCTGACGCTCATGTTCGTGGCCATGCTGGCGGGCATCGGCAATGGCCTTGGTAGCGGCATTAACATGACCCTTGGCGCCGATTTTGCGCCAGCCTCGGAACGCGGGGAGTTTCTCGGCGTGTGGCGACTCATGGGTGATTCGGGTTCTTTCGCTGGCCCTATCCTGATGGGTTATATCGCCAACACGTTCGTTCTTGGTACCGCATTTACGGTCACAGCCGGGGTTGGCTTCATGGGCGTTGCCATCATCGTTCTGCTGGTGACGGAGACGCTTGAGAAGCACAATCCATAAACGCACTCGGCAATTCTTGGGCTATACTGACCGGCTGCACCATTACCCTGATCACTCATGAAGCCTTTGCACGTTTATTTCCTGGCCACCGGCACCTGGTTCCTTGCCTTTGGTATGCAATCCGTCGTCTTCGCATGGCTGGTCACCATGGTGCTGAACGAGTCGCCTGGTATGGTGGGTATTGCCCAGATGGCCCTGCTCTTGCCCACCATGCTCCTGATGCTGGTTGGTGGGAGCCTGGCCGACCACTATGGCGGCCGCCGCATTGCAATGCTGGGACAACTGGCTGCATCGATTGCGCCATTGTTCCTGACTTGTGTTGTGGTATTCGATGAACTTACCTATGGTGCCGTGATCATCTTCGCCGTTCTGATGGGCTGTGCCCAGGCGCTGGTCACACCTGCAAGGGACGGATTACTGGCACTGGTGGCCGATGGCCTGATCCAGAGACGGGTAGTCCAGGTCTCCATGATCCAGTTCGGCGTCCAGATGATCGGCTTCATCGCTGCATCTTTCGCCGATGCCCTGGGGGCGAGGGCCATCCTGATGATGCAGTTCGTGATTCTGCTGGTGGGTACCTTTGCTTATTTCAAACTGGACGTGCCTTATGTTTCGCCGGCCAGCTTCGAACACAGCATGATTACCCAGATCAAACGATCCATCGTACAGGGATTCCTGACGGTGAAGGCATCACCGTACATGCGCGCCACGGTCATGCAAAATTGCGCCATGGGTGTTTTCTTCATGGGCTCCTATATTGTCACGATCCCCCTGGTCATCAGGGACGTCTACGGTGGTTCAGCCATCGAACTGGCTGGTGTCAACTTCGCCAATTCCCTCGGCCTGGTCCTGACAATCATGGTGTTACTCAAGTTCGGGGACATTCATCGTCAGGGCCGGGCGCTGTTACTTGCCCAGGGAATCGGTTCCTTTGCCCTTGCAGGCGCTGGTCTCGGTCTTGGCTTCAACTCTCTCGTGGTGTTTATCTTCTTGTGGGGCATGTGCGGCGGCATTGCAATGACCATGGCGAGAACAACCATGCAGGAAATGGCGCCGCCTGATCAACGTGCACGCATGATGGCATTCTTCTCGTTTTCATTTATGGGATCGGGTCCGGTCGGGGCATTATTAAGCGGGGCCCTGTGTGAATGGCTGGGGCCGTCACAGGCGCTCATCGTTTCTTCCGTCGCCATGCTGGTCGTCGTCACCATCGTTTCCTTCAGGTCGAGTCTATGGAAACTGGATACCTCCCCTGCCGCGGCCGGTGCGAACACCTGACGGACAATATCGTCAGGTCAGTCTTCTATAGACGCGTAGACGATATTTTTTAGCTGCCCGCGAAAATTGAATGTCGCGGATGGCATCAATTGGGTCATGAAAATCACCACCAGATCCTCATTCGGGTCAACCCAGAAAATGGTAGAGGCGGCACCGCCCCAGTAATAGTCACCGTTGCCCATACCACCAGCCTCGACCTCGCCCAGAGTCATTGCGAATCCAAGCCCGAACCCTACGCCTTCGTTGGCAGTCTCGGAAAAAGTACCGATGGCCAGCTGGGTCAGGTCCTGACCATTTTTCAGGTGATTCCGGCGCATGAGATCGATGGTTCTGGGCCCAAGGATTCGCTCGCCATCCAACTCACCACCACGGCGCAACATTTCACAGAAACGATAATAATCCCGGGTAGTACCGGTCAGGCCGCCACCTCCACTTTTGAAAGAAGGATCAGACAGATACGTACTTTCCAATGGATCGTCAACCACAGATAGGGTCTTGTCGCGGTTGCGGCGATAATTCGCTGTGAATCGATCGATCTTGTCTTCTGCTACATAAAATGCCGTGTCATTCATACCGAGCGGACCAAAAATGTGGTCGTCAAGGTACTGGTCGAATGGTTGGCCTGAAATAATCTCCACCAGGGCGCCACACACATCTGTCGACAGGGAGTACATCCAGCGTTCACCCGGCTCATAGCGAAGCGGTACCCTGGCCAGCTTTTTAACGAATGTATCCAGCGTCTCGCCTTTACCCCGGTTCACTTTGTGGTCGCGATACACACGATCCACCGGATGACTGCCATTACCATAGGTAATTCCGCCGCTGTGCGACAGGACATGGCGAAACGTCATAGGTCGATCCGGCGCCTTTAATTCCATGCCCTCACCCTCTCCAGATACCCAGACCTTATGGTCCCGCCACTCCGGAATAAAGCGATACACAGGGTCATTCAACTGGAAATGACCCTGCTCATAGAGTTGCATGAGCGCAACCGAGGTAATGGGTTTGCTCATCGA
>JBBDIT010000050.1:51917-53974 GCA_040880285.1 Pseudomonadales bacterium | reverse complement strand
AGACAATTTTTTCTATCCTGTCGAATGCATCCGACAAGACGTTGATCGGTTGGGTTAACCCCAGCCTCACATAATCGCGGGTATTGGCACCGAATCCGGCACCGGGGATTACCGATACCCCTGCTTCATCGAGTAGTCGACGTGCAAATTGATCGCCGCTCTCACTGCAGGCCGAAACGTTAAGCATCACGAACATGCCTGCACCCGGTGCAAAGCAGTGCAGATTATTCATTCTCGCCACTCGCTCGACCACGTGGTCCCGGCGCTTTCTGTATTCGCTACGCATGGCAAGGATATGAGGCGCATTGTGCGACAATGCGAATGCCGATGCATCCTGGATGAACTGGGAACAACCGAAGAAAACCGCACCACAATATCGATGTAACTTCGCCGTCAGTGGCTCCGGGGCAAAAGCCCAGCCAATGCGCCAGCCGCTCATGGCGTGTGACTTTGAGAGGCTGTCGATCACCACCACATTTTCGAGCGACGATGCCGCTTTAAGCAACGAGGTATGGGGTTCATCGTACGTAAATAGCGAATACACCTCATCACACACGAGCCAGAGGTTCTTGTCGGCACATCGCGCTGCAAGTGCCTCAAGCGCAGCACCCGGTAAAATATTGCCACAGGGATTTCCGGGCGTATTGACCAATACCGCCCGCGTCCGCTCACTGACCGCGTCCATGACCTGGTCTGTGTCCAGGCTAAATTCATGGCGATCATCCAGCGGTACGGCAATAATCCGGACGCCGAGGGCATCAAAGATCCCGTGGTAACCAATGTACATGGGTTCCGGGATGATCACCTCGTCTCCTTCATCGAGAATCGAAGCAAAGACACAGTAAAGTGCCGCGGTTGCGCCTGGGAATACGGTAAACTCCGAGGCCTTGATGGAACGTCCTTCAACCCGGGTCTCAAGATCAGCCAGCGCATTCAGGAGTACCGGCTCCCCACCAGCCGGCGAGTAATGCGTCCGACCCTTGTGTACCTGTTGAACCAGGTAATTGGTAATCTCGTGAGGGGTTGGAAAATCCGGGTCACCAACACTCAGGACGATAATGTCGTCGCCTCTGCCTTGACGTTCCAGTGCCTCATAGTGGACCGCCCAGACATCACTTGACGGAGCTTCCAACCGGACACTGACAGCGCTATAGGGTAAACGGGACACCATTACCTATTGGTTGGGCAGAACGACGATGGCGTGACCAGGACAGGTCGACTCACCCTTCTGATTGATTACATTGGTTTCGAGCTTGACCAGGTTTTCGCCATCCTGCGTGATCTTTTCGGTCACCTTTCCTACCACGGTCAGTACATCTTTTTTTTGATTGATCACACGATACTGGCAACCGACTTCACGAATTTCGGCTTCATCACCGATCCAGTCACGCAGCGCATTGACGATATAAGCATATCGCAAGTTACCCATACCGAAGGCACCCTGCTCATTTTTGGCCGCCCGACCGGCCTCGTCATCCATATGAAATGGCACAAACTCATCATTGACCGCGGCATAACGGTTCCAGTTCATAAAATCGGTTTCCCTGGACCATGCAGGGATGTCATCACCCACGCTGATATCTTCATAAAAAACAGTAACACTCATTCCCAATCTCCTGTTCTTGCTAATGTGATGTCATTTCCTCTAATAGCGAATACCGGTAGAAATCCGTGTGCGGACCAATTCGTCATTCTGGTTGAGCCACTCGGTTTCGGTAAACGTATAGAGCATCAACCCCATTCTGCCCTGACGCTCGTTCCATTCCTTCAGGCGGCTACGTGAATGGATCACATCACCGGGTCGCATTGGCACACCGTAGGTGTCTGTTTGACCGCCATTGAGCCCGGTCCTGCCCCGACCGCCGGCACCACCACCTGCGGGCCTGGTAGGTCGCTCGACCGGCCAGGCAAATGGATTAAAGTCCGGTGGCGCGATGATACCGCCATGGCGAGTTGTCTTCGCATAGTCCTCGTCCCAGTATATTCGCGGCGGCTTTTCCGGCCAGTAGGTGGCAATGGCCCACTTACGGATATCGGATCGGGAGATGGGTGGCGCT
>JBBDIT010000050.1:1257-51817 GCA_040880285.1 Pseudomonadales bacterium | reverse complement strand
GGAGTGAGTTCAATACCGAGCGCGTCTGCGCCCGGCTCGCCATCCACCGCATCATCATGATCCAGTACGCCCAGCATGGCGCGAGTCACGGGCGGTGCGGGTAAGCGTTCAAGCAATCTGGCCACCCACATGCCCAGTGTAAGCGGCAGTGAGACGACCATTGGCGGTGGAACTTGAAGTGCACCACTGGCACGCGCAATCAGTGCCCGCCGGGTGAGGGATTCGGGACCGGCCAGGGTAAGGCAGCGGGTCGATTCGGCGGTTAACGAGTTGACCAGCGCTTCGATGACATCGCCAGCATAAATCGGTTGTTCGAGGCTCGATGCCCGAAAGGTGAATACAATCCTTGAAGCGGCCTGCCTGCCCAGGGCCGCGGCGGCATAATCACCTTCCCCCAATACCATGGGCACACGAATCAGCGTTACAGTCGGTGCACCGTCCAACAAGATGCGCTCCGCACGACCACGTGACGCGAAGCAGGGGTTGGATGAGCTCTCGCTACTGCCCACCAGGCTCAGGTACACAATGTGAGACAAGCCGGTTTGCCGGGCAGCAACAACCAGTGCCTGGGATGCATCCACGTGAGCCGCTTCAAAGGTATTCGTCCTTCCTTCTTTGATGATGCCTACCAGGTGGACAGCGACATCGTAGCCGGTGATTGCCCTTTCAAGCGCTTGTGCATCCTGGTAATCGACAATATGGATATCGAGATCGCTACCAAACTCTGACACCAGGGCGGCCTTCGCACTTTCGGAACGTACCACCGCACGCACAACCACATCGTCGCTCAGACGCGCAATCAGGCGACGACCCAGGTGGCCGTTTGCGCCTGTAATCACAAGTTGCATCGAGTTATCGTGATGTCAATTGAAACAGCCAATAGCTATCGGGGATCGGTGGCGCATCATCATTGCCGCGGGTCTTGCGCCAACGATTGCGCCAGGGTGCCTGCATTTCAGCTTTAGTCATCATCCGGTTCATGGTGACTGGATAGACCTCGTCACCAATCTTGATCCTGGCCGTCGGGTCGTTACTGATGTAGGTCGACCAGGTTTTACCGCTACAGGACATACAACCCACATAGAGGTCCGGGCCATCGTTAAAACAATTGACGGTCAGTGAGTGCGGAATCCCGGGCCTGGTTTCTATCTGACACAAACGGACCTCCTCAACAAACGACCAGTCGCTGATTTCACCACCAACGACTTTCCCGGTCAGTACACCACCCGGGATACGTTCCAGGAATGCCGGACCCGAACTACAAGGGCCAATGCCAAGAAGAACTGGTACTGCCAGAATCAATGCCGCGCGCCACTTTTTCGTGCCCATGTTCCTGTTCATGTTCCTGCCCATGTTCCTGCCCATGTTCCTGACCATGTTCCTGACCATGTTCCTGACCATGTCCTTTCGCTCCTGATAGTCCGGTTTGTGTTTGCAGCCTCTGAGACATTATCATCCACAACCATCCCATGGACAAACTCACGCTCCCCAACCTCCTTTCCGCCTCAAGACTCGCGCTGGCGATACCGTCGTTCCTGCTGATTCGATCAGAAGCCTGGTTATTCTCCGCCATTGTCATATTGCTCGCCGTCACAGCGGACATGGCGGATGGCTACCTTGCAAGGAGACGCCGACAAGTATCCACTTTTGGCGGGTTGCTGGACCATGGCAGTGATGCGATTTTTGTGACGGCAACCCTCGCTGCCCTTGCGCTGTCAGGCATGGTGCCCTGGATACTGCCGCCACTGGTCGGGGTAGCCTTTATCCAGTACACGTTGGACTCAAGGGCGCTGTCGGGCCAGCCTTTACGTGCAAGCCGGGTCGGCCGTTATAATGGCATTGCGTATTTCGTGCTCGCTGGCTTCCCATCCATGCAGCATGCCCTTGGGTTCTACCCTGTCGCTGAAGACTATTTCATGTGGGCTGGTTGGATCCTTGTCATCTCCACCATCATTTCCATGAGCGACCGTGGCATTGCGGTCATACGGAAGCTCTGGTAGCGCCTTCGACAAAGAGTTCCTTATTGGCCCTGGGCAAAAAGACCAATCCGATCAGGGCATTGAACACGACGAAGAAGGTGTGCATGACCAGGGAAAACGCGCCAACTTCAGGAAACTCGGGAAACAGTACTGTCCACAAGACCAGTGCCCCCGCATGGAAAGGTAGCGGCAAAGCAGCGGCGATAAAAATGATCGGCAGGAACGCCAGCATCTGCCCAAATCCCACATCCACGTTAAACAATGCCAGCGCCAAAGTGTATACCGCAACGGCTGCCAGCAGGTTAGGTGCCTTGAACAGCAGGATCAGGAAATAATCGAGCAGTCGTGCATTACGAAACGCGTGCAATAACGGCTGATCCCGTAGCGTTGAAGCCGGAAACAGCGTGCCGTTGAAGTACAGTATATGAAACGGGAAGTAGCAAAGAGCCACCGCATAGACTACTCCGAGAATTTTGGCTAGCGGCAATACGGTCGATGCCGCAACGACGAGGTCGTAGTAAACCAGCACGCCGATCGCAGAGAAGATCATCAATTGGTAAACTTCGATCATCCCTAGCATGATCATCGTAGAAACCGCTTGCCACACAGGTACCTGATACCGGCGCAGCAGGTACAGCGACATTGCCCCTTTGCTCACCTGTTCGTTCACCAGGGAGAGGATATAAGCGCTGGCACGAATCGGTAATACGTTGGAAAGACGGATGGTTGGCGCGTTATACCACTTGATGATCCGCCAGGTGGCGTGGGAGTCCACCAGGAAAAAGAAACAGGAGTAGGGAATCATCAGCATCAGCCAATGCGCCCAGCTCGCCTCACGGAAGAATCGCACCAGGTATTCTATCGCTGACAGGCCGTCGCGACTCGCGGCCGCGTCAACCCGCGTATACACAAGATAGAAACAACCAAAGGCAACCAACCAGGTCGCCAGCCTGAAAAGGCGAGAGCGCCAGATTCTGGCAGTATCTTCAGTTTGAGGTACATCAGTCATTTGGGGAGCCCGGCGATTTCACTCACACATTACCGGGATACGCCGGATTTGCAATGCCGGACCAGCGCTAGGATGCCGTGAGGTACCTGATACAGTTCCTGCCGTCCCTTTTAGCTTCATACAGCTGCTCGTCTGCCGCCCTGATCAACTGGTCGGCGGATAACACGCTGGCATCACTGCCATCCCAATAGGATATACCGAGGGATACAGTAACTTTCAGGTCAAGATCGTCATAGTGGAAGGTATGTCCTTCGACAACTGTTCGAACCCGCTCCGCCAGTTTTATCGCCGACTCCAGGGTTCCGCCTCGCATCATGAAGACAAATTCTTCACCACCGTAACGCGCAAACAGATCATATCCACGTGCTTCGTTTTCAATCAGGTGGGCAAGATGCTTCAAGATAAAGTCACCGGCGGGATGACCGTAAGTGTCATTGACTTCCTTGAAGTGATCGATATCAAACAGTACGAACGCAAGTCCAGAATGATTTCGCTTGTTGTAATCAAACTCCTTCTCGAGCGTTTCCATGAAGTATCTTTTGTTGTAGACGCGGGTCAAGCCGTCTTTGATCGCCATGTTTCTTAGCATGGTGTGATATTCCGTATCATCCTCATCCTGGTAGCTGAATTTAAACGTCACCTCACCCAGGGTCACCTTGTCGCCTTCTCCCAATTTGCTGGGACAGGTCACCGGTACTTTATTGAGGGAAGTCCCGTTGGTGCTGCCGAGGTCAGATAAGTGAAAGCCTTCGGTACGATTGACAATCATGGCGTGGCGGCGGCTGATGCTGATGTCGGACACAACCAGGTCAACGTCATCGCTGCGGCCAATCATCGTGACATCGCTGGTCAGTTCATACACCTGGCCAATAAAATCCCCCTTGATCATGATGAGGCAGGGACGCTTCTCTTCCTGGCGGGTCTCTTCGGACCTGGTTGCTTCGCGATACTGGGTATTCTCGACCATAGACCTGAAATGCCTTGTGCCAACGCCCTCCCGGGACAATTCGGTATTATAGACCAGCTATTTCGGTGGCCGGGTACAATCAACCCATTATTTGTATGGAAATTGTAAGTCAGGAACCGCCGCATTACACGGCTTCTGGCAAAGAATTACTTGCCGAACCGGCGTTCACGCTGCTGATAAATGCGAATCGCCCGCCAGAAATCGATCTGTCGAAATGCCGGCCAATACACCTCGGTGAAATAGAGTTCCGAGTAGGCACTCTGCCACAAGAGAAACCCGGATAGCCGCTCTTCACCTGAGGTGCGAATAATCAGGTCCGGGTCTGGCAGACCCTCGGTGTACAGGAAGCTGGCAAACAACTCCTCGTCAATTTCATCGACATCCAGATCGCCGGACTGGATCTGGCCAGCGATCTTCTTGACGGCGTCAATGATTTCAGCACGCCCACCATAGCTGATGGCAATGTTGAGGATGAACCTGTCATGATCCCGGGTCATCTCCTCCACTTTGCGAATCTCCTCGATCATCTCGTCTGACAGCTCATCCCGCCGTCCGATGACCTTGATACGCACCCTTTCCTGCTTGATGACCGGATCTACCTGAAATTCCCTGAGCTTGCGCAAGATCAGCTCCATCAAATAGTCGACTTCCTCACTACTGCGCTGGTAATTCTCGGTGGAAAAGCCATACAACGTGACGATCTTGATATCCAGTCGCCAGCACCAGTTCAGGAAATCCTCAAGGTTCTCCGAGCCCGCGCTGTGGCCCTCGTTAGTGGTTGCCAGCCCCCTGACGCGGGCAAACCGACGATTGCCGTCGACAATGAGACCGATATGATGGGGTTTACGGCCATCCCTGATCTGGCGCCAGAGGAGTCGCTCGTACAGCTTGTAGACAATCGACAGGAAATTCATTCAGCTTCAGTCATAACGCGAAAGGCGAATTATTCCAGACCGACCGGCAGACGCAACCAATATTATCGCGGGTTCACGAAACCGGACACTTCGCGCTAGACTCGGTGAACGCCAGTGATCAGAAAACGACCAGGGAGAGCCCAGCTTATGCCAGTATTCCAGGATCAGGACCTCACGCTTCACTATGAGATATACGGAGAAGGATTCCCTATTCTCCTGTTCGCGCCCGGCGGTATGCGTTCGGCAATTTCGTTCTGGTCAGGTGGTGGCTGGAACCCCATTGAAGTTCTCTCTCCACATTTTAAAGTCATCGCGATGGACCAGCGCAATGCAGGCGCATCAAAGGCGCCCATTACAGCAAGCGACGGCTGGCACAGTTATACCTCTGACCATATCAAGCTGTTGGATCACCTGGAGGTTGAGCGGTGTCACTTGCTGGGCGGCTGCATCGGCGGGCCCTACTGCCTGGGGGTTGTGCAAGCGGTGCCTGACCGGGTTGCCTCAGCCGTCCTGCAACAACCCATCGGATATGACGATAATCGAAAGGCCTTCTATGACATGTTTGACGGCTGGGCAGAAAAGCTCAAGGCATCCCGGCAGGATGTCAGCCAGACAGCTCTGGAGGCGTTTCGCTCAAATATGTACGACGGGGATTTCGTGTTCAGCGTCGATCGTCAGTTCGTTGAAAACTGCACCACACCGATGTTGGTGTTACTGGGTAGTGATCTTTATCATCCGGAATCAACGTCAAGGGAAATCGCCCGACTGGCGCCGAACGCAGAGCTGATCGAAGCCTGGAAAGAGCCAGGGGAACTGGACGCTGCTGTCAAACGTATTATCACTTTCCTTACAGCGCATACGCACTGACGATAAGGGACACGATGCACCACCAATTCCGCGCATTTCTCAAGGACCCGGATGCCGCCCGTCCCGACAACCCGATTCATTCTACAGCGGGAGGAAGAGTACACGGTTTCCGTGGTGCCCTGGTCGGTGGTATCCATGTCTATGGCTGGACCACGGGCGCTTTTACGCAGCTGCATGGTGATGACTGGATCGACTCCGGCTGGGTGTCGATCACTTTCAAGCGACCCACTTATGACGGCGACCTGATGACGGTGAACATCGCCGGAGAAGACTTTACGGTTACCAATAGTATTTCCGAGGTGTGTCTGGCCGGTAAAGCAGGTCCAGGCAAGGCGCCATTTTTGCAAGACCTTACTGCCACCAGCTGGCAAGCTGGAAAGCCCACGGCGCTAGATGCGCCACCGTTGACCCTCGACAATGCGCCCCGTGGCAAAGACCTTGTTCCTATGACGGTGCCCTTCTCGTATGCGGACCATGCAACATTTATTGATGAGACCCTGCAGGATAATAACCCGCTGTTTCATGGCGCAGATGCCCGCTGTCATCCGGCCTGGATTGCCGGGCGTCTGATCTACCTGTTACATCACAGCTTTACCTATGGTCCTGCGATCCATACGAGTAGCCAGATCCAACATCTGGCACCCGCCTATGTTGGCCAGGCATTCACCGTCACTGGTCACTGTACCGACACATTTGAAAGAAACGGGCATCACTACATTGTCAACGATGGTTCAGTCTGGGCGGAAGACAAAACTGAAGTGGCAAGGTTACGCCACACCGCAATTTTCAAGTTACGATCCGCTTGAAGCTGCGCTTGCGCCTGTAGGGGTAGACATCCATTACCTGCTCATCACGGATCAGGTCCTGCAAACCACGCCAATAAGCCGCAGTGAATAATTCACCGTGATTTTCCTTGAACAATTGCTTGAGTCTCGGTGAATTGAACAGGAATTTTTCAAACTCTTCCGGGAATACATCGTAAGGGCCGACGCTGTACCAGGGTTCCGAAGACATCTCATCTTCGATTGAGCGGGACTCGGGAATGTCCCTGAAATTAATGTCCGTCAGATAACAGATTTCGTCATAGTCGTAGAACACCACGCGCCGATGTCGTGTGACACCGAAATTTTTCAACAACATATCTCCCGGGAAGATATTAGCCGCCGCCAATTGCTTGATCGCGTTTCCGTATTCATCCAGCACCTGTTCCAGTTCAAAATCACTGGCATTCTCAATATAAAGATTGAGCGGTGTCATCAGCCGCTCGGTATAAAGATGTTTGATGATGATCTGATCGTCATTGAGCTCAATCGAAGAGGCGCACTCTTTGATCAGCTCTTCAATCAGTTCCGGTGAGAATCGTGCTCTCGGGAAAATAAAGTTGGAAAATTCCTGCGTGTCAGCCATGCGCCCGACCCGGTCATGCGTCTTGACGAGGTAGTAGGCATCCCGGACCTGCTGGCGTGTTACCTTCTTGGTGGGTGAAAACTTGTCCCTGATGATCTTGAAGACTGTCTGGTAAGATGGAAGCGTAAACACGCTCATCACAAGCCCCCGGATGCCACGAGCAATGACAAATTGATCCTGGGAATTGTCCAGGTGATCCAGGAAGCCCCGATAGAATTCTGTTTTGCCATGTTTGTAAAATCCGAGCGCAGTGTAAAGCTCCCACACTTTTTTGTTCGGCAAGAGCTCACCAAGGAATTCAACCATCTGATTGGGATAATCAATATCGACCATAAAGTAGGATCGCGTAAAACTGAAAATGATACTGAGATCATCGTCATTCCAGATGATCGTATCCACATACAGGGCATCCCCGGTGTTGTGGATTGGAATCGCAATGGGAAACAAATGCTCACCGACATACATGCGTCCAATCAGGTACGCGCCCTTGTTGCGATAGAACACCGCTTTTAGCATTTCGAATGAAATATCCCGGGGCATCCTGAGTAACGGGATCGACGACTTCATCGTCGACACCATCAGATTCACATCGTGCTCCAGATCAGACCAGGCTATGCCAAACTCGTAGCTTTCGAGGATTTCCCGCAGGAGGCCCGACAGGTCACGTGACGGCCCCAACAGATAGGCAATTTCTACGTCGAATTCCGGCGGATTGGTTATGGTCTCAGTGACAAACGCATAATCATCAGACAGGTGTTGGCGAGCAAATGCTTTCCTGAAGATCGTATTGTAGACAGTCTCAGCCAGGTCAAAATCCTTGCGGCTACTGACCAGGCCCTCGAACTCGCCTTTGACGTCAGCCCAGGCGTCAAGCGGCAATGGTGTGTCACCCTGCAAGCGAATGAGGGATGCCTCCATGGACGCGACGCAGGCATCGTATAGTTCAATTCGGTCCATGGATGCCTGCTGTACTGCAAGCCAGTCGGCTCGGTCAAACCGTATCCTGGCTCCCTGGCTGATTTTTCGGAATTTTTCCCGGTACAGATCAAATCCTTCAAAGATTAATTGCGCGACATCTCGCGGACTAGCCGGGCTGGATTGAGTCAAGGTTTACTCCCATTACAAACAGCGCAGATTCTGCCAGATTCGCCGGTATTTGGGCGATTTACCGCCGAAATTCCTTGTAATTGTGCAATGCAACTCTATAATGGCCGGACCAATTTGGTCTGACCATTATGGTCCAGCCAAAGCGGGTGAACTCATCAGCGGACTGGTGGCCTCGGGACGTATCAGCCATCTCCCGTTGAACGGAAATTCAGCACGAAATCGTATAGAGCACGAATGAAAGCACCGATAAAAACCACAAGTCGATCCAGGGTGGAAGAGATCACCAGCACCCTGCGGGAAGAAATTCTGCGTGGACAATACCGACCCGGTGAGCGCCTGCCGTCTGAACGCGACCTGGCGGCCCGCTTTGAAGCCAACCGTGGCGCCGTCCGCGAGGCCCTGAAAAAGCTTGAGCAGATGGGCATCACAGACATTACGCCAGGTGGTGTCCGCGTGGTTCCGGTAGAGGAAGCCACCCTCGAGGTTTTGGGCCATATCATGGACTTGTCCGATGTCCCTGACCCGACCCTCGTAGGGCAGGTGCTTGAAGTGATGGGCGCCTTGATCTCCATGTCCGCCAGAAGCGCGGTGGAAAAAGCCAATGAGGACCAGATCGACGCCATGCAAACCATCGTATCCAATATGATCGAGAAGAATGAAGACTCGGAGAACAATCAGGAGCAGTGGCGAGAGCTCGGCGCACTCTTCGCGCAGATCAACAAAAACCTCGTTTTGCGCCTGATACTGAACGGGCTCAAAACCCAGTTCGTTACCCGAATGACGCACCTTGGACTACCCGTCAAGCTGGATCCAACCCGCAGAACTGACATCCTGCTGCGAATTGAAGCCGGAATATCGGCACGCAACGCCAAGGATGTCGCAGAAGCCATTCGTGATCATTTTCAACTGCTTCGAAAGGCCGTGGTTAGCGCATTAGTTGCCACCTCAAGCGATACCAGGAGCTATACCAATGCAGAACGTGCTTAAAGGTGTCATGACCGTAGTGGTCCTGTTCATCGCCGCTATCATGGCCTACACACTGGTGGCAACAGCGCCCGTGGCCGAACAGGTAGAACCGGAAGAAGTCGCCACCTCCATCAGGATACAGACCATCGAAAGCCAGCAGGTTCAGCTCAAGGTCAGGTCCCAGGGTACCGTCAAGCCACGCACCGAGAGCGAGATGATTCCGGAAGTCAGCGGCAAGGTACATTGGATTTCTCCGAGCCTCGTGGCAGGTGGTTTTTTTGAAGCAGGAGAACTGCTCCTGAAAATCGATGACAAGGACTATCGATCTGCCCTCGATCGCGCCAGCGCGGCCTATGCGCGTGCCGCTGCGGAAGATGAACATGCTCGCTTTGAACTTGCGCGGGTCGAGGAGTTGGCGAGCAAGCAGTTAGCCAGCCAATCCAATCTGGAATCAGCATTGCGCACTCGACGTATCGCCACAGCTGCCTTGAATGAAGCGGCTGTTACCCTGGCCCAGTCGGAGCGAGATCTCATGCGCACCGAAATACGTGCGCCCTATACGGGCCTGGTTCGCATCAAAAAAGTTGACCAGGGACAATTCATTTCTCGTGGCACCTCTGTCGCCCAGATCTACGCCAGCGACAGCGTCGAGGTGCGTATTCCACTTGCAGTGAGCCAACTCGCTTATCTTGATCTGCCTCTTGGTCATCGCGGAGAACTACCAGCTGCGATGCAAGCCAATGTGATTCTCGATACAGATTACGGAGGTCGTCATTATGAATGGCAGGGCAAGCTGGTTCGCACCGAAGCCGAAATCGATGCCAGGACACGCATGGTAACGGCGGTTGTGCGAGTCGAAAACATCGCTGACCCGAACACCCCGCCCCTGCCAGTGGGTCTCTTCGTCAACGCAACCATTGAAGGACGCCTGGTGGATGACATAGTGGTATTGCCACGTGCCGCACTCCGCAACCAAAACCAGGTGCTGATCGTGGATGAGGATAATCGGCTCAGGTTTCGGGAGGTCGAACTTCTCCGGTTCGATCGTGACCAGGTCATGATATCAAAGGGCCTTGCACCTGGTGAACGCATCAATCTGTCACCGATACAGACAGTCATCGACGGTATGCGGGTAAAACCCGTTGTCGATAACGCAAAAGGCTAGTCTTAAATGGAAAGAATCATCACCTGGTTTGTCGACAATCCTGTCGCTTCGAATTTAATGATGGCGATCTTCTGCGTCGGTGGCTTCATTAGTCTCGCCACCATGCACAAGGAAGAATTCCCCAACATCGAACCCGGTATCGTCCAGATTCTGGTTCCTTACCTCGGCGCTGCACCCGAGGAGGTCGAGCAAGCAGTTTGTATCCGGATTGAACAAGCGATCGAAGGTGTCGATGGCATTGACCGGGTTCAGGCCAATGCGGCTGAAGGTATCTGCAGCGTAACCGTTGAACTGTTACCCGATGCAGACACGTCGAAATCGTTAAATGAAATCAAGGGTAAGGTCGATGGCATATCCACCTTCCCGAGGGAGACTGAAAAACCGATCGTGTCGTCTCTTGCCTTCCGCGGCCAGACTATCGTTGTCGCATTATCCGGCAATACCGATGAGCGTACCCTCAAGGCCACTGCTGAAAAAATGCGGGACGACATTGCCGCGCTTGAAGGTATCTCGCAGGTCGCTGTCAATTACGCGAGGCCATATGAAATCTCAATTGAAGTCAGCGAAAATACACTACGTCAATACGGGCTTAACCTGAGCTCTGTTGCAACCGCCATTCGCAATTCATCATTGGATCTACCCGGCGGTTCGATCAAAACGGAAGGCGGCGAGGTTTTACTGCGCAGTAAAGGCCAGGCCTACGTCGGTCAGGAATTCGAGGAGATCGTTGTACTGACACGAGCCGACGGCTCCAGTGTGACAGTAGGTGATATTGCAACGGTCAAGGACGACTTCCAGGAGGGATACCTGAGGGCAAACTTCAATGGTGAGCGAGCAGTAATGATCACCGTGTATCGTGTCGGTGAAGAAGACACCATTACCTCATCGGCAGCCGTTAAACAATACATTGAAAGAAGGCGTGCCAGCTTGCCTGAGGGTCTTGAACTCACCGTGTGGATCGACGAGTCGATACCCCTTGGTCGCCGTATCGGCGCCTTGACCAAAAACGCTTACGCCGGCCTTGCCCTCGTGATGCTGGTGCTCACCATGTTCCTCCGCTTCAAAGTGGCTGTGTGGGTGGCCGCTGGTATTCCGATTGCGGTTCTGGGAGCCCTCTGGATGTTTCCCGCAGCCGGCATCAATATCAGTTCTCTGACCGTGCTTGCGTTTATCCTGGTACTCGGGATTGTAGTGGACGACGCCATTGTCGTCGGCGAACGCGTATTCAGCCATGAATCCGAGGACCGGACACACAGGGAAGCGGCAATTTCAGGCACGGTTGAAGTGGCGATACCGGTTATTTTCGGCGTATTGACCACGGTGGCCGCTTTCCTTCCTATTCTGCTGATCGAGGGTCGCATGGGACAGTTCTTCTCGATCATCGGCTATGTTGTGGTCATTTGCCTGGTATTCAGTTTGCTGGAATCCCAACTCATCTTGCCTGCTCACCTGGCGCACAGAAAAACCGAGGGTTACGCCCTTTCAAACACACGGATCGTCAAAGGCTGGATCCGATTCCAGACCCGCTTCGCTGACGCACTGAAATCGTTCGCTGACAATGTCTACCGACCTTTCCTGGTCCGATCCCTCGAGTGGCGCTGGGTGACCTGGGCGGTCGCTACTTCTGTTCTCATGCTGGCACTGGCACTCGTTGTCAGCGGCCGAGTGGTATTCCAGTTCTTTCCAGCCATTGACGGCGACAATGTTTTTGCAAGTTTGAATATGCCCGAGGGCGTCAACGTTGAATTAACTGAACGAGGCGCGACACAAATTGAACAAGCGGCCATTCAACTGGGGAAAGCACTCGATCGGGAAGTCGGCATGCCGGAGGGTGAGCATGTTATCACCAATATGCTGGTGTCGATCGGTTCCACCGCCGCCCGAAGCAGCGGGCCAGTCAACAGGACTTCAGGTGGTAGTCACCTGGCGGAAGTCGTCATCAAACTGGTTCCAATTGAAGACAGGAACGGTATTACCGCCAGCCAGATCGCCGATCGATGGCGCCAACTAACCGGCGATGTACCCGACGCAATCGAACTCAATTTTGACTCCAATTCGTTCAGTGCCGGCGAGCCCATCATGGTCCAGTTGCGTGGTCGTGATGTGGAAGAGTTGCGCCTCGCGGCGGCCAACCTGCGCGAGGAACTTGCTCGTTATCCTGGCGTACTAGACCTGACAGACTCATTCCGGTCCGGAAAACAGGAAGTAAAACTGAACATATTGCCGGAGGCGAAGTCCCTTGGCCTGACATTAAATGACCTGGCGCGCCAGGTGCGTCAGGCCTTCTATGGTGAAGAAGCACAACGCATACAGCGTGGCACGGATGACGTTCGCGTAATGGTGCGTTATCCGGAGGAGGAGCGAAAGTCACTCGCCAATCTTGAAGATATGCGCATAAGAACACCGGACGGCAGCGAAGTACCGTTTCTATCTGTGGCAGAGACGACCTACGGCAAAGGCTATTCCTCTATCCGACGGCGTGACCAGCAACGGATTGTCAATGTTACCGGTGATGTCAATCGCGTCCTTATCACTCCCGAAGAAGTGATGACGGCTGTACAGAAACATTTGTGCGCTAACGGAACACAACTCGGCGGTCGCGAGCGACCCTGTCGCAATGCAGAATTTCCCGGCGTAACCTATTCGTTAGGTGGAGAGCAGGAGGAGCGCTCCAAGGCATTGGGCAGCATCTTTGCCACCGTCCCGCTGGCGCTACTGATCATTTATGCCCTGCTCGCTATTCCGCTTAAATCCTACATGCAACCGCTTGTGATCATGAGCGTAATTCCATTTGGTGCCGTGGGCGCCGTCGTTGGGCATTTTATTATGGGCTGGAATCTGATCTTCTTCTCAATGCTCGGCATCATCGCCCTGTCTGGTGTTGTGGTCAATTCATCCCTCGTGCTGGTTGATTATGTCAACCGCCAGCGACGTCAAGGCACTCCGATATTCGATGCGGTGGCAAATGCAGGCGTGGTGAGGTTTAGGCCTATAGTCCTGACCTCGGTTACGACCTTCGTCGGATTGATTCCCCTTATGACCAATAAGGACCCGGAAACTTTTATGTTTATTCCTATGGCCATATCACTTGCATTCGGGGTCTTGTTCGCAACATTCATTACACTGCTGCTCGTACCCAGCCTGTACCTGATGCTAGACGACTGGTTCAAATTCTGGGGGTTGGACAAGCATGTGGATCCTGCCCTGGTGGAGCATGACCCACAAACGAGCGGGACACTGCCCGGCATTTGAACCCCGGCGGCAAATAGGCAGCGTCCGCCTGGGCCCGGACTGTACCAATTGGCGCACAAATGTTTTAACTTGCTCATAACAAGGCTACAAACTCTTCATGGAACCTTTCCGATGTTAAATGCTAAAGCCGGGCTTCTCGCTCTCACACTGATGCTTGCCCCCGTAATACTGATCGCAAGCGACCTGTTCGACCTTGACGTTGATATCCCCTATACGTTGTTCAAGCTGGATAACGGGCTTACCGTGATCGTGCATGAAGACCATAAGGCGCCGGTCGTTGCGGTGAATATCTGGTACCACGTGGGTTCAAAAGATGAAGTGCGTGGACGAACCGGTTTCGCTCACCTGTTTGAACACCTGATGTTCAATGGTAGCGAAAATTATGACGACGACTATTTTGCAGCGACCGAAAAACTTGGCGCAACAACCCTGAACGGCACCACCAGTTGGGATCGCACCAACTATTTCCAAACAGTACCGGTTAATGGCCTGGATTCAATCCTGTGGTTGGAATCGGATCGTATGGGTAATCTTCTGGGTGCCATCACGCAGGAGAAACTGGACGAGCAGCGTGGTGTTGTACAAAACGAAAAACGCCAGAGACTCAATGCGCCTTACGGCAAAGGTGCAGAAATCCAGTACAGCAGCATTTATCCTTATACACACCCCTATTCCTGGACAACCATCGGCTCCATGGAGGACCTGAATGCTGCCGCACTGTCGGACGTGCATGAGTGGTTCAAGAAGTATTATGGCGCCAATAATGCCGTGGTGGTCCTGGCCGGCGACATTACTGTCGAGCAGGCCAGGCAAAAGATGGAGCACTACTTCGGCTTTATTGAACCGGGACCCCCTCTTACCAAACATGAATCCTGGGTCGCCAAACTTACCGGTACACAAAAAGAAATCAGCTATGACCGGGTTCCTCAAACGATGATGATGAAGTCATGGAATATTGAAGGCAACAGTACCAGAGACACGAATCTCCTGTCCCTGGTCGCTAACGTCTTGACCAGTGGCAAAAGTTCACGTCTCTATAAGAGGCTCGTCTATGACGAGCAACTGGTCTCATCGGTCAATGCTTACACCTCAACTGGAGAAATTGCTGGAACATTCGAAATCACCGCGATGATCAATCCCGGCGTGGATGAGAAAAAAGTTGACCGTATCATCGATGAAGAACTCGCACGATTCCTGCAAAAAGGTCCCACCCGCAAGGAACTCAAACAAGTTAAAGTGGAAGTCATCAGTGGCTTTGTTCGTGGCATTGAAAAAGTCGGTGGATTTGGCGGCAAGTCAGACATCCTGGCGTCAAATTACACCTACACGGGCGACCCTGGATACTACAAAAAAGAACTTGAGTGGATAAAGAATGCGACCAGCAATGAGCTCAAGGCGGTGGCCAATAAATGGTTGACTGATGGGCTGTACCAACTGGAAATACGACCCTACCCTGGAGGTGCGCCAAAACCAGAAACCGTGGACCGGTCGGGCCTGCCTACTCCGGGAGAGCCACCCCGTACCAGCTTCGATGATTTCAAGCGTGCCACCCTTGAAAATGGATTGCGCGTGATCGTTGCCGAGCGCCACGCAATTCCCGTAGTCCAAATGCAACTGTCTGTGGATGCCGGTTATGCCTCTGATCAGCATACGAAACCAGGCGTCGCCAAATTGGCTATGAATATGCTGGACGAGGGTACAAAAAAACGTAGCGCGCTTGATATCAGCGATGAGCTCATCATGCTGGGGGCGTCGATTAGCACTGGTTCTAACCTGGACACATCTTTTGTCGGATTGTCCTCGTTGACAACGACACTTGCTGACTCGCTTGCCCTGTTTGCTGACGTAACCTTGAACCCCTCGTTTCCGGCTGACGAACTACCTCGCCTGCGGATCCAACAGTTGACAGCCATACAGCGTGAACAATCGAGCCCCAACAGTATGGCATCACGCACCTTCCCGAAATTGATCTACGGAGAGGGCCATGCTTACAGTAACCCGCTGACTGGTTCAGGGACGCTGGAATCAGTGGCTGCTATTGATCTCGCCGAGCTCAAGGCGTTCCATGAACAATGGTTCAAGCCGAACCATGCCACCCTCATTGTCGTTGGGGACACCACCATGGATGACATTCTGCCCAGGATCGAAAAGCACTTTGGTAACTGGCAGGCAGGAGACATCCCCACCAAGGACATTAGCAGCGTTGATCGCAAGGAAGATATAGAACTCTACCTGGTGGACCGTCCCGGTTCCGAACAGTCTGTCTTGTTAGCCGGCGTAATTACTGTGCCCAAGGCCAATCCGGATGAAGTTGCTATCGAAGCGATGAATGATGTCCTGGGTGGCATGTCGACATCCAGAATTAACATGAATCTGCGTGAAGACAAGGGATGGTCCTATGGTGCTTATACGGGACTGATCAACGCCCGTGGCCAGCGCATTCACTACATGATCACCAGCGTGCAAACTGACAAGACCAAAGAAGCGATTGCCGAGGTGATGTCGGAGATGCGCGCCTTCGTCTCATCGGATCCGGTGACAGCGGCAGAACTCGAAAAAAGTATCAAGAACAATTCCCTGTCTCTGGCGGGTCGCTGGGAGACCGCAGGTTCTGTCCTCGGTTCTCTTTCACAACTGGTCCAGTATCGGCTGCCGGATGATTACTTCAAACAGTATCCGGGCAAGGTTGCCGCCCTGACCACTGACCAGGTCAGCCGCGTTGCCAACCGGATAATCCAGCCAGAGTCACTGGTTTGGGTGGTAGTAGGCGATCGCGCTGTCATTGAACCGGGTCTTGCGGAGCTGGGATATGGCCCGGTGAAATTGATCGATCCGGATGGTAACCTGCTGGAATAGCCCTGTGCACTGGGCAATACGCGGCGAAACCAACAGCGTACGAGGGAAAGTCAATGACAGCGCCACTTTCCGGTCTCATTGTGCTGGATCTGTCATCGGGTCCCGCGGCCGGGCTTGCCACAATGATTCTCGCCGACTTTGGTGCAGAGGTCACCCGATTTGACGACCCGGAGTATGCAGAGCTTAACCGGGGTGCCGCAGCACGCATGTGGTTACGGGGCAAGTCACAGGCCAGTGAGCCTCTCCATGATGCGGCGAAGCGCGCTGACGTTCTGGTCATTACCACGCCAAATGGTTTTTCTGCAGCTGATTTTGAAACGATTCACCGTCTGAACCCGGGCCTGGTGTATGCCGAGGTCAGTGCCCTGGGCATCGATTCCAAACTACCGGTATCAGAGCCGGTTGTCGCCGCCAGTATGGGCCGCATGAAGGCAATGGAAGGCATCCTGCCAGAACCTGGTCCAAAGTATGCGGCGGTGCAGGTTGCCACTCATGCCACTGCACACAATGTCGTCTCGGGAATCCTCGCTTGCTTGCACGAACGCCTCAGTAGCGGCATCGGCCAAAGAGTCGCAACCAGCCTGGCGCACGGGCTCATCCCTTATGACCAGGGCGCATCACTGGCCATGCAGATGCGGCAAAAAAATGGCGAAGTACCGCCAGCACTGGACCCTGCCCGAATCATGCCGACACTCAATTACCACCCGGTACAGTGTTCAGACGGTAAGTGGCTGCAACTGGGTAATCTGCTCCCCCACCTGTTTGCGAATTTCATGCGCGCTATCGGCCTTAATGACGAGTTGGCGGCCCTGATACAAAACCCCGATGATCTGGAACTTCGTGAACACCTACGCGACCAGATCCTCACCGCCATGCAAACTCAAACGAGTAGTGAATGGATGCAGCGCTTTATCGCTGACGGTGGCATTGCGGCGCACCAGTACCAGACGTGTGAACAAGCCCTTGGTGATCCAGACATGATTGCCAATGATCATGTCATCACCATTGACGGCATCAAGCAGTTGGGACCTTACACCAAACTTTGCGGCACACCGGCAGAAGTGGGGAAAGGAAAGAAAATCAGTGCCAACAAGGTAGCGAATCCCTGGTCCCGGCCAGCCATGAATCCTGTGGCTGATACCGCCTCGCCGCTCCACGGTGTAACCATTATCGAGTTCGCAACCATTATCGCCGCGCCCCTGGCCGCATCGTTCCTGGCCGATCTCGGCGCCCGCGTCATCAAAGTAGAATCCGTGGGAGGAGATCCCTATCGGAATATGGCCGGCGGTTTCGGTGCGACCCGCTGTAATCAGGGTAAGGAAAGTATTGGTGTCGACCTCAAGTCTGAAACTGGACAGCGTATCGTTCACAAGTTGGTTAAGGGCGCCGACATCGTCATCCACAATTTCAGGCCAGATGTACCGGACCGCCTCGGGATCGGCTATGAACAGTTACGAGAAATAAAGCCTGACCTCATTTATATCTCCGCCAACGGCTATGGGACCAAAGGTCCGTCGTCATCACGTCCATCCACCCACCCGATACCGGGCGCGGCCATGGGTGGGGCCCTGTACCAGGCAGGTGGCGCACCGACGGAAGTGCTAAATCTGCAGGCGCTGCGAGAGTACGCAAGGCGTCTGATGCGTGCGAACGAAGTCAACCCGGATCCCAATACCGCCGTTACCATTTGCTCCAGCGCGCTGCTCGGCCTGATCGCCCGCGACCGTACCGGCGCTGGCCAACAGATATTCGGTGACATGTTTATCGCCAACGCCTACGCAAATTTCAATGACTTCGTGTCATTCGATGGCAAGCCGGAGCGAGCCTCACTCGATCCGGCACTGCTGGGTACCGGACCGTTAGACAGGTTATACCAATGCAGCAATGGCTGGATTTTCCTCGGCATAGAGCGCCTTCACGACTGGGAAGCCTTTTGCAGTATTACCGGTGAGCAACATCTGGTGGTGCATTATCCTGATCCGATCACCCATCCTGGCAGGGATCTGACGACCGAACTGTCGAGCCTGTTTGCGACCAATACCGCCATACATTGGGAATCGATGTTGCTGCCACATGGCATCGGTTGCGTGGTTGCAGATCGCCATAATCTGGCGGAGAAATTTTTCAATGAGTGCCAACCTGGCTCGGACTGGATGGTACCGGTCGAACACCCGCAGTTGGGTTCCTACTACCGCCATACGCCGATGCTGACATTCAGTCGCTCAAGGCCCCGTGCCTCCGCCGGAACACCTGGTGGCGCACATACACGCGCCCTTATGGCTGAACTGGGTTATCCAGCACCAGAGATAGACTCCTTGTTCAGCCAGGGCATTTTGTGGTCGCAAGGCTGACAAGCGGACTACTGACCCTGTATGCTCAAAGCGTCATACAAGTTCAGGATCGGTCAAAATGAAATTCGGAATCTTCTACGAGCACCAACTTCCACGGCCTTGGCATGAAGACAGTGAACACCAGTTGCTCAAACAATCATTACAGCAAATTCAACTGGCGGACAGCCTTGGGTACGATTATGCCTGGGAGGTGGAGCATCATTTCCTGGAAGAGTATTCACATTCATCTGCACCGGAAGTTTTCCTGGCGGCCGCCAGTCAGCTGACAAATCACATCAGGCTGGGTCACGGGATTATCCAACTGACCACAAACCACCCGGCTCGTGTTGCCGAAAAAGTTTCAACCCTTGATCTCATCTCCGATGGCCGCGTGGAACTGGGACTGGGAGAAGGCTCCAGCGTTACCGAACTGCATCCCTTTAACCTTCGCTTCCGCGACAAGCGCGACGTCTGGGAGGATGCGGTCAAATGCGTATTACCCATGTTTTATCACCACGCCTGGGAATATGACGGCGAATATTTCAAGTTTCCACTGCGCGCGGTCGTCCCGAAACCATTGCAGAAACCCCACCCGCCGCTCTGGGTTGCCTGTTCTCAACTGGACACCATCAAGTACGCCGCATACCGGGGCATGGGAGCATTGTCATTCAAATTTGTCGATATCGAAGCCTCCCGTGCCTGGGTCAATGCTTACTACAATACTTTCGTACGCAATCAGGAGAAGTTGACCGACTACAAGTCTAATCCAAATATTGCCGTGGTCTCGGGTTTCATGTGTTGCGAGACCGATGAGGAAGCCTGGGAGAAGGCAGATGGTTGGACCTTCTTCCAGTTCGCACTCCAGCTCTACAACAAGGAGGGCCCATTTGAGCCGGGGACAATCAGCTTTTGGGATAAATACCAGGAATGGAAACAGACACCTGCCGGCCAAAAACGCTCCGGTAGTGAACTGATTGGTTCACCCGATACTATTCGGGAAAAATTAAAGGAGCTCGAGGCGGCCAACGTGGACCAGGTCATCCTCCTGAACCAGGCTGGCAAGAATACGCACCAGGACATCTGCGATAGCCTGTCACTGTTTGCAAAAGAGATCATGCCGGAGTTCAAGGACCGGGAAACCCAGCACCAGGCCTGGAAACAGGCCGTACTGAGTGGGGAGCTACAGCTCGACGACATCGATACGGAGGCCCATAATTTCAAGGCACGGGGCGCCCCGACCCTGCCTCCATCCAAAGACGGCAAACAGGACATGGTGGCAGGCGCGGCAGGTCGACCGGATAGCAAACCCATCCGCTAGGGAACCACCGACACGCTATGCCTGGTAGTCGTTGCGCTCTGCCGGATTTTCGCTCGAGTATTCGACAAACTCCCACTCCAGGCCGTCCGCATCGTTGAAGTAGGCCCTGCGCCTGTGTGGATGGTCAGCCATCGCTGACAGGGATGACAACGGGAATCCGGCGCTTTCCATCCGACTCACCAGGTCATCCAGATCGTCAACCACAAACCCGATGTGATTGACCCCATTACCCTCGTAGGCATTGCTTTATTTAATTGAATCGATCTAACTATGTAAAGTTTTTTGTTTACTTAATTCATCGGGTGATCCAAAATCATATTTTATTCATATACTTACCCAGTTTTTCTGATCAGTTTGTACTATGCAAAATCCAGCAATGAGCAGCAGCCAGGACAAGATCCTGCACCAGATCAAACGACTTGGCCCCCTCACTGCCAGGGAGCTCAGCGAGCAACTGGGCGTCACCACTATGGCGATCAGGCAACATCTTGCGCGGCTTGAAGCCGATGCACTGGTCGAGTCCCTGCCAGAGGAATCCCGTGGTCGCGGCAGGCCGGTGCGGTGCTGGAAACTGACAGGACGGGGTCATGGCCGATTCCCTGATGCCCATGCCCAGGTCACTTATGACCTGATCACATCAGTGCGGAATCTCCTTGGCGAAACCGCCCTTGAAAAACTGATCGAGCAGCGGACCAGGGAAACCCTGGCCCACTACCAGTCGAGGATAACCCGGGACATGCCGTTGCAGAGAAGGCTCGAAGAGCTGGCTGAATTAAGGACCCACGAAGGCTATATGGCCGAGGTAAAAAATCAGGATGACGGCACCTTCCTGCTGCTGGAACATCACTGCCCCATCTGCATCGCAGCGGCTGCCTGCCAGGGATTTTGTGCCAGTGAACTCAATGTATTCGAAACTGTATTCGAGGATCTTGCTGTCGTCAGGCGCGAGAGCCACCTGCTACAAGGTGCACGTCGTTGCAGCTACCGCATCATCCCGAGAGAACTCAGTCCCGGCTGATAACGATGTCACCCGACCGGGTAGAGAGGATCACTTCGCCTGTACCGTCTCCGACAACGAAGCGCAAGGTTTCATCCCGGACGTATTTTGACGCCACCGGCTTATCCCTCGAAATCCGGTTACGAATGCTACCGGAACCGGTTTCGACATCGAAACGAGCGTTCACATTGCCCTTGAAACCGACCCGTATAGAACCGCTGACGCTGTCAAACTCGAGGCTACCATCTTCGATGAGCTCGCCCAGGATTTCGGAATCTCCGGAGACCGTGTGTCCGCTGAGCCGACTGAACCTGAGATCGACGACATCGATATCACCGGAGACGGACTCTATAACCAGCTCCTCGCCACTATCCCGCGCGTCTATATCACCACTGACTGTTTGCAATCGAACAGTGCCGTTAAGCCCGGCTGCATCGAGGTCCCCGCTTACACTCCTGAGCTCAATGCGACCGGTAGCAGCATGCAGGTGAAGGTCACCACTGACCGAGGTGAGATCAACCCGATTGTCGGCCTGGCTTACGCGCACATCACCACTGATCGAACCTACTTTCAAAGAGCCTGTAAGGTTCGAAGCCGTCACATCGGTCGACACCACAGTAACATCCACGTGACTTCCGGTCGGAACCTGTATCGTTAGGTCTGAACCATCCTCGCAACACCAGCTGTTCATACTCCGGGGTAATCTAACTTCGATAAACGCGTTCTCATCCTGAACGTCAAAGATGAATTCCCGGGTACGCTCATCGAGCTCACCCCGCACCCGAATCTCATCACGATCCCAGCCCTCTACTTTCAGATTGCCGCGCACTACAGCAATCCTCACGAAACCGTCCGATTGTACCGCGCGGGTTTCATCCACGCTCTGACGCTCTGCGTGGGCGAAGGTTGCCGCTAGCGCAATGCCAAGTAGACTCGTGGATAATAACTGCTTGATCATTCTCTGCCTCTCAGATTGATACTCGCCCGACTACATCGAATGCGACGGTTGCGTGTAATCTTGCTTTAATAACTCCATTTCCTGCTCATGGATCCGCATCAGCATCTCTACCAGTCGACGATTTTCCGGGTTTTTCCGCACCTGGTCCTCTATCTCACGCCTGGCCTGTTCCATGATTTCAATATTTTTGTACAGGTCTTCGAGTACAACCGGATTCAAATCCCGGTTAGTTTCTGAAAATTGCTGCACCATGGGATTGCGGACCTGCACATACTCTGCCTGCATGTTGTCGATCGCCCGGTCATAAGACACAAACTCTGACCCTTCGGACCGGACGTCAATCAAACTGATGACCAGTGCACTCAGCGCGATCAACAAGCTGGCGGCGACACCATAAGGCATCCACTCTCGAGACCAGACCAGGTTACGCCGTTGTGGATAATCCGCAATTTTACGTTCAATGCCTGGCCACAAGTTACGGGTCGGTTGAATCTGCGAATCCAGATCACGGATTGCCCGCGCCAACCTCAGATCGCCGGGATCAGTGCCATCAGTATTGTGCTTATCCATCCCGTTATCGCTCATCTCAATACTCGCTACTCACTTGGCTGTCCTTGGCTGTCCTCGGCTGTCCTCGGCTGTCCTCGGCTGTCGGCGATCATTTCTCGCCTGATCCCAATCGTTACTTGGACGCGGATCGCAACCATTTGGTTTATGCACAGATCCCGTCAATGCCATCATCCCAGATACCCCATCAATAGCTGCCGCGCCCGATGCAGCTGTGCTTTGCTGCTCCCCGAGGCAATATTGAGCAAACCCGCAATTTCATCATGGGTATAACCCTCGAGGCTATAAAGTACGAAGACCGTTCGGGCGCCGGCCGGCAGTTGGGCGATGGCCCGCTCGAGCCCCATTTGTTCGTCCACCTGATCCGGCAGGCTCTGCTCGTGTAGATCGTCAATATCAAGACTGTTCCTGAAGGGCGTCTGTTTACGCAGGTAGCTGATGGCCGTATTGGTGGCAATTCGGTACAACCAGCTGCCGAATGCGCTATCACCCCGGAAGCTGTTCAATTTTCTCCATGCCAGTACAAATGCCTCCTGCGCCAGGTCTTCTGCCATGTCGCGGTCATTACAGAGCCGAACGCAGAGCGCAAAGACGCGCCCCACGTGCAACTGGTAGAGCTGCTCATAGGCTCGATAATCGTTCGCTTTGGCACGCTGGACGAGCGCTGACTCATCAATCTCGCCCGTGGCCGCCTGACTGACTTCCGACACAATTTGCTCTTGCGTGATCGTTAAAGACTTGGACGCGATTGTATCCCATTTGGTTTGGATCTCAGCCGCCCAATTTGATTTCGGCCCGCAGGCACCCTGATTGCCGCTACCAAAGGTTCTGGTAGACTCCAACTCAATCAATTCGTTAGAGACTGTCTATGGCCTGGCTTACCCACCGTCCTGTCGGACTCACCTACAAATCTGAGGCAAGTTTTCCTGGCTACACGATTTTCAGCTCCGTGCGCGGACATCATGCGACCATCATTGATGCGCAGGGTAGGGTCGTCCATCAATGGCACCATGATGAGGGGATCCAGCACCTTAAAATGCTGAAAAACGGGAATTTGCTGATTCAGACACTACCACCGGAGGACGCAGGTGGCGCGGAAAAGATCGGTGGTTCCGCCGGCGCACTGATTGAACTCGACTGGAACAGCAACACTGTCTGGGAGCACCGGGATGTCATGATGCATCACGACTACCAACGCCTGCCCGACGGCAATACCCTCTACCTCGGCTGGGAAGTGATGCCCAAAGCGGTATGCGAGCAGATCAAGGGTGGCCACCATCATGAGGACGATCCCGGGCAAATGTGGGGAGATGTCGTCAAGGAAATCAGACCCGACGGTACGCTGGTCAGCGTGTGGAAATCCTGGCAGCACCTCTCATTTGATGAGGATTGCATCTGTCCGCTCGAGAGCCACAAGGAGTGGACACATTCAAATTCCCTGGAAATCCTTGAAAACGGTGATTGGCTCATCAGCTTTCGATTGACCGATACGATCGGCATCGTCGACAAGGACACTGGGGAAATCAAATGGAAGTGGGGTCCTGGCCAACTGTCCCATCAACACAATGCACAACAGCTTGCCAGCGGTAATATACTCATCTTCGACAATGGCTGTCATCGCAAACGTGGGCCGAGTTTCTCACGTGTACTGGAAATTGATCCTGAATCCCGGGAGATCGTCTGGAGCTATTTCAATCCCACAATGCTGGCGTTTTTCAGTTTTATGGTCAGCGGATGCCAACGCCTGCCGAACGGCAACACACTGATCACCGAAGGTGCAAGCGGTCGGTTGTTTGAAGTCACGGAGCATCACGAGGTGGTATGGGAATATATCAGCCCATGGACGATACCCAGTGGCTTTGGTCCCACCCCTGCGGTCTTTCGTTCTTATCGCATTGGAATGGACGATCCCTTCATCAGGGGCAAGTCACTTTCGCCGCAGAACTATGCCGGGCTCAACCGCGCGATCGAAAATGGTGAAGTGCAACGCGAGCACGACTACGACCACAGGATTCCCGTTTTGCACAAACCCGACTGACCAGCTACGCCCTGGAAGATAACCGCGCGTAGAAAGGCGCCGCCAGCGCATCTTCACCCTCGACTGGTTGCGTCATCCATGAGACCACCGGCACGACAAAGAGTGGTATTAGGGTCGTCCAGTAAGAGGGATCGGGCCCACCGCCTGAAAGCTCGTTGATTCCCCAGGCCACAAGACCGGTGGCGTATCCGCTGGCAATTCCCCAAAAAGCTCCCTGCTCGGTGGTCTTTCGCCAATAGAGTATGAACGCAATTGCCACCGCCGGTGGTACTACCATCGCAAAGCCCAGCAGTAGCAGTTCAAGGATCGATGTTATGTTTACGACAGCAGCAATGCTCGCTGCAATCAAACCATAGATTACTGCTGTCAAACGATACGCGCGCAAGCGCGTGTTGTTGGAGAATTTTCGTGCACCAGGCAGCCAGTCGTTAACGAACAAGGTTGCACTCGCCAACAAGATCGGCCCACCTGAAGATATCAGTGCGGCCAGAATTGCCGCAAGGGCAACCCCTCCCAGAATCGGACCCGCGTCGGTCGCAACCTGGGTAATACTGGCGTAGCTTCGAATCGAAGTATCGACACCATAACGAGCGACTGCTTCAATGCCGATGATACCCGACAAAAATGGCATCAAGGCAGCAATCACACCGGCTAGCAGGAATGCCGGGATCAGCAGGCTCTCGCTCCTGGCGGCAGTCGAGTAATTTACATACACCGATGCAGCTGGCGTGTGGATGGTCGCAGAGAAGAACATGGCGATCACGGGTAACCAGCCCATACCGACGAAACTCCACCAGCTAGCCGGATCAACATCAGCCGCCTTGAGTGCAATGTCAGCACGTTCCACCACCGCCGAGAAGCCACCCATCTGCTCGGCAACCACAAAGCCAACAGCCGCCAAACCGAATATCACTACAAAACAGTGAATAATATTAGTGAGCGCCGTGCCCCTTAAACCCGACATCGCCGTATACGAAATGATGACAAAAGCGCCGATGAAGATGCTTGCAACCAGGGGAATGCCGGTCACATTGTAGATAATCAATCCGATTACATAGGGCTCGATAATGTTAATAATGAGATACTCTGTCTGCACACACAGACTTGTGAGTACGCTACTGCGACTCGAGCCGTAGCGTTCGATAAATAATTGGCTGACCGTTGTCAATCTGAGCCTGCGATAGGGAATGGCAAAAAAGAGGCCGACAAGTGCAAGTGCGAGAAACGTATTGACGCCGTACCACATATTCCAGACACCGCTCATCATAACGTCACCGGCAACACCGTAGGTCCCGACTCCGCCAATCCGCGTGCCGGCAATACCGGCAGCAATCATCCAGATACCCATGGCAGAACCACCCGTCGCCCAATCAGCGGAATCCTGTTTTCGATTGGCGATCATCATCCCGATCACCGTCACAATGACGAGATAACTGACAATCGTAACGGTCGCGATGTTCATTGAACTTCTCGGGTGGACACTGACATTAATACGGCAACCGAGTTTTCTTCGTTCTTCTTCTCCAGTCGCATAATAACATCCTGTCGTCCGTCGCCGTTGAGGTCGGCCAGTGTCACCAGGTCCGCATCATTGGGTAACTTCGCTTTAATCTTGACGACGCGGCGACTGAAGAGCCCTGGCCCCTCCTCACCCTCATAGATTCTAATGGTATCCACACCATCCTGGACCAGCAGATCTGCATAAGAATCACCATTGACATCAGCAATCAGTACAAACGGGAAAAACACCTCACCCGAAGACAGATTGAAGGTAGATGTGATCGTTCTCGTTGCATTTGGGCTATCTGGATAGACGCCTTTGGTCATCTTGTAAAAGTCGAGATCTATATTGATGGAGCCGGTGATCAGCGCAGCGATTATCTTGCCAATACCGATCTGTACCGACGAGACAACGATGTCCACCTGTCCATCGTCGTCGAGGTCATGCTCTTCCATTTCGAACTGGACTCCCTTCGATTCAATCCTTGAAACCGGTGCTTCCGAGAATACCAAAACACCATCAGCGCGCCTGCGTCCCTTGTGAAATTCGTAGGTCGTTTGTTTGTTAAAGACACCCTTGCTATTTAAGGTCAGGGTAACGAGATCGGTAATCCCGTCACCGTCCAGATCCTTTAGCTGATACAGCACACGCGCAGTCAATTTCGACTGGTCCTCTTCTCCCATTCTGAAGGAAACGCCGCCGACGCCATCATATTCAAACGGTACATTTGACTCCTGGGTGATTACGTCATCGCTGAACATTCCACTGTCCAATTGCCGATAGATAGCAAACTGATTGTCAAGCCAGAACACCAGGTCATTCTTGCCATTCCCGGTCATGTCCGTTTCGAACATGGCACGCATCTGGTACCAGGGATAGTCGTTATAAGTCATCTCCATTACAGGCGGTGCATGGACCGTAACCGGCCCGGAGAACGCTCCTTCCTGTTGCTGTATAAAAATCGTAATGCCATCGAATCCGGGGATAGCAAGATCATCGAGGCCATCCCCGTTGATATCACGAAACAAATCGAGTACCGGGATTTGATCTTTGACCACATTGTTGTAGATGGACTGAAAACTGACGAGGGGCTTGAACGCGTCACGGAATGGATCGTAATGAGTGACATGATCAGGTGTGAAGAAGACGAGAATATCGCGCGCGCCGAGTCTTCCCACATCGAGACCGATTACATTCTCTGGCAATTCAAACTCAGCAATCGGCTCTGCCTTGAACACCAGATTGTCCGACATCTCATGAACCGACACCATGCGTCGCCCGGCGTCATCAATGCGAGCGATCACAAGATCGGCGTCAGCATCGCGCCTGAAATAGCCGTGGACTACTGTCTGCGAGACTGACTTGCCAGTCTCAATGGTGGAAATCACAAAGTCGACACTTGCCGTCGAATAAAAGGCTGGCCCCAAGGCCAGCATCAAAATGAGGATGCGGAGCACAACACTCAAGCCGAATGTGACTTTGGGGTAATTGAAAACTGAAAGCCATGAAAGCTTGCAATGGCAAGCCCCGCAGCGACACTGGTAAAAGGGTCATGCTCTGTTACCTTGCCAGGGAACCGGGTCTCCAACATACGCCGAATCGCCGCAATCAGGGAAGAACCTCCTGTCCTGATCACCATATCAATGTCGTCGCCATTGCAGCCGGCGTCTTCCAGGACCCGGTCAATAATCTTGTCGATTTCTCCCAGCATGCCCTGCATGATTTTCTCAAATCCCTTTCGAGTGAAAGGTACGGAAATATCGAGTTCCGGTATATCCACGACAGTTTCTTCTACGTCAGACAATTCAGCCTTGGCGTCCTTGATTGCCTGGAACACACGATAACTGTAATTGTGGGTGATCAGGTCATCCAGGCGTTCGAATTTCTCCGCAGCCGGGCCACCTTTTTTAATGCAATCTGCCAACTTGGACCGGTACTGGTTCTGATTCAGGATATAGGTGACTGCCCAGTTCAGGAGCTTGTCTTCAAACTCTTCGAACGGAAATTCGTTCTCGATCAGGCGCCCGTCTTTCATGCGCGACCAGATCTCACCCTTGCCGAGCAACGGAAACAGCAGCTCGCGGAAAATCAACTGATCAATATGATCACCGCCCAGGGGCGCACCAGCAGTCGACAGGACATCAAATTCAAGACCATCAAATTCGACGATACTCAGGTCCAGGGTACCGCCACCGAAGTCAAACGCCAGCACCTTACCTTTAGCCGGAGCGTCCTCGTCATAAAGGTAACTCAAAGTAGCTGCCACGGGTTCCGGATAAAATGACACGGTTTTGAACCCTGCATGGTGGCATGCCTCTCCAAGTCTCGCCAGGGCAAGGTCATTTTTCTGTTCATCAGGCCCTTCAAACCGTACCGGATGTCCAACGTGAACGTCACCCAATGGCTCCGGGACGCTGGCCTCAATTGCTTTACGTATGTGCAACAGCACCGGCGTGATGAGAGCAACCACGCGAAAGGCGTGATTGAATACCAGAAGCCTTTTGACGGCTGCATTCCCGAGCAGCCGTTTGACACCTCGGAACAATCTGCCTTTCATGCCACGGTCTATGTGCGCCTGGCCGTAAACTACTGATTGCGAAATTTCTGCTTCTGACGTCGGGTCTTCAACATTGCGTTCGTTGACCAACATCTGGCTCTGGCCGATGATCTCTGGCGTCAACTCAACGATACGATCGCGATTTTCTTCGATGTATTGTGCCACCGCCGCTTGTCCCACCCTGGTCCGAAGTTCACGGTCGAGATGCACTGCAGTCGGCATGATCGCCTCGTCCTGCTCAAGCTTTACAAGGTGGGCGCGCTTACCATCGTACCAGGCCGCGGCCGAATTTGAAGTGCCAAAATCTATACCTATACCAATCATAAGTTACGGATTTTCAAAGCTTTTTAGAACCGGTTGCAATCAGGACAGTTGGCAATTAACGCATATTTCGAAAACCAATCCAAACGCTTTTTTATGATAGACTCAAAGTCGCATAACGATATCGACAACAACAAGTTCACCTTTCCCCTGAAATGAAAATCGGAATTTCGATTACCAGCGCCTATCAAGTCAGCGATGTACGCGATGGCGTAAATCAGATGATTGACCGCGCACGAGCGGCAGCGGAAGCCGGACTAGATTCACTGTTCGTCGGCGATCATCATGTCGTGCCTTCACCCTATTACCAGAACACACCGATGATGGGACGACTGTTGGCGGAATGGGATCATCGCGACGCCGGCGCACTATTCCTGCTACCGTTATGGAATCCTGTACTCGCCGCCGAACAAATCGCAACGCTCGCTTGTATTGCCAAAGGTAGATTCATCATGCAATGTGGACTGGGACGGGATGAATCCCAATTCAATGCCATGGGAGCTGATATCAGGTACCGGCCTTCTGCATTTGAACAATCCTTGACGGCGATGCGCGCACTCTGGCGTGGCGAGACTGTAAGCCTCGATGGTCGCTTCCGGTTTAAAGATGCCACTATCTCACCATTGCCACCGGAACCCATATCCGTCTGGATTGGCGCGTCGGCACCGGTTGCGATCGAACGTGCCGCAAAAATGGGAGACGCCTGGCTGGCTGATCCGGGCATGACACTCGAGCAGGCCAACGAGGCGATGGCGATCTATACGGCTGCCCTCGATAAGCACGGAATGGCCGCACCTTCAACCATCGCCATCAGGCGAGACATTTATGTAGCGACTGACGCAGCCGAGGCTGAGTCCGTGAAAGCCACCATTCATGCAAAGGGTTATCGGGGATTTGACCCTGGAGCGCTAATCATCGGAGACGCCCTGGGTGTAGCCGAACAGTTCAACGCATTGGGGGACCTGGGATTTACCGATATCATTGTCAGGAACCTGCACCGTGATCCAGACAAAGCAGTCGAATCAACCCGGCGCCTGGCTGATGTTATTGCTTGCTACTGACAACTCGAATGCCGCGGCAATCAATGCCCTGGTGTAATCCGTCTTCGGATTGTCAAATATTTCATCCCCTGTGCCGGATTCAACCACAACGCCGTCTTTCATCACGATCACATGATTACTCAGTGCACGCACGACCTTAAGATCATGGCTGATAAAAAGATAAGTCAACCCATGTCGGCGTTGCAGGTCACGCAGAAGGTCAACAATCTGCGCTTGCACGGACATATCCAACGCTGAAGTCGGCTCATCGAGCACCAGCAATTTTGGTTTTAGGATCAGCGCCCTGGCAATGGCAATTCGTTGTCGTTGGCCGCCGGAAAATTCATGAGGGTAGCGATCCTGGGCCGAAGGATCGAGTCCAACTTCCGCGAGCACGTCTGCTACCGACTGACGACGTGCTTGCTCATCCATGCCCGGTTCGTGTACCAGAAGGCCTTCTTCGATGATCTGGTGAACCGACAATCGTGGCGACAGACTACCAAACGGATCCTGGAATACAATCTGCATGTGACGTCGAAACGGACGCAATTGCGATGATGAGAGCCCTTGCAGGTTAGTCCCCTCCAGTACGATGTCCCCTTGTGATCGTGTCAGCCGCATGATGGCCAGCCCGAGCGTGGTTTTGCCAGAACCTGACTCACCGACGATGCCCAACGTCTGGCCCTTGCCCACCCGCAGTGAAACCTCACTGACCGCGGTGAAATAGTCACGCACGAAGAAAAATCCTTTACCGAGCGCAAACTTGACACCCACATTTTTGCATTCGATCAAAACCTCACTGGAATCGTCCAGTGGTATTGGATTGCCTTTCGGCTCAGCCGCCAGCAGATGGCGGGTGTATGCATGCTGCGGTCTGTCGAATATATCCTCGCAACTACCCGATTCGACAATCTCGCCCTGGGTCATCACGCAGACATGGTCTGCCATTTTTCGAACGACGCCAAGGTCATGGGTGATCAGTAACATCGCCATCCCCAGCCGTGCCTGCAAATCCTGGAGGAGTTCCAGTATTTGTGCCTGTATCGTCACATCGAGTGCAGTCGATGGTTCGTCAGCAATCAGGAGGTCAGGTTCATTGGCCAGCGCCATAGCAATCATCACTCGCTGGCGTTGGCCACCTGAAAGCTCATGAGGAAAAGCGCGCATTTTCAGTTCCGGATTTTGCAGCCCGACCAATCTCAGTAGTTCGAGGATCCTTGGACGCGAGTCCTTCAGCTTGATGCCACGGTGAATCAGCAATATCTCGCCGATCTGTTTCTCAATCCGGTGTAGCGGATTTAGCGAGGTCATCGGTTCCTGGAATATCATAGAGACCCGGCGTCCCCGAATACTTCGCAAGATTTCGTCATCCGCCCCAACCATCTCGACATCATTGACGGTCACCGAACCCGACGGGTGGCTCGCCAGCGGATATGGGAGTAGTTGCAACACTGACAAGGCCGTGACTGACTTGCCGGAACCAGACTCACCTACCAGCGCCACTGTCTCACCCTGTCGAATTTTAAACGACACATTCTTGACCGTTTCGACGCCACGGAAGGACACACTGAGGTCGTTGATCTCAAGTACCAGGCGCTGAGGATCGATATCAGACTTACTCACTACGGCTGACTCACTCATTGACTAGACAACCGTCTTTCTCGGATCAAACGCATCCCTGATACCTTCACCTATAAAGATCAGTAAGGTAAGCATAATCCCTATTGAAAAGAAAGCTGTGAACCCGAGCCATGGTGCTTGTAAATTCGAAACACCTTGTTTAATCAGTCGCCCGAGCGATGGTGCATCAGGCGGCAATCCAAAACCGATAAAGTCGAGTGAGGTCAGTAATACGACCGAGTTGGTGAGAATGAACGGCACCATCGTGAGTGCCGCCACCATGGCGTTGGGTAACACATGTTTGTACATGATTGTGGCGTTGCCAACGCCAAGCGCCCTCGCCGCACGAACATATTCAAAGTTTCTGGCCCGCAAAAATTCGGCGCGCACAACACCCACCAGAATCATCCAGCTGAACAGAAGTAATAAACTAAACAGCCAACCCGGAGAAGGCTCCACCATGCTGGCTAGAATGATGAGAAGAAACAGGATTGGCATTCCGGCCCACATTTCAATCAGCCGCTGCATAATCAGGTCAAGCCAGCCACCGAAAAACCCCTGGATTGCGCCGGCGGTCACACCAATAATCGTACTGCATATAGTCAGGCCGAGGCCAAACAGGATCGACAGTCGAAAGCCATAGATTACCCGGGCAAAGACATCCCGCGCCAGGTCGTCTGTGCCCAACCAGTGATTACGCGACGGTGGTGCTGGCGCGGGTTCATCCAGGAACCAATCGATGGTATTGTTTTCGTACCTGATCGGTGGCCACAGCATCCAGCCACCACGGGACGCAAAGAGATCCTGCAGGAAGGGATCACGGTACACAGCTTCGGTTTCAAATAATTCTGATTTCGGCGTTGACTCGTCGGCAAAGGTCGTTTCCGGATACATGACCAGCACCGGAAAATATAGCTCACCCTCAAGATACAGCAGGATGGGTTTATCGTTGGCAATAAACTCGGCACCCAGGCTCAGAACAAATAGTACAGAAAATATCCATGCCGAATACCATGCCCTTCGGTTGGCTTTAAAGTTACGCCAGCGCCGCTGGTTGAGCGACTGTGGACGCTCGGTTTCCCCGGCAGCAAGGGGCGGTTCCAACCGGGCATCGGTTAAACCAATGGCCGACATCAGACCTCCCTCGTTTCGAAGTCGATCCTGGGGTCAACCAGCACGTAAGTAAGGTCACCAATCAAATGCATCACCAGTCCCACTACGGTGTAGAAAAACAGCGTGCCAAACAACACCGGGTAATCACGATTGATTGCCGCCTCAAACCCCAGTAATCCGAGCCCGTTCAGACTGAAGATAATTTCAATCAGGAGCGCGCCGGTAAACAACACATTTACGAGGGCGCCTGGCAATTGTGCCACCACAATCAGCATGGAATTTCGGAACACATGGCCATACAGCACGCGGCGCTCCGTTAGGCCCTTGGCCCTTGCTGTCAATACAAATTGCTTATTGATCTCTTCAAGGAACAGGTTTTTGGTGAGCAAAGTCAGGGTAGCAAATCCATGAATGGTCATGGCTAGCACCGGCAGTGTGATGTGCCAGACATAATCTTTGACCTTACCCCAGGCACTCAGCTGGTCGAAGTGCTCCGAGGTCAATCCCCGAAGCGGGAAAAAGTCCCAGTAATTACCACCAGCGAAAAGGACGATCAAAAGGATCGCAAACAGGAACGCGGGTATCGCATAGGCAACAAAGATAGCGCCACTGGTCCAGATATCAAAAGGCGCACCGTCGCGAACCGCCTTGGAAATTCCGAGCGGAATAGAAATACCGTAGGTAATCATCAGGGTCCAGAAGCCCAATGAGATGGAAACCGGCATGCGCTCAATCACAAGATCGACTACCGCTTTATCCTGATAATAGGAATGGCCAAAATCGAGCCGAATATAATTCCACATCATTTTGAAGAAGCGCTCGTGCATGGGCCGGTCAAACCCGAACTGCTGCTCAAGCTCTTTGATAAAATCCGGATCCAGACCCCTGGTACCCTCATAACCACTGGATTCTCCGGTATTGGATGCGGTGCCGAGGTCCCCACCACCACCTCCGGTGATCCTCGCAGTGGCATCGGTATCTTCACCGGTCAGTTCAGCCACGATCTGTTCGACGGGCCCGCCCGGCGCGGTTTGCACGATCAGGAAGTTGATGATCATAATACCGAGCAGTGTCGGCAGTATTAGCGCGAGCCGCTTGACGATATAGACGCCCACTAGTTGGTACTCCCGGTCTGTAAACGCTGCATGCCGATAGCAACTCGCCGGGCCTTTTCTTCGGAGTACCACCAGGTATCATAAAAACCGCTACGATATCGCGCCTGTATCTCGGGTTTCTCAAACTTGTCCCAGTAGCCATATCGATAGCCAGGCGGAAAGAACCCTGGTATCGCATAGAAATTCCACAACATCACCCGATCAATGGCGCGGCATGCTGCGATCAGCTCTTCCCGACTTCGTGAGCCGATAATCTTCTCTATCAAGGCATCCACGACAGGGTCCTTGATACCAGGCGTATTACGACTGTAAATGTGCTCTGCCGCACCAGAGCCCCAATAGTTGCGCAATTCTGTGCCAGGCACCAACGTTTGTGAATAGGTCCGCAGCGTCCCTTCGAAATCGAACTTACCCACCCGGTTAATATACTGGGATACTTCTACGGTTCGAACTCTGGAGAATATTCCGAGTCGTTCCAGTGATGCCACCAGCGGCATCAGGAATCGCTCCAGGTATACACTCACCGTCAGAAACTCGATCGTAAACGGCTGCCCCGTCTGCGCATTGACCAGCACTCCATCGACTACCTCATAGCCGGCATCTTCAAGAAGTTTCGCCGCCTTCAATAGATTGTCTCGCGCATAGCCACGGCCCGAAGTTCTCGTTGGAACATAGGGCTTGGTAAAGACACGCTCCGGAATCTGTCCCCGAAACGGCTCAAGCAGAGCGAGTTCGGCCTCAGACGGCAATCCGGTCTGGGCAAGGTCTGAGTTTTCAAAAAAACTGTCAACCCGCTCGTAAAAGCTGTGGTTCAATACTCGATTGTTCCACTCAAAGTCATAGGCAAGCGCGATCGCCTCGCGCACGCGAACATCCCTGAATTTTTCCATTCGCATATTGAACATGAGCCCGAAGGCCATACCAAACGGTCTTTCGGTTACAATCAGGTCCTTTATGAAATAACCATCCTGGTAACCCGGAAAGTCATACTCTGTGGCCCAGCGTTTCGCCACGCCCTCAAGACGCGCATCAACAACACCCGCCTTGTGAGCCTCATGAATGACATTTTCATCACTGAAGTAATCAATAATCACCCGGTCAAAGTTGAACCTGCCCTTCATGACCGGGATGTCCTTACCCCAGTATTGGTCCACGCGCTCATAGACAATCTTACGGCCTGGTTCAACTTCAGCAATGCGATAGGCACCACTACCAAGCGGAATATCAAGTGTGGTTGAACCAAATTCCCGTGTCTCCCAATAGTGCTTTGGCAGCACCCACATATTGGCAACTGACTGGGCTGCTTTCGGGGACGTGGCATCGCGGATATAGAACTTCACTTGCTTGTTGTTGATCACTTCTACACGCTCGACCTGCGAAAATTCCAGCCGCAAAACCGGGGACCCTTCTTCCTTCAGGCGCTCGAACGTGTAGGCCACATCATCGGCCGTCACCGGCTTGCCGTCATGCCAGCGGGCCTCGTCCCGTAATCTGAACTCAACCCAACTATAATCGTCGGCAAGCCGAACCGCTTGTGCCAACCACCCATATTGGCTCGCCGGCTCATCATCCGCCTTGAACATCAACCGGTCATAGATCAACGCGTCCTGGTCGTAACTCATACCGGCAGGTTCGCGACCTTTGCGAATGAAAAAATTGAGATTATCGAAATTACCCAGGTTGGGAATCCTGATTTCGCCCGTCTTGGGAGCGCCAGGATTGACATACTCGAAGTGGGTAAAACCTTCTGGATACTTGAGGTCACCGAAAAACGACATACCATGACGCCACTCGGATGCGAGTATCGAATTGCACAACAGCAATAGTAGTAGCGTGGTTACCGCCTTGCCCACTATTCCCTCTAAATGTTACGGGGCAGGGTCTAGCCTACACGAAACGCTGGAATCAGTGCAATTAAACTCACACAGTGCAGACTGTCCAGTCTAGCGGGCCATCATGCCCTGACCCAGTCCCAGAGTGGAGAGCAACTGGCCGGAACTGGCCAGCACGCGATAACGAGCCAGCTTTACCGTGTACTGGCCTGCTACATAGGCAACTTTGGCACGAAGCAGCTCGTTCTGAATATCGAGGACGTCAAGCAGTGTACGTTTACCAAGCGACAGTTGCTCGTTATAAACGCGCAATACTTCCTCCGTTGAATTGACATGTGCCTCCAGGTATTCGAGCCGCGCCAGAATATCCTGCAGTTCATTCCAGATCAGTGTGACATCTTCTTCAACGGCTCGTTTTACACTGCGAAGTCGTTCTCGCGCGGCAAACTCGCGTGCTTCCGACGCGTTGAGCCTTGCCCTGTCACTACCACCACGATAGAGGTTATAGGTCATACGGACGATCGCGGTTTCATCATCGTTTGGCCCGACCGTGCCATCGGTATCTTCATTTCGGGTCGCACCCAGCTCAAGGTCAAAGCGAGGATGAAACGAACCTCTCGCCTGCTTGCGGGCTGCAACCGCGGCTTCAAGCTCTGCTTCTGCCGCGAGTACCTGGGGACTGTTTCGGTAAGCAATTTCTATAGCAGCTTCCAGCGTCGCCGGTAAGTCACTGACTGGTCCTGGCTCCACCAGACCAGCCGGTACTTCGCCGACGACCCGTCGATACCGGGCACTTGAATTTTTAACGTCTCTCTCTGCAAGCAACAGGTTGCTGCGGGATTGCGACCGTCTACCTTCAGTCTGGACCAAATCGACTCGAGTGCCGACACCACTTTCAAAACGTTCCTGAATCTTTTCCAGTGTATTGTTGTGGTGAGCAAGATTTTCCTGGGCAAGCCCCACTACTTTCTGCCGGCGCAGGACTTCAAGGTAGACCTGGGCTGCACGCAAACTTACATTCTCTTTACTGGACACTAACCTCGCGATGGCTGCATCGAGCAGCGCCCCTTGCTGGCTCACGAAATTGCTGGTTGCAAATCCATCGTATAAAAGTTGGGTAACTTTAAGGCTTGCCTCTTCCCGGGTCAGGTCAAGTTCATCGACCCCTGCTGCCCGCGTCGTGCTGTTGTTGGAATTCTCATAGCCGCCTGCCAGCATCAGGTCAATTCGGGGCAGATAAGCGCCACGCGCCTGCCGGTGCACTTCTTCTGCTGCTGCAACATTGTGCTCGTTCGCCAGAATATCCGGGTTGGTACGCAAGGTCGCCTGTATAGCTTCTTCAAGGGTGACCGCGGAGGCCGGGCCGGACAAAGCAAACCATAGCAGGACAAAGAAGGCGCGATAAAAGACAGTGTCGAAAACTTTGTACCTGGTCACAAGATTCTCCCGCAATATTATTATAGGTTCAGCCAACTGATTGATCTTCCATGACAAATGATCCGACTGACATCATCCGTATTGATTCCCGGGGGCCACAGGTCAGCATACGCCTGGCCATACTACAACAACACGGGCAAAGAGGGCCAGACAACCGGCCAGCAAACCCTCATCCATCGCAAGACTTTGTTACTGTACCGTAAATCCTGACGATTCATAACTTCCCACGATCATAAAAGCAGACCAGATGTATGGATAACCCCAGCGCGGCGAGTCAATCATCGCCAATTGGGCTTGCCTTAGCGCCTCCCGTGCTGGCATACCTTCCAATAAGCTCGCGTAAAAATCCGTCATCAGCGCCTGGGTACCGGCGTCACTTACTTCCCAGAGCGAGCTGATCACCTCGGCAACGCCTGCCTCCTGGAAGGATCGCCTGAGTCCATACACGCCTTCACCTTCATGAATTTCACCCAGCCCCGTCTCACAGGCCGACAACACCACCAATTGTGTCCCCGACAGGTCCAGGTCAAGGACTTCCAGTGCGGTCAGTACACCGTCATTTGCCGTATCGATGTCACCCAGGAACGCTGCATTGGTGTTGACGCCGGCAAACGCCAGGCCAGAACGCAACAGTGGATTGTCACCGGGTGGCGGCACATGAACGTCGGCACCGCGCTGGAGCTTCAGTAACCGCTTGCGCAAGCCCTCATCCGCTTCAAGAAAGAAACCATGGGTTGCCATGTGAAGAATTTCCGGCGGGTTACGCAGCAGGCCCAGAACTTCTTCCTGGGCGTCTTGACCAAAATAGACGACGCTGGGCTCATTTCGTTTTTCCACTTGCCGGGTAATGAGCCGCCCTTCTTCCTCTGCTCCCGGCAGTGGTGCAAAGGTAAGGCCGCGCAGACCACTACCGGCGCCACGGATACCCAGTTGTAGTGCGCTGGAACGACGCCCCATGGCCTCCCGGATTTCTGCTTCCGGAACCACGTCGTCCGAATCATAATCCGGGCCCGCCAGAATCACATACTCGCCCTGGGCCAGCGCGTATTCATTAGGTAACAAATCACGTGCCGATGTCAGTATGTGCAAGTCACGGGTCTGGATCAGGTATTTTTCGTCGACATCGACCAGTGCACTGAACGGCAAAATATTGAGCACACCATCGGGAATCAGGTAGAGGTAATCAATTTCATCCACGACCTCAACGATCGGTGCCCAGATCGTATCGTAGGCATGTTGTCCGCTCTCAGTAATCTCAAAGTCGTCAGCGAGGTCGTCCTGGATGATGGAGCGATAGTCGATCACCGCCGCTTCAACCTGGTGGCGGTCCGCGTATTCAACCAGTTCGAACGTCACCTCACCATCGCGCTTGACGGCGACGCCTGCCAGCACCCTCGGCTTGCCCTGGTCTTCATAATAAAGAAAATCCACCAATGCCGAGTCGTCTTCCATCACGGTTACCAGCGAGTCGACACTGACCTCGGCTATTGAGGTCCTGAAGCGTACACTGGCGCGGCCGAGTTGACCCTGTAACTCGTTTACCTCACTCTCCAGTTCGTAGAGGATTTCAGCGTGCCGCTCACCCGTCTCGACGGTTGGTCCAGACAAGGTCATGGCAGCGAGTTTTTTTCGCGTGGCCGCGAGGTCCTCGGCAATTTTCCGCAAGCCCGGTTCGCTCGCCAGACTCGCTATCTGCTGGATTTCTGATGTGACCTTCAGCAGCAATCCCTTACGCTGCAAACTCGCATCGATCGCTCGTCGACCACTGGTTGCGTCATCCAGCTCCACCAGCATGGCAAGATACTCATCGAATTCCGGACGGTGTAGACGGATATAACCTTCCCGGGCATTCTGGCCCGTGCTCCATAGCATCCGATCAAGGAACACAGTGCGGCGGCGCAAGCCCTCTTCTTTGAGTTCAACTGCTGCCCGCAATTCACCAGTCTCGCGTCTGACCCTGGCCAGTAAATTTAACGCATCAAACGTGTAAGGATGCTGCTCACCCAATACTTCCTCAGCGCGGGCCAATGCATCGGTCGCCAGTCTCACCGCATCGTCCATGCGTTCCTGTTCCAGATACAACCCACCGAGATCGATCATCGAGCGGATGACATCGAGGTGACGATCGCCAAGGACACGACTCCTGGCCTCATAAGCCGAAAGATACCGGGTTTCGGCTTCATCGAGACGACCGAGGTTCTGGTATGCGCGCGCGAGGTTATTTTTCGCCTTGAAGGTATTCTGGTGATCCATGCCCAGCACCGTTTCCCACGCAAGGACGACTTCTTCAAACATTGCCGCTGACGATTCGAAGTCTTCCATCAGCAGGTAAAGGAATGCCAGGTTGTTCTTGACTGCAATCGTATCGTTATAGTCCTCACCATGGACTTCTCTCATCAAATCCAGGGATCGCTGGTACAAGGGTTCCGCCTCTCGAAAGTTGCCCTGACTCTCGAAGAGTACGGCAAGGTTATTGCGTGCCCGCATGGTATCAGGATGGGCCGGCCCAAAGATCCGCTCAAATTGTTCAAGTGCGAACTTCAGAACCGGTTCCGCCTCATCATACAACCCGATGGATTCATAGACTTGCCCAAGGTTATTGGTTGCCACCAGCGTGGAGGGATGATTCGGGCCGACAAGCTCCGTGAGACCCGCATAGGCATCCTCGAACGTCACCTCGGCATCAGCGAGCAGTCCAAGCGACTGGTAGATCCCACCGACCTCAAGCAGCGTGTTGTAAATGTCGAGAGGTCGATCCTGCCAGTTAGCAAGTCCGTAATCGAGCACTTCTTCGGTAACCTGCCGGGCCGCGGCAAATTCACCCTGGTTGTTGAAGACCCTGCCAAGATAGGACCTCGCCGTATAACTGGCATCGGTATGGCCACTCTCCAGGGCGACCTGGACCACCCCGGAGAGCAGGTCCCGGCTGTCCTGGTATCGTCCCTGCATCCGATATACCTCACCCAGCTGCGCCAGGTTTCCCAGAACCTGGTTATTGACCCCGGATACTGACCTCGCCATCAATCGAATGATTTCGTCATAAGTCAATTCAGCATCCTGGAGCCTACCGGTTACTACCTGAACGCTGGCCAGGGTTTCAAGGCAACGGATATGAGCGGGATGCAAACTACCGTAACCACGGACTATATCACCGCACAAGTCCTGCGCCGTGGTAAGCGCGGCATCGTATTGTTCAGTCCGTTCCAGCCCGCGCACCAGCGCAAGGTTGGCATCGACAGTAAAGCTGTGCTGGGGACCCAACGCACGTTCATAGGCCATCGCGTTGGTTTCATACAATGCAAGCGCTTGCTCGAACAGGCCCGCTGCCATGTATAGCTCGGCTAACAAGTCGCCTATTTCGAGGGTTTGCGGATGTCCCTGCCCCAACACGGATTCAGCTGTCGAAAGGGCCAACTCATAGTACGCCTCGGCTTCTTCCACCATGCCGGCATTGCGGTACACATAGCCAAGGTCACGAGCCGCCGCAATCGTGGCCCAATGTTCCGATCCCAGAATTTCATCTGCGACCATGAGTGCGCTTTCTTGTGCGCCCAGCGCTTGCTCGAAGTCACCGGCATTGAGTGCCTGCTGCGCCTCGCTGGATAGTGCCTGCCAATCTTCCAGGACTGGCTCATCTTCCGGCGCCACGGCTGCTGCCTGATTCAACTGCTCATTCACCCAGGCCGGCATCTGCCGATTCAGGGCCGCTATCTCGTTGTTGATCGCAATGACCCTGGACACATCCGAATGATTGGCCGCCACTTCAACAGCCTCGATCAGGAACTCCAGGGTAACCTCCGGCATGCCCAGATCTTGCGCAAGCGCGCTGGCCGCATTGAGCGCATCCAGGTTGCCGGGATCGACCTCCAATACTTCCAGGTAGCGCTCAAATGCCGATTCAATGTCACCGGCCTCCCACTCGGCCTGGGCTTCATCCAGCAATGATGAGGTCTCCGATGCAAAAACCGGCACACCGGCAAACAGTAGGGATACAAGAAGAAGCAGTAACAAATTTCGCAGGTTGCTCATGGCCAAGGCACTCTTAATTCAATTCTCGATTCAATTCTCGATTCAGGTTTCCATGCGCTCTTCCCCTCCTACTGGCCCGACGGCCGATGGCAGTGGTAAATTGCGCCTTTAGGGTCAATCTTATCTGTCTTATGCAGGACCTTCCAATCGAAGCCGACATAGTGGTGGTGGGTGCCGGTAACGCGGCAATTTGCGCTGCCCTCGCCGCTCGCGAGTCAGGCGCCCGGGTTATCGCCCTGGAACGGGCTCCTGAAGCAGAAACCGGTGGTAACTCGAGATATACAGCCGGTGCCATGCGCGTTGTCTATGGTGGCGTAGAGGACCTCCGGGTGCTCATGCCGGAACTGACCGACGACGACATCGAACGCGCGGACTTCGGCGCCTACTCGCGGGAACAGTTTTATGACGATATGGGCAAAGTGACCCAATATCGCTCAGATCCCTTGCTGACGGACCTGCTGATCGAAAACAGCTTCAATACCCTGAAGTGGATGAGGTCAAAGGGCGTCAAGTTTATGCCCATGTATGGACGCCAGGCATTCAAGGTCGACGGCAAATTCAGGTTCTGGGGAGGCCTTACCGTGGAAGCCTGGGGCGGAGGGCCCGGCCTTATCGAAAACCTGCATAAGGCTGCCAGTCGAGAATCCATCACGATCTACCACCAATGCCGTGCCACTAGCCTTGAAATTGATGACGATGGCGTCGAGGGCATTCATGTCAAAGTGCGAGGTACCAGCCGGTTTATCAAGTGCCGGGCCGTTATCCTTGCCTGCGGCGGCTTCGAAGCCAACACCGAATGGCGCACCCGATACCTTGGCCCGGGATGGGAGCTCGCCAAGGTCCGTGGTACCAGATTCAATACCGGCGATGGCATCCGCATGGCGCTTGAGCAAGGTGCAGCCGCTTACGGCAACTGGTCAGGCTGCCATGCAGTGGGTTGGGACCGGAACGCGCCGGAATTTGGTGATCTGAATGTCGGCGATGGTTTCCAGAAACATTCCTACCCTCTCGGCATTATGGTCAATGCCGAAGGCAAACGCTTTGTTGATGAGGGAGCCGATTTTCGCAACTACACCTATGCCAAATATGGTCGTGAAATCCTGATGCAACCACAGCAATTCGCCTGGCAAGTGTTTGATGGACGCGTCGGCGACCTCTTGCGAGACGAGTATCGCATCAAGCAAGTCACGAAAGTACAGTCCAACACCATTGCCGAACTCGGACAGAAGCTTGAAGGCGTCAATGGTCATGAGTTTGAACAGACGGTGCGCGAATTCAATGCGGCGATCCGGACTGATGTCACCTTCAATCCCGCTGTCAAGGATGGACGCGGGACAAAGGGTCTTGCGATTAACAAGAGCAATTGGGCCAACCCGCTGGACACGCCTCCTTTCATGGCATTCCAGGTAACCTGCGGCATTACATTTACATTCGGCGGGCTCAGGATTGATGAGACCGCAGCCGTGCTCGATGAGGACGACCACCGAATCAAGGGCCTGTTTGCAGCCGGTGAACTCCTTGGTGGCCTGTTCTACTTCAATTACCCTGGCGGCACCGGACTCACATCCGGCGCCGTCTTTGGCAAGATCGCCGGCACGACTGCCGGTAAGTACGTGGCAGCTTTCTGAGCACTGCTATTCAAAGACAATGACACTGCGTGCAACAGCACCGGTTTTCATGTCGGCAAACGCATCATTGATATTTTCGAGCGAGATTCGCTTGGAGATCATCTGGTCAAGATGCAGCTTGCCCTGCAGGTAAAAGTCGATAAACCGGGGCATGTCGACCCGGAAGCGGTTAGAGCCCATAAAGGAACCCTGTATTTTTTTCTCTTGCAGAAATGCTGCCCCCATCAACTCAATTTTCTCACCAACCGGAATCATGCCAATAATGGTTGCCGTGCCGCCCCTTCGAATCATGCCAAATGCCTGCTCGGCGGTGACTTTAAGACCAATGGCCTCAAACGCATGTTGGACCCCACCGCCGGTCATCTCCAACACCTGTGCTACCGGGTCAGCATCCTTACCGTTAACCACGTCTGTTGCTCCGAAGTCCTTGGCCATCTCCAGTTTTGAATCGACCATATCCACGGCGATAATACGGCCAGCGCCGGCAATTGCCGCACCATTAATGCAAGACAGGCCAACGCCACCACAACCGATAACAGCAACGGTACTCCCCGGTTCCACATCGGCCGTGTGAAACACAGCGCCGAGGCCCGTCGTTACGGCACAGCCAATCAGCGCGGCACGATCCATCGGCATATCTTCACGCACTTTCACTAACGCATGCTCATGAATCAACATTTGTTCTGCGAAAGAGGACAGGTTAGCGAATTGATGCACCCGCGCGGTATCGTTTGCAAGCCGCGGCTCTTCATCGGGGCCGCGCCTGACCTCGGCACTCTGGCACAGTGACATGTGGCCCGTCAGGCACATCTCACAATGCCCACAGAATACCGACAGACAAGTAATCACATGATCACCCGGTTTTACATAGGTGACGTCGGAGCCCACGGCTTCGACAATTCCTGAGGATTCGTGACCCAGTACGATGGGCGTTTGGGTAGGATATAACCCTTCCATAAAGTGCAAGTCACTATGACAAACACCCGCCGCAGACGTCCTGATCAGAACTTCTCGCGCCTTGGGCTTCGAAATCGAAACTTCTTCGATCTCAAGCGGCTTACCGACTTCTCTAAATACTGCTGCTTTCATGTTTTACTCCGTTTTATTTATAGGTGGTATGTAATCGGGATTGGATTGATGGCTGTAGCCTTGGTCAATTTTTCGAATCGCAGGGATGAATACTCCCAATAAAACAGTGACAAGCGCAAGCGCGATTGCGCTGATCCAAAGCGCAGTATCAATGCCGAAATGCTCAGCAATAAATCCCACCGGAATGACGCCGACAGGCATCAAACCAAATGTCATCATCATAATACTGTTGACCCTCCCACGCATGTGGGGTGAAACCGCCAGCTGCACAAGGCTCATATTCATCGCCATATACATGGAACTGCATAATCCCACCAGCGCAACCATTGGCAGCGACAGCACCATATTCGTGGTCAGCGCGAAAGCCGCCATAAAAGCGGCCCAGACGATGGAGATAAACAGTAGCCACAGGCCCTTTTTTCGCAAGTCACCAAGGCGTGCCAACACGAGGCTGCCGAACAAGGCGCCGACGCCATTAGCGGCCATGAGCAATCCGAGATCATCCGGACCACCGTTTAAGATGTCGTGGTTGAATGCAGGCATCAGGAACTGGATTGGCATACCGAATAACATTGGCAAAAAGGACATGAGCAGCAACCCGAGGATAAGTGGCGATGCCCACATATAGGCGAAGCCTTCACGGATATCATGAAAGACGCTGTTTTTCTCGGTCAAAATTGAGTTGCCCTGGTATTTGAGCGCCGCAAGTGTGAGTACAGATAGCAGGTACAAAAACGAAATAATGTAATAGACGATGCCGACACCAAACGTACTGCTTGTATCACCCTGGGCGACCAGTGCAATTATACCGCCTGCAACCGCCGGGCCACACACCCGGGACAGATTCATACTGGCTGTCGACAACGCCATGGCATTGAATAGCGACGCTTCGCCAACAATTTCGGGAATCACCGATTGCCTGGACGGCATGCTCAGTGAAAGAATCGTACCGTTGAACAACCCGAAGTAGATAAAGTGCATGAAGGTTACATCACCACGAATTACGATAGTGGCCATGATTACTGTCGCGGCACAATTAAGTAGTTGGGAGATCATCATCACCCGCTTCTTCTGAAAGCGATCAGCAATAACACCACCGAACAATGAAAACAGAAATGACGGTATCGCAAAGGACAACAGCACCCAGGTCAACATCAAGGGAGAGTTGGTCATCGCATAAATTAGCCAGCCCCGGGCGACCATCTGCATCTGCATGGCAAACTGCGCGCCCAGACTACCGATCCACAAATAACGAAAATCGCGATTACCCAGCGACGCAAACATACCGCGGGTGAAGAAAATACCGGGATGGGCCCCATCTCCTTGCGGCGATTGACCAGGTGGACGACCAGAGAGTTGTGTCATTAAAGCAGCATGTGACGGCTAAAGTTGCCGAGTATACCAGCTTGATCCCGCGCTCGTGGCCCGCTACTGTAGAGCCGTTGATTTGCCCCCTACCCTTTGCTGCCATCAAGACATGTCGAAATTATTGGTTACCGGATTCACGCCCTTCGATGGACGCAAGGTCAATGCCTCGTGGATCGCCGCCCAGGCGTTAACGAAAATGCCAGAGTGCCTTACACTCAGGCTTCCAGTCGTCTGGGGCGAACCGCAGAAACGACTGGAAGCCGCCTGCTCCGCCGCCTGCCCGGAGATGATCGTCAGCCTTGGCGAGGGGCGCGAGGGTTGGTTTGACATCGAAACGGTGGCTAAAAATACGCGTAAAGAAAGAGCTGACAATAACGGCAAGCAGCCGTCCGGTATACCGATATCCAGTGAAGGTCCTGCCGAGCTAAAGGCAACTCTTGACGCAGGCGCACTCTTACCTGAACTCCTCGAAGCCGGGTTTCCGGTGCGGATATCCGGCGACGCCGGTGGATTCCTGTGCGAGGAGACGCTTTATACACTGGAACTACTAAAGTTAAGGAACCAGGCGCTCAAGACTGTCGCGTTTGTACACTTACCACCCTACGGGACCCGGCTCCACTACCAGGGTATCGACGCAATCTGCAATGAAGAGTTACTATCTGACTTTGCCCGGGTACTCATTAGGTCGATTCGAAAAATTCACCACTGCGCCCATGAATAATGGATAATGCCAATTAATAATAAGAATATTCTCGGAGCTATTTATGCAATCTATGCAATGCCCAAAATGTAACTCAACGATGGAAGAAAAAACCCTCAGCACCTTAGGCGGCGGTGTTACTGTCGACCGCTGTACTGGATGTCATGGCATCTGGTTTGACATGGGCGAGGCAGAAGCGCTCCGTGAAAAGTGGATGTCAGAATATGTCGACAGTGGCGACCCCGAAGTTGGCAAACGACAAAATGAGATCCGCGACATTAATTGCCCAAGATGTGGCAAGAAAATGCAGGAACTAGCGGATCCAGTGCAAAAGCATATCCAATATGAGGCTTGTGATGAACACGGCATGTATTTCGATGCAGGTGAGTTCACTGATTACAAGTATGAAACCTTGATGGATATTTTCAGGGACTTTGTATTCCTGGTTCGTGGGGCCGGCAAAAAGGCCTAGGAAACCCCTGACCAGGTTCGTGAGGTCTTGCCGAGAGAGTTCGAACTGAAGGCTGGCCGCTCCCCACCCAGCCCGCGACCCAGGCGAAAACGCGCGTCAGGTAACAGCCAATAAATTGACATCCACAATCTAAAGGGTAGTGTTGGGTTGCAGCAACGGCTGGGCTCCAATAATGGAAGAGATCATTTCAAAAAGGCTGAGGCACAGGGTCCGGGTACTCGGCGAATTGCTTGGCGAAACCATGACGGACCAGAATGGCCAGGAGTTTCTCGATAAGGTCGAAGAAATCAGGTTACTGGCCAAGTCCCGTCGAAAACACCAGGGCCAGACCAGCCACAATCCGCTGCACGAGCTGTTAAAGTCACTCGATGATGACTATCTGGTCTCGGTCGCCCGCGCCTTTAATCAATTCCTGAACCTCGCCAACATCGCGGAGCAAGCCGAAACAACAGCCGAACGCAATGCGCCGTTCCCGGAAGTTTCACACTTGTCGGATCTGTTTGACCGCGTCCTTACATCCGGCAACGCCGACCGGCAATTACTGTTCGAAACCATTACCAATATGCACTGCGAACTGGTGCTGACAGCCCATCCGACTGAAATCACCCGTCGTACGCTTATCCAGAAATATAATCGGATCGCGACACAATTGGAAAGCGTCAACGAGGATGAACCGCTTCTCGCCGGCGATCGTCGTGAACTCGAACGTCTCATCGCGGAAGTCTGGTATACAGACGAGATCAGGACCGAGCGACCGACTCCGCAGGATGAAGCCAAATGGGGTTATGCGGTTATCGAACATTCCTTCTGGTCGGCGATCCCCCGGGTCTGGGAAGGACTCGATTTACTGTCACAGCAATATACCGGTAAGCCGCTACCGCTGACGGCGACCCCTGTTACGGTCGCTTCCTGGATGGGTGGCGACCGTGATGGAAATCCCAACGTCACCGCAGAAGTGACCGATGAAGTAATTCGCCTCGCACGCTGGATGGCCGCAGACCTGTATCTAAGAGACATAGAAGACCTGCTGGCGCAACTCTCAATGACTGCATGCACCGATGAAGTCAGGGCGCTTGTCGGTGTTGAATCCCATGAGCCTTACCGACATTTGCTGCGCGCCCTGCGGGAACGATTGACAGCGACGCGACAATGGTCCACAACTTTCAATCCTTCCACTCCGGATTTAATTCTGAAGCCCGCCGACCTTTTCACCCCTTTGGAAGCCTGTTACCGGTCTCTGCACGAATGCGGCATGGGAATCATTGCAGAGGGACTGCTGAAAAAAACACTGATCCGCATTACAACCTTTGGTGTCACGCTGGTAGACCTCGATATTCGACAGAGCGCAGATAAACACGAAGCAGCCATGGATGCCCTTACCAGCTACCTTGACCTCGGCAGCTACATTGAGTGGTCAGAAAAGGCGAGACAGGACTTCCTGGTGCAGGAACTGGAAAGCAAGCGCCCGTTAATCCCCGACCACTTTGAGCCCGACGCGGAAGTCGCGGAGACGCTGGCCACCTTCCGCCTTATCGCCGATACCGACGCCGAGGGCATTTCCAGCTATGTTATTTCAATGGCCAAAAACCCGTCGGACGTCCTGGCGGTGGTCCTGCTATTGAAAAAGTGCGGACTGCAAGATCCCCTCCCAGTGGTGCCGCTATTTGAAACCCTTGATGATCTGGAGAACGCCGCCTGGACACTGGAGCGGCTACTTCGCATCCCCTGGTATACCAACTACATCACCGGTTACCAACAAGTCATGATCGGGTATTCAGACTCTGCCAAAGATGCCGGGCAAATGGCTGCCGCCTGGGCACAGTATCGTGCCCAGGAGGATCTGGTCACCATTTCAGAAAAATACGACGTCCAACTCACCTTGTTTCACGGTCGAGGCGGTGCGCCAGGACGTGGCGGCGGGCCCGCACGGGCGGCGATCCTGTCGCAACCACCTGGCTCCGTGAAGCGCAGTATGCGGGTGACCGAACAAGGCGAAATGATTCGATTCAAGTATGGTTCCGAGGCCCTGGCACTCAACAACATTGACCTGGTCCTCAGTGCCACCATAGAAGCCAGCCTGATCCCGCCTGCCGCGCCGAGGGAGAACTGGCGGAGGTTAATGGACCGTTTATCAGAGGTCGCACGGCAAAGTTATCGTGAAGTGGTACGGGACGATCCCTGTTTTGTCGATTACTTTACCCAGGGAACGCCCGAGCGCGAACTTGCCAACCTGGCGCTCGGTAGTCGTCCTGCGCGACGTTCCAGTTCCGGTGAGCAAGATCGAACCATCGAGGAACTGCGTGCGATTCCCTGGGTGTTCGCCTGGACACAGAAGAGGCTGATGTTACCCGCCTGGCTCGGTACTGATGCGGCGTTTGCCGAGTGCCTGTCAGGCAAGGAACTCTATGTCCTTAAGGAAATGACCGCCGAGTGGCCATTTTTCCGGACCCAATTGGACATGCTTGAAATGGTATTGAGCAAGGCAGATGCAGATATTGCCTCAGAATATGACAAGGCGCTGGTCGAAACTTCCCTGCTCGAATTCGCTGAACGCTTTCCACGCCGAATGACAAACCTGATCGAAATCGTAAATTCGCTAAAGGACCAGAAAGAACTGTTGGAGAAGCGCCCAGAGATCAGGCGCTCGCTGGAACTGCGCCATACCTACACCGATCCTCTGCAGTTTCTTCAGATCGAACTGCTGAAACGCAGCCGTGAATCGGAAATTGACAATGACGATGTCAACAAGGCGCTGTTGGTTACGATTGCCGGCATCGCCGCCAGCATGCGCAACACCGGTTAGCTACTCGCTTTCTGGTTTTTGTGCCGATTCTTGCGCGGGTTCCTCAAAGGGTACATCGTCAGGCATGGCACCAATTGTGGAACCCTTCCGGCCAAGAATCATCACGCGAACAATGCCCCGCTCTCCGCGGTACTCGATGGTATTGTATCGGGCAAGGGCACGTCGGAGCGTCTTGTCGACACTCTTTTGGTTTGCTGGTGGCCGGAACGTATCGCGGCCGAGACGCTCAACCCCTTCGATCTCAATGTTGTTTTCCTTCGCGAAGTTCTTTAAATAACTTGCAATCACTACTTCCTGCGCTTCTGCGGCAAAAACAGCGGGTGTCAGGGCCGCCAAAAAAGAGACCATTACAAGGAACCAACCACTGGTTAGACATTTCACTAATCGCATTCCACCTGGATACAACGGGAAGCCGCACCGGCCTTGCGCCTCGCCTCTTCAATGTCGGAACCGAGTGCCAGGACCACGCCCATGCGGCGATGGCCTGAAACTTCCGGTTTACCAAATAGCCGTAACTGAGTATCAGGCGCCTGCAACGCCTTGTCGATGTTTTTATAGGTAATGCGCTTCGATTCACCTTCTGCCAGAACTACTGCAGATGCGGCCGGGCCCAGCTGGCGAATCACCGGGATTGGTAGACCCAGTATCGCCCTGACATGCAAAGCAAACTCCGACAGGTCCTGGGAGATCATCGTCACCATGCCCGTGTCGTGTGGCCGCGGAGAAACCTCACTGAATATGACCTCCTCACCTTTGACGAACAGTTCCACCCCGAAAATTCCGAACCCGCCCAGTGCGTCTGTAATCCTTCGTGCCATATCCCGGGCCGACGCAAGCGCTAGCTCACCCATGGGTTGCGGCTGCCACGACTCCCTGTAATCACCATCGACCTGCCGGTGTCCGATCGGCTCACAAAAGGAAACGCCGTCCTTGTGACGTACGGTCAATAGTGTGATTTCGTAGTCAAAAGTCACAAACCCCTCCACAATCACGCGGCCCGCACCACCACGCCCGCCTCCCTGGGCGTGGGCCCAGGCATGGGTGACGTCATCGATCGTGCTGACCAGGGACTGGCCCTTACCGGATGACGACATGACGGGTTTGACAACACACGGCAAGCCCACCTTCTCGACTGCCGCCCGATACTGCTCTTCAGTGTCGGCAAATACATAGGCCGACGTCGCAAGCCCCAGTTCTTCCGCCGCAAGGCGCCTGATCCCCTCCCGGTTCATGGTAAG
>JBBDIT010000050.1:0-1157 GCA_040880285.1 Pseudomonadales bacterium | reverse complement strand
TATACCGGGTATAGAGTACACCTACGCCAAACCTACCTGAAGTTGGCCACAAAAAATGGTCCTGGGTTGTACTCCCTTGATGCAAGTCAGGCAGGTGCAGCCAGCGTCCCGTGGAACACGATTTCGTTCAGCGGTTTTCGATCTGAAGGTTTCTCCCGTTCGCCGTAGCCTTCCGGCAGGGTATCCACGTCGCCGGGTTTTCCAAGCGCAATCATTGCCTCGACGCGAAAGGTAGCCGGTATGTGAAGCGCACGCGCGGCCGCCTCATAATCGAAGCCCTGCATGCCGTGGGCAACCAATCCACTCTTGTGTGCCTGCAGTGCAAGGCTCATCCACGCGGCACCCGTGTCAAAACTGTGAGTGACTGAATCTCGCTCTCCCATCTTTCGACTGGAAGCAACGACCAACAGCGCACCGGCATTGACCGCCCATTTTTGGTTGCCTTCGGCCATCAGGTCATAAAACGTTTGCCAGTGTTTGTCGCCTTTACTCGCATACACAAAGCGCCAGGGCTGGGCATTCATACTCGAAGGTGCCCAACGCGCAGCCTCAAACAAGGGCGCTAGTTCATCCTCCAGCAAAGGCTCGCCAGTCATGGCGCGTGGTGACCAGCGTGCGGTAAACAGTGAGTCGACACGATCGTCTGACGCACTCCGGCGGCCACTGGCATTCAGGTTAACTGTACTCATCAACTGTCTCCTTCCCTTTCGAGCTCGAACAACAGGAATTCGGTTTCGGCTCCTGCCTACGTCCGCTCCCACAAACTGGAACAACCGGACGATTTAAAGCGTGCCCGCTGCCTGCATTACGGTTTGTTGCAATCCGGCCAGTACTGGCAGCTCCTTGGCCAGGGCGTCACCATGCTGCCCACTTTTTTGGTTGGCAGTGAACTCCAGGAGGGACAGCTTCAACGCGTCCTGCCTGACTATGCCATGACGCCACTCGACATTTACCTGTTGTACCCGCGCCACCGTCACCTGAGCAACAAGATTCGTCTATTCGTTGAATTTGTCAGGAAACATTTTGCCGGTCGCCCCCTCTGGAGTCTGGTAGATTAAACCAGTCGCCTGATCGCTTTCACGCCAGGGAGGGCGCGCGATTCAGATGGTCGTATTGCGATAGGGGATAGATTGCCCGGCCAACCGGGCAAAACCACT
>JBBDIT010000049.1:0-3480 GCA_040880285.1 Pseudomonadales bacterium | reverse complement strand
CGTTACGTCCCTGTACCTAGCCTTCCAAAACAGGTCCCTGACTTCTCACTTGACCGATCGAGGTGGACTTGTTCAGCGGTTTCCTGACTGTTGCTTAAGGGTGCACCCGACCCTCTCGTAACATCTGGCGACGTCGCCATTGGTGATTGCGAGTCGGATCGGTGAAAGGCCGGGAACGGGTTTCAGGATTCCCTAGGCGACAAATAGCTCAAGACTCCCGCGCCCCTCCCGCAGGACTTTCGGCATATCCTCTTCCAGGTCAATCACGGTAGTGAGTTCGAGTCCACAGAAGCCACCGTCAATCACCAGATCAACCTGATGCTCGAGACTGTCCCGTATCTCATAGGGATCGGTCAGCGGGTACTCATCGCCCGGCAGGATCAGGGTCGAACTCATCAGCGGTTCGCCCAACTGTTCCAGCAGCGCGTGACAGATCACATTGTCCGGTACCCGCACACCAATGGTTTTACGCTTCGGATGCACCAGGCGCCGTGGCACCTCCCGGGTGGCCTGCAACACAAAGGTATAGGGCCCAGGAGTTGAGGCCTTCAACAGGCGATAGGCGGCATTGCTGACCCGGGCATACATACCCAGATCCGACAGGTCCTTACAAACCAGGCTGAAGTTATGGTCATCCTCCAACTGCCGGATAGCGCGAATCCGCTTGACCGCCTGTTTATCACCAATGTGGCATCCAATGGCATAGGCAGAGTCGGTGGGGTATACCACAATCCCGCCGGCACGAATAATGTCGACGGCCTGGTGAATCAGGCGCAGTTGCGGATTTTCGGGGTGAATATGGAAGAACTGACTCATAACCCTGATTTGCTCACAATCACGCACCCTAAAGCAACCGTCCATTGCCTGATTCCGGGAGAAATGACGCCAGCGGGCAGATCGCACTAAAACTGTGGTGTGAATTCAATTATCATGCCGTTGTCAAAAGCATCTTCAGGGTCACAAACCACCTCATATGAAACAATTTATAGAATTTGTGCCGGTCGCATTGTTTGTCGCTGTGTTCTTCTACACACGCGACATCTATATCGCGACTGCGGTGCTGATGGCGGGCATCTGCCTGCAGGTAGCCTACGAATACATCACCACACGCCGGGTTGAAAGAAAGACCCAGGTGATCTTCTGGGTTGCGATTCTATTCGGCGCGGCAACCTTGCTGTTCAGGAATGAACTGTTCGTGCAGTGGAAGCCCACCGTGGTGAACTGGTTTTTTGCTCTTGGCCTTCTGGCAGGGCAATTTTTTGGTCGCGAGAACCTGCTCAAGAAGATGCTGGGCGAGCAGCTGTCGCTACCCGGTCATGCCTGGCGCAACCTCAACCTTGGATGGGCGCTGGGCTTTTTCCTGGCAGGCGTGCTGAATCTGGTGGTAGCGTTCAACTTCAGTCTGGAGTTCTGGGTCAGCTACAAACTGGTGGGTGGTATTGCCATCACCATGCTCTATATGATCGTTACCATGATTTACCTGGTAAAGGGAGGTTTCCTCAGCGAAGAAGCGATCGCACGCAATTCGCAAACGGATCCCGTCGATTACAAGCAGTGAGGGAACATGCTGTACGCGATTATTAGCGAGGACGTGAAGGACAGCCTCGAACTTCGGAAGAAAGCGCGACCGGATCACCTGGTGCGGGTAGAAAAACTCAAAGACCAGGGCCGGCTCCTGCTGGCCGGGCCACATCCGGCTGTTGATAATGATGATCCCGGCGATGCTGGTTTTACCGGCAGCCTCATCGTCGCCGAATTCGGCGACCTGGCCGAAGCCCAGGCGTGGGCAGACGCGGACCCTTATGTTGCCGCGGGTGTTTACGCCAGCGTCACCGTAAAACCATTTCGTAAGGTACTCCCTTGAGCGTCGGCAAGACGGCTACTTCAATTTCAGGGACATTGCTATTGTTGCTGGTGCCAGCGCTGTCGGCAGCGGCGACCGTCTACATTCGTGACACCTTGTATGTGCCGCTGCGGGGCGGGCAATCGTCTGAATACCGTATCCTGCATCGCGGGGTCAAAAGCGGTACGCCACTTGAGCTCATCGAGGAAAATGCCGACACCGGTTACAGCAAGGTACGTATGCAAGACGGTCTCGAGGGTTGGATACAAACCCAGTATTTGGTCGATGAACCCATCGCCCAGGCCCTGCTCGACCAGACCCGGGAGAGACTGCTGGAACTCGAGGCATCTCAGCAACAGGCGCTGCTTCGCGCCCGTGAGCTCGCAGCCGAGCGTGATGCGCTGGCCGCGCAATTACAAGACCTGGCTGCCCGACTCGAGGCAACTGACACTCAACTGGAAGAAGTCACCAGACTCTCTACCAATACCATCCAGATCGACCGGCAAAACAAAGCGCTCATTACCGAACGGGAATCCCTGGAACAACAAATCAATCAGCTGCTGGTTGCCAATGACCAGCTTACCGATCAGTCAGCGCGGGAATGGTTTATCCGGGGTGGCGCTATGGTCATAGTGGCGCTTTTGCTGGGCTTGTGGGCGGGACGGCGAATTTATTACCGTCGTGGCTCAGGCTGGACGTGACGGACTGGAACCACAAAGATGCCTTGTAAACTCAGCGTCAACCTCAATAAGGTTGCCTTGATCCGAAATTCCCGGGATACAACCATCCCGAGTGTCGTCGCGGCCGCCGTCACCGCTATCCGGGCGGGCGCGCAGGGCATCACGGTGCATCCACGACCTGACCAACGCCATATTCGACCGTCCGACGTCCGGGATCTCGCCGCGCTCCTTGCACGTGATGAGTACCGGGATATCGAGTTCAATGTGGAGGGCAATCCTTATGCCGGTGCCGAAGAAAATGGTTACCCGGGCTTTATGTCATTGGTAGCGGAAGTAGTACCCGACCAGTGCACGCTGGTGCCTGACGATCCGCTGCAACTGACATCTGACCACGGCTGGGACCTTACGGGCGAATCGAACCGGCTCAAACCGATAGTCGAACAGCTTAAGGACCAGGGTTCCCGGGTGAGCCTCTTTATGGACCCGAAACCGGAGCAAATCGAACTTGCATCGTATCTTGGGGTGGACCGCATCGAGTTCTATACCGGCCCCTATGCCGAGGCGTATGGCCACCATGACGAGATACTGGCACCGTTCATTGAAACCGGACACCTCGCGCATCGTCTTGGTCTTGGCATCAACGCGGGTCACGACTTGAATCTGGACAATCTCAAGACCTTTTGCCTGGCAGTACCGAATGTCGCCGAGGTATCCATAGGCCATGCCATCATTGCGGATGCATTGTGGATGGGCCTTGAAACCACCGTTGCCAGATACCGGGCAATTCTTGACCAGATTGATTAGGGAAACTCCGGACCAGTCCACCTTATCGGTCGAGCGCCAAACCCGTTCCCGGCCTTTCACCGTCGCACAAACTCCCCAACTGCATTACGTAAAGCTGTCGGTCCCTGACTTCTCACTCGAATCCTCCCACCAAGCCTTCGTGGGCTTATTCAG
>JBBDIT010000048.1:0-22260 GCA_040880285.1 Pseudomonadales bacterium | reverse complement strand
CACCGTCACATAAAGTCCCGAACTGCATTGCATAAAGCGGACGGTCCCTGACTTCTCACTCGCGCGATCGAGAAGGACTTGTTCAGGGGTTACCTGGCTGATTCATTGGCCGCAGCGATAATGTACTGGTGAATCGCTTCTATCTGCTGGTCCGTCAGCATCTTGCCAAAGCCAATCATCCCGACGGACTCCCACAGGCCATCCCTGACAATCTGTTGGAAACCAGCATGGCTGGCGCCTGGCATATCAATGAGGTTGGAGATCGCGCCACCCTTCGAGAAAGCGTGGCAGCGACTACAATAGTCAGCGAACAGTCTTTTGCCTTCAGCAACGGTCTCAGCGGATGCGGTTACTGCCGGAAGCTCAGGTGGTTCCATCTCGATTTCAAACTGCTCGGGTAATGGCGTGCCACCATCAAGCGAAAACACCAGCAGGCGTGCACTCTCGCGATTGCGAACCTGTGGATTGGTGGATCCGCGGCCAAGACCGGATGCGCCGCCCCAGCCTGTCAGAATCGCAATGAATTGTTTGCCGTCTATTGCATAGCTGATAGGTGGCGCCAGGATGCCGCGCTCCGTAAAGTACGACCACAACAAGTTGCCTGTATCTGCCGCATAAGCATTGAAATCGCCTTCAGCATGTCCGCCGAGGACCAGATTCCCTGCCGTCGACAGGAGTCCGCCGGGTGGCCCTGGAACTTCTGCACGCCAACTCGAAGATTGTAAGACCGGGTTCCAGGCGGTGATGTAGAAGCCTGGTGGTTCGCCGGTTTGTTCTTCCTCCGGCGTGCGCTCATCGACGCCGAGATCAACGCCCCAGGCGTCCTTTTGTTCCGGACTGTAGACAAAGTCTTCATCCTGGGCATACACGCTACTCAATACTTTTGTCGGGATATAGGCAAGGCCCGTGTCCGGACTGAATGTCATGGGCTCCCAGTTGTGTGCACCCACCGGCGTCGGTGTGACACGTCTAGGGGCATCGCGGTACAACCGCGAGGCGTTTTCAATGGGGCGACCCTGGTCATCGAGGCCATCCGCCCAGGTGACCGGAATATAGGCGGCGCCGGAGATGAACTCACCGGTAATGCGGTCCAGCACATAAAAGAATCCATTTTTTGGGGCCTGCATGATGACTTTGCGAGGCACCTTGTCGATCACAATATCCGCAAGGATCATGTGTTGGGTGGCGGTGAAGTCCCAGGTGTCCCCGGGAGTGGTTTGGAAGTACCAGCGCATATTACCGGTATCAGGATCCAGGGCGACGATAGAGGAAAGGTAAAGGTTGTCGCCACCGCCGGGGCTTCTGATCCAGCGATTCCAGGGGGAGCCATTGCCTGTGCCAACATAGACAAGGTGCGCATCCGGGTCGTATGCCATCGAATCCCACATGGTTCCGCCGCCGCCGATTTTCCACCATTGTCCGCCTTTCCAGGTAGACACTGCTTGTTTCAGGGCTTCGCTTTCAAAGGGTTTGGCAGGATCCCCGGGAACACTGTAAAAGCGCCACAATCGTTTTCCGGTGGCGGCATCATAGGCCGTCAGGTAGCCACGAACGCCGAGTTCAGCACCCCCATTTCCAATCAGGACCTTATCCTGGATCACTCGTGGAGCGCCGGTAATGGTGTAGGGTTTAGCAGGATCAATGGTGACGACGTCCCACACGACTGCGCCGGTTTTTGCGTCGAGGGCTATCAGACGGCCATCAATTGTGCCGACATAGACGCGTTCCTTCCAGACCGCGACACCACGATTGACTACATCACAGCAAGCGTCATAGGCCTTTTTGCCGGGAACACCCGGGTCATATTGCCAGCGCATGGTGCCGTTCCTGGCGTCGAGGGCAATCACTCGACTCCATGGTGTCGTCAGGTACATGACGCCATCGACAACGATCGGCGATGCCTCGTGGCCACGAGTGAGATTTGTTTCAAAAAACCAGTCAAGCCCCAGTTTGCCGATCGAATCGTCGTTTATTTGCTTGAGTGGTGAAAATCGCTGTTCGTTATAAGTTCGGCCATGCAGGAGCCAGTTATGGGGTTCATTTTCGGCATTAACCGCACGATTGTGATCGATATTGGGGCCCCCGATAGCCGTGGCTGAAACCAGATAAAGGAACCACAAGCTGACTGCAAACCTTGACGATCTCATACCGATGGCCCTGTCAAACATCGGGTAAATAGTAGCATTTTTGTCTGCAAGCACCCCGCTGTAGAGATTGACAAAGTAAAAATAGTCTTTGACTGTCTCCAAAGGCCCGATATAATGCGGGTTAGTTGAATGTTCGCTCAATATTTATGCACTGATTCGAAGTCTTGCCTTTAAGTACCTCGTTCTGTTTTTCATAAGTAACCGCAACACAGTCAGCACAACCGCCTTTTAAAGGCTTTAAAACTCTTGAAATAACAGGAAATTAGTATGTCTACGACAACAGGTACCGTTAAATGGTTTAACGAATCAAAAGGCTACGGCTTTATCGAACAGGAATCCGGCCCAGATGTGTTTGTACACTTTAGTGCGATCACCGGCGCTGGCTTCAAGACTCTGGTTGAAGGCCAGAAAGTTGAATTCACTGTGACACAGGGCCAGAAAGGTCCTCAAGCAGAGAATCTGGTCGCGTTATAAGCATTTGACGCTGGTGGCCCGCACGCCCGTCTGGTGCTTGCGGGCCATCTTCTCAAAAAATAAAACCCCTGCTTTTTAGTCTTTCTTCTCTTTGGCTCGTACCGCGAGCACATCGCAGCTGACACCATGAAGCACCGCATTGGCCGTTGATCCCAACAGCAAGCCGAGGCCGTGTTGGCCGTGTGTGCCCAGGACAATCAAATCAACATCATTTTCTTCTGCGACACGTTTGATTTCGAGCGACGCTTTTCCATAAGGCAGGAAACAATTGGCTGACTTGACCTTCAGTTTTTTGGCTAACTCCGCCAGGTTTTTCTCACCCATTTTTCGCAGTTCATCGTCCAGTGCCACAACTTGTGTGCTGAAGGACGCCATGCCGCCAGTTTGGTAGGCGGCGATAGTCGGTTCGTGGGCGTGGACCAGCAGGAGCTCTGCGCCATCATCCTTGACGATTTTTTGGGCTCGTTCGATGATCTGATCGTTGTCACTCGAAAAGTCGACGGCTAGCAGAACCTTCTTGTATTTGGTCATCCTGGTACTCCCTTTGGTTTAAATTAATTGTCGTCATCCGTACTGGTGTCAGGCGCGCCCCGATTTAACCGGTTGGTGATTGATTCCAACATATCAATGGGCAGGGGGAACATGATAACCGAGGTGCGGTCGTTGGCCAGGTCCGATAAGGTCTGCAAGTAACGGAGCTGGATCGCCTGTGGTTGTTCTGACAGTTTTGCCGCGGCTTCCGTCAGTTTTTCCGACGCCTCCACTTCACCCTGGGCATGGATTACCTTGGCACGCCGCACGCGTTCTGCTTCGGCTTGCTTGGCAATTGCGCGAATCATTGTCTCGTTAAGGTCTACATGCTTGATTTCAACATTCTGGACCTTTATTCCCCAGGAATCTGTTTGCTCGTCCAGTAGTTGTTGGATACCAACATTCAGTTTGTCGCGCTCGGCCAGCATCTCATCCAACTCGTGTTGACCGAGAATTGAGCGTAGGGTCGTTTGAGCCAATTGACTCGTCGCTTCGAAGAAGTCCTCGACATTGATGGTGGCTTTTTCCGGGTCGATCACCCGGAAGTAAAGCACAGCGGAGACGCTGACAGAGACATTGTCACGGGAAATGACATCCTGGGTTGGCACATCGAACACAATGGTACGAAGGTCAACCCGCACCATTTGTTGGATACCCGGAATGACAATAATAAGCCCCGGCCCCTTCACTGTCTGGAATCGTCCCAGGAAAAAAATGACGCCACGTTCGTATTCCCGCAGAATGCGGAATGTATAGAACGCAAGGCCAATTAAAAATACCGCGAGTATTACCCAAAACATCTCCATATCTCCTCCTGTTTACGCCTGAACGGGTTCGACGGTAACGACCATCCCGCTGATTGCGATGACTTTGACTTTTGTACCGGCGCTGATCGTTGACGCCGCATTGGCGCGCCAGATTTCTCCGCCAATGCGAACCTGCCCTTCGTCGGCAATTTCACCAAGCGCCTCGCCGTTCTGGCCGACAATGGTTTCAATACCGGTCGTGACCCGTTGCTTGCGCATTTTCATGGCAATCATAACGGTTGCGATAACAATTAGTGCGGTAACCAGCGCAGTAGCGCCGAGTACGGGTAAGCCAATCTGGAAAGCCTCGATTTCAGTGTCAAAGAGCATAACGCCACCTATGATAAATGCGATAATTCCGCCGATTCCGAGGACTCCAAAGCTCGGCGCCATCGCCTCGGCAATCATGAGTCCCAGTCCTACCACGATAAGAGCTAGCCCGGCATAGTTGACCGGCAGCATTTGCAGTGCGTAGCCGGCAAGAATAAGGCAAATAACGCCCACTACACCCGGAATCAACGATCCCGGATTATAAAATTCAAGCAGGATGCCATAGACCCCGAACATTCCCAGAACCAATACCATATTAGGATTGGTGAGTGTCGCAAGCAGTTCCGTACGCCAGTCCGGGGCATGGATATGTATCGGGCTGTCGGCTACGGCTAACGTCAATTCTTCACCATCAATCCTAATCGTCTTGCCGTCAAGTTGCACAATCAGGTCTTCCAGGTCAATGGCGATCATGTCGATTACATTCTCAGCCAGGGCCTCGCTGGCGGAAAGGCTGAGACCCTCACGCACAGCCTGCTCCGCCCATTGGGCATTGCGTCCACGTAATTCAGCGAGACCCCGGATGTAGGCAGCGGCATCGTTGACCATTTTCTTTTCCATGGCAGTACCGCTTTGGGCCCCGGATTTGCCATTCGATTCATCCTGCTCCTTGTCCGTTGATTGTGGGGCTGGCACACCAATTTGTACCGGAGTGGCTGCCCCCAGATTGGTCGCTGCGCTCATTGCCGCAAAGTGGCTGGCGTAGAGGATGTACGTACCGGCACTGGCCGCGCGCGCACCTTTTGGGGTGACGTAAGTTGCGACCGGGACCCTGGAGGCAAGGATGGCGCTGATGATTTCGCGCATGGCAGGATCAAGGCCACCCGGTGTATCCATCTCGATGACGATAAGGCCTGCGCCTTGTTGGCCCGCCTTATCAATGCCACGTGCGATATAGTCGCTGGTTGCCGGGCCAATGGCACCATCGATTTGCAATACCCAGGTTGCTCCGGCAGGAGTTTGGCCTGACTGCGCAGCCTGCACCAGATGCGCGAGTAATACGACCAGAACGCCAGCGATGAAGGGTGCGAAACGAAATACGCGATACGTGACCATGTTATTGAGCCTAAATTAAATGGTTGGCATTTTGTACCTATTCCGTGGACGAGGCCGTCAGAGGCAATACAAGATTCTCACCGACATTAAGTCCGGCTCGTACTGCGACTTGTCCGTCCGCATAACTTTTACCCAATCTGATCAAGCGCCGTTCAATCTGGCCATTTTTGTAAATGGACACCAGGTTCAACTCGCCCACTTCGGTGACAACACTTGCCGGAATCAGGATCAAGGATGTGTGTGTCACTGGCACTATGAATCGGGCGAACATGCCTGGCATCAGCGCAGCGTCAAAATCTATCGCAACCTTAACCAAAAAACTGCGTGAAGCAGCGTCTGCGGCTGGTACGAGTTCTTCAATGGTGCCCATAACGGAGGATCCAAGCGCGCCAACCTCCACAGTTATTTCCTGGCCTATCCTGAGCTTTACTGCCAGTGTCTCCCGCACTGGCGCTTCCGCTCGAATTGACAATGGGTCATAAAGCGATAACAGGGGCGTACCCGGTGAGATAGTATCACCCGGTTCGGCCAGGCGTTCGATAACGCGGCCATTGATCGGTGCACGAATCGTGCTGTACCCGAGCACGATTTCAGCTTCCAGTAAGAACTCCCTGGCATTGGATAATTGTGCATCCAGGCGGTCAAAACTGGCCTGGGCTGAGTCCAGGTCCGCCTGGGCGGCAAGGCCGCGGTTCATCAGTTCCCTTACCCGCGTTAGCCGTAACCTGGCCTCTTCCAGCTGGGCTGATACGGCGGTGACCTGATCACGTGCCTGATTAACGCGAGAACTGAGCGTGGCTTCTTCGAGGTTAATGAGGACCTGGGTTTTTTTAACCGTGTCTCCCGCCCGCACATGTACCTGTTCGATGCGTGCCAGAATACGTGAAGACACTACCGTATCGTCCCTGGCGGTGATAGTGGCGGGAATGGTCTCCGTCACCGCGACCTGTGATTCAGAGACCAGATGCAGCCGTTCTGCCGGTATCTGCCGGGTCTCGGCGGTAAGCCGCCCGGAGTCAATCTTGGTTTCAAAGACACCAGCGATCCATGCAATCATGACCAGTAGCGTGGCCAGCGCCACGATCGCCGTGACCAGTTTCGGGTTCAAGCGCTTCATGTGCTCTGCTCCACATCCGGTGAACGAAACATCAGGTAGTAGACAGCCGGGACCACAACTAATGTGAATAAAGTCGACGACAGGATGCCGAAAATAATCGCCAGAGCCAGTCCGCTAAAGACCGGATCTAGCGTAATAATTAGATTACCCAGCAGCGTTGTGCCGGCCGTCAGGAGGATCGGCCGCATTCGTACCTCGCCGGCACGAACGATGGCAGTGGAGATGCCGGAACCTGCCAGCTGTGCCTGCTTAATGAACTCCACCAGAATGAGTGAGTTGCGAACCACGATGCCTGCAAGTGCGATCATGCCGATCATGGCAGTTGCGGTAAAAAGAACTGGATCGGGTGCACCGGCCACTTCCCTTGTTCCCAACAGATTAAGTATCCAGAAACCCGGCATGATGCCGATAAAAGTCAGTGGGATTGCCGACATAATGATCAACGCAATCACGGCGGAATGGGTCTGGATCCTGAGGACAATAAAGATCGCGATCAGCGCAAAGGCAAATGCGATTCCCATATCCCGGAATACGCGCAACGTGATTCGCCATTCGCCTTCGCCGCTCCAGCTTATGCTGGTACCAGGCGGCATGGACCAGGCGCTGGTTCCACCCGGGAACAAGAAGGTTCGCTGCTGCCAGCCGGTCGGCCTGACTTGCTTGTCGTTGCCGGGTTCAGTCTCATCTGCGACTACATCCGCGATGACTTCCGCTGGTGTCCGCCCGGAGATCTCGGCTGTAACGTAAACCACCGGCTTGAGGTCCTTGTGATAAATGGGGAGGTCGGATTCGCGCGATTCAAATCTACCGAGTTCACCCATGGCTACCAGTGCCTGGGGTGCCGGTCCGAGTCCGAGTTGTGCATTGGTTCTGGCAATGCCGGGTCTGCCACGAACGTACAGACCTTCAAGGTCGTTGATCAAGGTTCGCTGGTGTGTTGGAACTCGCAGTTCAATCGGCACCGGCATGGTTTCACGAGGCAGGTTCAAATAGCTCGCCACGACGCCCTCGTTAGCAGCCTTTAGCGTGTCATTGATGTCTTTCGTGGAAATGCCTGACAGTGCGGCCTTTTGTTTGTCTGTGATGAATCGTCGTACCGATTGTGTGGACTCAATTGAAGTATCCACATCAACGACATGGGCCTCGAGTGTGAGGCGAGCAGCAAGTGCGCGCGCGCCCTGCTGCTGTTGTTCGTAAGAGACGGTATCACCGGCATAGACCTCACCAACCAGTGTGGACAAAACCGGCGGGCCCGGGGGTACCTCGACCACCCGTATCAGTGTTCCGGGACGGGAGAGCGGTAGGAGGGCTTCTCTCATGCGCAGGACAAGCGCATGGGACTGGTCGGCACGGTTTTGTTTATCTGCCAAGGTGATACGAATGTCGGCGAGATGCGGCGCATTGCGCTGATAATAGTGACGGACCAAGCCATTGAAGTCCATGGGTGAAGGTACTCCGACAAAATAAGCCAGCGCCCGCACCTCGGGCATGAGGCGTAGTTCGTTACCGATCGCCGTCAAGGTACGGGCTGTCTCTTCGAGGCTGGAGCCTTCCGGCAAATCGACCACAATCTGAACCTCATCCTTATTGTCGAACGGCAAGAGTTTAAGGGGTACGAGGCGTAGTGCCGGTAAGGTAACCGCAGCCAGAAACAAGAGCAGTACGATCCACAGAACGCGTTTTGCAATTCTCGGGTCTGTGACCACCGGAGTGATGATGCGCCCGTAGAGCGTCGAACCCGGTACCGTTTGCACTTGCTCATGGGGCACAAGCAAGCGACTGGCCAACCAGGGCGTGACCAGGAATGCAACCAGGGTACTCATGATGACACTCACTGGCACGTTGAATGCCATGGGTGCCATATAAGGCCCCATCATGCCAGTGATGAAGGCCAGGGGGATGAATGCCAGGGCGATTGTCAGGGTAGACATCAATAGCGCTGACCTGATCTCCATCATTGCCCCAACCACGCGATCGGCTACTTCACCGGTCTTCTCTCGCAAGAATCGTTCGATGTTATCGACACCGGTAATGGGGTCATCGACCAAAAGGCCAAGTGAGAGGATAAGCGCGAACAGTGTAACCCGATTGATGGTATAGCCGAACAGCATGTCGAGCCCGAGTGTCACGCCATAGCAGATTGGCACCGCTAACCCGACGACGATAGCCGGTCTCACACCCAGAAAGATACCAATAAAGACAACCACCGTGACAATTGCGATACCAAGGCTGGTGGTCAGGTTGTTGACCTTCTCATCGGCGGTTTCACCATAATCCCTGAGTACTTCAACATGAACTTGTGGCGGCAGGAATTGTGCCTTGAGTTCCGCGATTCGATCGTGAACATCACTGGCAACCCAGACCGCATTGGTCCCTGGCTGTTTTGCGACGCTGATGGCGACCATGGGCCGCTTGTCAGGACCCGGATGTTCGGTTTTATTGCCAATGCCGAAATCGATCCATGTGTAGCTGGTTGCAAGGGCAGGCCCATCGAAAATTTCGGCGATTTCGCGCAGGAACACGGGTGTACCGTCGATGACGTTGACCGGTAGCGCTGCTAAATCATCGGCATATTGAAAGAAATCGCCGGCTTCGACGATCTCGATCCTGTCGTGTCCGATCAAGGTGCCGGTTCGCGTCAACCGATTCGAAACAGCCAGTGCCTCAATGACGTCGATGGGTGTTGTCTGGCGCGCCGCAAGCGCATCTGCATCCAGCAGGAGCCGGACCTGGCGTGGTCGCCCCCCGGTCACTTCGACCCGGTTGGTCTGGGGAATTGCCTGCAGCGCGATTGATATTTCATTGGCCATTCGCCGCAGATCATAGTCATTGTAAAGGTCGGGGTTCTCACTCCAGAGTGCCAGCACCACGATAGGCACGTCATCGACCTCGACGGGTTTGACAAACCAGTCAGATACAACCGGTGGAATCTTGTCCTGGTTTGAATAGAGTTTGTTATAGGTATTAAGTAACGAGTCCTCGCGATCCTGGCCCACGTAAAAACGTAGTGTGACAGTCGCGTTGCCGGTGCGAGTCGTTGAATATACGTGTTCAACGCCGGAAATCTGCGCGAGTAGCTTCTCTAACGGAATTGTGACCTGGCGCTCCACCTGGCGTGCCGAGAGTCCCGGTGCACGAACAATCAGGTCCACCATGGGCACGACGATCTGTGGCTCTTCTTCTCTCGGCGTCATGACAAGCGCGAGCGTGCCTATCACAAGTGCAACCAGGGCGATCATTGGGGGTGTCGCACTCTTCAAGCAAGCACTGAGCAAGCGTTCCATTTACACTAATCGCCAGGGTCAAGAAGCAGCATATCAGGGTGCATTTGAAGTCCTAGCCGGTTTCGTTTTTGAACCCCAGTTTTGCCAGGAACCACATCATCGGACACCAGTGGGTAAACGCTGACTGCATCAGGTTAAGGGCAACAAAGATTGTGAACAGATAAAACCAGGGGGTTACAAAGTAACCCAGCAGTACGCTGAGCAATACAAAAAAGCCGGCGACGAGCCTGAGTCCTTCATTGACGGTCATGATTAAATCTCCATATTTGAACCTGCATCTTGAATTTTACTCCGCACTACGAAGCTCAGCATGATGCACGTCAAGAAATGCCGTGGTAGAGCCCGTCGACCGTATAACCACCCGGGAGAGTGGTGTCCATCCCGTTCCCTGAATCTGCATGGGTCCGGTTGCATGGCTACAGGCTTCCTGTCCGGAGAATGCGATCAATCACGATGGCAACACCAGCTTCGGTATTGGCACGAGTCACCAACGATGCCGAGGATTTTACCAGGTCGTTTGCCTGCCCCATGGCGACTGAAGCCCCGGCTACCTTGAACATCTCTATGTCGTTTTCTGCGTCGCCAAATGCTACCACCTGTTCCGGGTTTATACCCCTGTATTGGCAGGCAGCGAGCAGGGCCTGACCTTTGCTTGCAGCCTTTGCCGTGACGATCAGGACTAACTTGCCATCAGGACCGACAGCATCATAAATGTTAACGGAGTCGACGAATTCCGCTCGCAAGTCCTTGCTGACGATATCGACGACATCGTCACCCTGGACAGTCGCGGCCCTCGGTGAACCATGAGGGCCTGCCTGTAGTTGTGGTTCCCATTTCAGCTCTTCCGGCAGTCGGGACTGGTCCGGGGGGGCATCGAGTTTCAGGATGACGTTATTGTCGAGTGCCACCGTAACCATGCATCGCCGGGTGTTGCAGAGCTTGTAAAATGCATCCACAAAGTCAGCCGGCAAACGGTGATCGAAAATGTCCCTTCCTTCCGGAACGTACACCTGCGCACCACTGCATGCAATGATCGGTTTCCGGATCCCCATCAGGGCACTGATGCGCTCGGCCATTTGGCGCCAGCGTGCGGTTGCAATAATGATTTCGATTCCGGCCGCGTGAGCTTCTGCCACAGCGCGACGGTGAGCTTCCGGCAGTTCTTCCCCGACCAACAAAGTGCCATCGAGATCAATGGCGAGGGCGCTGATATTCATCATTGGGACTACTTTGTGGCTGGTTCGGGTTTAGTTCGAGGTTTAGTTCGAGACACGGCAAAGCTATCATGATCAATCACCGGAGGCGAGGACAGACATGGATAACACCGATTGGTTGGCATTGACGGTAGAAGAAACGCTAGAACCCGAACTGGAAATTTGCGATCCGCACCATCACTTGTGGGATCATCCTGGCAGTCGATACCTGCTGGATGAAATTATCGCGGATACTGGCAGCGGGCATAATGTGGTTAGCACCGTGTTTGTCGAGTGTGCGTCCATGTACCGGCAGGACGGGGATCCGTCGCTTCGGCCCGTGGGCGAGACGGAGTTTGTTGAGAAGATTGCCCGGAGGAGTGAGAGTCACGCCCACAGCAAGACATGGGTTGCCAGTGGTATTGTCAGCCATGCAGACCTGACACTGGGCAGGGAGGTAAAATCGGTCCTGGAGGCCCACGTGGCTGCGAGCCCCGAACGTTTTCGTGGTATCCGCCATGCCACCGGTTGGCATGAGGAAGAAACAATCCGCAATTCGCACTCAAACCCGCCTGCAGGTTTGATGGCGGATGACCGTTTCAGGGAAGGTTTTGCCGTCCTCGCCGACATGGCACTGACCTTTGATGCCTGGTTTTATCACACTCAATTGGATGAGTTCGTGGAACTCGCAAAAGCCTTCCCGACCAACACGATTATCCTGGATCATTTTGGTGGACCATTGGGGATTGGACCCTACCAGGACAAACAAGCGCAAGTCTTTGCGATCTGGAAAGACAAGGTGAGTGCCCTTGCGGGGCTTGACAATGTGTACTTCAAGCTGGGGGGTATCAACATGAAGATCAATGGCTTTGGTTGGCATAAACGAACCAGGCCACCCGGGTCAGATGAACTGGTGGACGCGACCGCTGCCTATTATGATCATTGCATAGATACGTTTGGTGCTGACCATTGTATGTTCGAAAGTAATTTCCCGGTGGACAAGGATTCTTGCTCCTACAATGTCCTTTGGAATGCCTTCAAGAAATTGAGCCAGTTCAGGAGTCCGGCGGAGCGTGCCGCATTGTTTCATAATACCGCCGCGCGCGTATATCGACTCAAGGCCCGGGATTAGCGTTTGATACGGGCGGTGATTCTGAAGTTCGAAGGCGTGGTGGCACATCCTGCGCCTTCGCTGTGTGAGTATATGTCGTCTCTGGTACATCCTGAGTGGGATTTCGATACCGTCGTCACGGGTTTTTTTGCGAGTCGCCAATCATGGGACAGTTACTTTACAGACTCGCTTCACGCCGCTGGTGTTGCTGTCGGTGAAGTACTGCCCGTCTTGGCACGAGCCAACCGCGCTCTGGCGCAAGCGCAGGCGTGGCAACTCTACGATGACGTTCCCCTGGCGCTGGACTGGATGTCGAAGCGCCAGGTGCCAGTGGGTATTGTCGCAGATTGGCCGGTGGATGCAGCCGGGGTGTTACGCAAGGGCGGTGTCACCAGTCAGACATTATCGATTCGGCGAATGGGCGCGCTGTCCGATGCACTCTGGTCCATGGCGGGCCACTTTAATGCGTCCGCAGAGGAAATGATCTACGTTGGGGCCGATTACGGGTCGGATTATGAGGATGCCCGAACGCTTGGGTGCCATGCGCTATTGATGGACCGTCTTGATGAATTTGACGAAACCGTACCCAACGTGAATCATCTTATAGAAATTGAACTGTATATCTGAATGATGATTCCATAGATGATAAGTCGTAGAAAATTGCTGGAGAGAGTCGTTCAGGCCTTTACAGTGACCGGCCTGGGGTTTGTGATTTATCCGTTTGTCAAATCCTGGATACCCGGGTTTACTGAAGACATCAGCCTGGAAGTGGCGTTGGATGACCTGGCTCCGGGGGAGACAAAAGTTGTCGATTGGCTCGGTCGGCGGGTATTGGTGCGCCGGCAATCGCGTCAGATGGTGGCGGCTATCGAGGCGGGAAGACTGAAACTCAAGGATCCTGCGTCGGGTTTCTCCCAACAACCTGTATTTGCGGCAAATGATTTCCGTGCATTGAAGCCTGAATTTTTTGTGGCATTTAACAACTGTACCCATCTCGGATGTGAGGTTGCCCCCGTCGATGATGCCGGTATTGGTTTTAGCTGTCCATGCCACCAAAGTGAGTATGATTATGCTGGCCGGGTAATTGAAGGTGCAACTGCGCCTACCAATCTTGAAGTACCTAACTACCGGTTTGTGTCGCGAAATACGTTGCGTCTTGAGTCAATCGATCTGCCTTCTTCCTGACTAGTGAACAATTTCAGGTAATGGCGGAACAGTAGAGTGATGACCAAATTATCGATTGATCAACCGCGACGCAAGAGGAACCCGTAATGAAAATAACCACGGCTGCCGCCCTGATGTTGCTTATGCAGGCTTGTTGGCTTCCTTTGGCCCAGGCTGAGGAAACCGGGCCCGAGGCACCTTGTTCAACCCCGGCCTATTACCAATTTGATTTCTGGTTGGGGCGCTGGACCTCGTACAGTAAGGCGGGTGAAAAGCAGGGTACCAATCATTTGCACAGGATCCTGGGTACCTGTGCCATACAGGAAAACTGGACAGGGAAGGGTGGTGCTTACCAGGGTACCAGTTACAATTTTTACGACAAGGTAACTGACCGTTGGTACCAGACCTGGGTAGACAATGGTGGTGGCCACCTGTTCCTCGCTGGTGGTATGGTGAATGGGAGTATGCAGCTATCAGGTGAACGAATGACCCATGATGGCAAAAATATGATTGATCGCATTACCTGGACTCCCCTGGAAGATGGCCGTGTGCGCCAGCATTGGGAAGTGTCTTCCGATGGTGGCGATTCATGGCGCGATCTTTTTGATGGCTATTACCAGCAAGACGTTGAATAAACTGTTGATTGTCTACCACAGCAAGAATGGCAATACCGCACGAATGGCGCAGGCGGTGCTGGCAGGCGCGGGCCATGAAGACATTGCTGTTGACGTGCGGTTCAGGTTGGCGAGGGAAGCCGGTGTCGACGACCTGCTCTGGTGCGACGGCATCATTCTTGGCACGCCGGAGAACTTTGGCTATATGTCGGGCGCTATGAAAGATTTCTTCGATCGCACTTATTATCCAGCTGAAGGGAAACTCGAGGGCCTACCCTATGCGGTATTCATCAATGCGGGTAACGATGGCCAGGGCGCGTTGAGAAGTATTGAACGAATCGTTACAGGTTTTGCCTTCAAGCAGGTTCATGATCCGGTCATCGTGATTGGCGACCTGGATGAGAGCAAACTCAATCAATGTGAAGAACTCGGTATGTTCATGGCGGCCGGGGTGGAAGCAAGATTGTTCTGACCAGACTTTTATCCAGTCCGTTTGGGTCAAGGGACTAGGGAGCCTCTTCTGAGGCTTCTGTCACTGCATCCAGTTTTGCGAAATAAAGCCTGGCAGCGTGCATGACTCGAGGACTCAGGAGCAATGCGGACACCGTGGTTGGTATCGCCATCAGCGCAAAGGCGCCGTCAACCAAACCTACCATAGCGTCCAGTGACAACAAGGAAGCGACGATCATCATCGCCACGATGACATAGTTGTACAGGTGTTGTTTGTCCGCCCCGATTAAAAAGCCAAGGCACTTGCTGCCATAGTAGGAGTAGCTGAATATTGTGCTGACGCTGAAAAAAACGATACAGGTCACCAGTATGTAGATACCGATATTCGGAATCGAGGCTTCGAACGCCTGTGCAGTCAGCGTGACGCCGTTGGCGTCGCCATTTTGCCACACGCCCGAGATCAGGATGATCAGTGCGGTGGCAGTACAGATAATTAATGTATCGATGATCGGCCCCATCATGGCCACCAGGCCTTCCCGTACCGGCTCATTGGTACGCACAGCACCGTGTGCCATCGCCTCGGTACCGATGCCCGCTTCATTGGAAAAAACACCGCGGCGTACCCCGGTTGCGATAACGGTTCCAATGGCGCCACCGGCAACGGCGGTCCCGACAAAGGCATCCCTGACAATCAGAGCGAGATAATAGGGCACTTGCTCAAAGTTCATAACCAGGATAAAGATCGCGGTGCCCACGTACAGTGCCGCCATGGTGGGGACCAGTCTGGAGGCTACCTGCGCAATCCGATGCAAGCCACCGAATATAACGCTGGCGGTCGTCGCGGCCAGTACCAGCCCCGCAATCAGGTTGAATTCAAAGGACTGGGATTCATCGAGCCAGCCCCGGTCGATGAATACCACTTCCCGGATGGTCTGCACCAACTGGTTGGTCTGGAACAACGGCAGGCAACCGACGACGCCGGCGACACAGAAGAATATCGAAAGGGGCCGCCAGCGCTCGCCTAATCCCTCGACAATGACATACATGGGCCCGCCCTGGATATGGCCGGCGCTATCTTTGCCACGATACATCACCGCCAGCGTACAGGTGAAAAATTTTGTAGCGATGCCAACAACCGCGGTTGCCCACATCCAGAAGACCGCGCCGGGGCCCCCGATGTGGATAGCGACCGCGACACCGGCAATATTTCCCATGCCGATGGTGCCGGCAAGGGCGCTGGATAGTGCCTGGAAGTGGGTAATGTCTCCGGGCCCGGTTTCCGTGTCATATTTGCCGCGCAACAAGGCAATGCTGTGGCCCAGGTAGCGAAAAGGTAGCAGTCGTGACAAATACAGGAAATAAAGGCCGCTGCCGAGGATCAGGATCACCAGCCACGGACCCCAGGCAAAGTTGCCGAAGTCGATCAGGAGTTGCTCGATTTTTGCCATGGGGGATGATAGCAAATCCGCTGAAGCCTGCGCGACTCCTCATCTACAGCACTAGTGTATATGCATACAGTAGTGGTAGGATGTAGCACATGGACACTCCTGAAACAGACACTCCCGATGAAAAACGCGCGATCAAGGGCCGTGGGGCATTGACCAATCCCGATAACCGATTCGGGCGGTACCGGTATGAAAATTTCCATGATGGTTGGTGGCAAGCGGATGAACCACGCTCTATCGCGACAGAAATTATCGAAGAGCAGGTCAAGACCATTATTACAACCAACAAGTCGCCGGATATACCGTTCGACCAGTCAATTAACCCCTACCGTGGCTGTGAGCATGGTTGTATTTATTGCTACGCGCGCCCCACTCATGCTTACTGGGATATGTCGCCTGGCCTCGACTTTGAAACCAGGATCATTGTCAAACCGGGTGCGGCGGCATTGTTGAAAAAGGCCCTCAGCAATCCCAACTATGAGTGTAAAACCATCACCATTGGTGCCAATACTGATCCTTACCAGCCACTGGAGGCAAGGCTTGGCACTACCCGGGAACTCATTGAAGTACTGGATGAATTCAACCATCCGTTTTCGCTCATTACAAAAAGCGCGATGGTGCTGCGTGATGTCGACCTGATTGCAGAAATGAGCCGTCGCCAACTTTGCTCCGTGGCGGTGAGCGTGACTACCCTCAACAACGAACTGAAACGTAAGCTCGAGCCGCGTACGGCGTCACCTGCAGCACGGCTCAGGACCATCAAGCAGCTATCGGATGCCGGTGTACCTGTGACCATGATGACAGCGCCTATAATCCCATTTATTAACGATCATGAGATAGAAGATCTGCTGGCGGCAGGTAAAGCCGCTGGCGCCGCGTCGGCGAATTATATTTTCCTCAGGCTGCCACTGGAGATCAGCGCGATGTTCAGGGAGTGGCTGAAAGAGCACTTCCCGGATAAAGCAGCACACGTCATGAGCCTGGTGCAGCAGAGTCGATCTGGCAATGACTATCAGTCCGGCTTTCATACGCGGATGTCAGGGCAGGGCGTATTCGCCGACATTATAAAGCAGCGGTTTCGTATTGCCGCGGATCGGTTGGGGCTGGCAACTGAAGGTCGGTACCGGTTGGATACTTCCCAATTTCGCCGGGTCAATCACCAACTTGATCTATTCAATTAGCTGTTTTTATTACTCGTCGAACACAAGGTGTACCCGCCTGTTGCGCTTTCCCTTGTTTTCGATTTTTGATATCCGCACCTGGCCGATTTCGCTGGTGTTGGAAATATGTGTCCCACCACAGGGTTGATAGTCGACGTCCACTACCCGAACCATGCGGATAATCCCGACGCCTCTGGGTGGCTGTACGCTCATGGTGCGCACCAGCCCGGGATTTTCATCCAACTCCTTGTCGGTGATGGATTCAAACCGGACAGGATGCGCGGCTTCGATCAACTGGTTCATTTTTTCCGTCAGATCTTCCTTATCGATCTGGTGATCTCCGAGGTCGAAATCGAGACGGCTTTTCTCCTCACCGACGCTACCACCGGTGACCGGGACCGGAATCAAGGAACCGAGGAGGTGCATGCTGGTATGCATTCGCATGTGCCTGTAGCGGCGGTCCCAGTCGAGTTCCATGGTAACCGTCTCACCCTGGGACAGACCATGATGGACTGAATCCAATTGGTGGCGAATGGTATCAGGGTTGCTACCTTTTCTGGTGTCCAGGATTCGAAACGAAACGCTACTGGCATGGAGCTCACCAGTGTCACCCGGTTGTCCACCACCCTCCGGATAAAAGATCGTCTGGTCAAGTTCGATCCATTCGCCGTCGACGCAGGTTACGGTTGCGCTCAGGCTTTTCCTGTAGCTGTCTTCGTAATAAACCTTTTTGGTAGCAGTCATGTTCGATGCCTGAAATTCTTGTTTGATTGCAGATAGGTATTGTGCGCACAAGTCAGATGCTCGCTCACCCGCCTGATCATTTAATGTATTATGAAATGCTTCATTGATTAAGCAAGAGGGGAGTGTGTTGCCGGGAAAATTATTTGACTTGAGTGGCAAAACCGCCATTGTCACCGGTGGCAATGGTGGTATTGGTCTCGGTATTGGGCTGGGGCTGGCCAGTGCCGGTGCCAACCTGATCATCGCGGGACGTGATGCGAGCAAGAACCGGGCCGCGCTGGCACAAGTTGAAAGCAAGGGCGGCAATGCAATCGCCATTACCTGCGATGTCACGAGGCAGGTTGATATAGATCATTGCGTCAGTCAGGCCCGGGATCAATATGGCAGTGTTGATATTCTGGTGAATAATGCTGGCGTGGCCAGTGGTGGAGTACCTGAGTTGTTGGAAGAGGTGATTTGGGATCAGGTTTTGGATGTCAACCTGAAGTCAGTGCTCCGATTTTCCCAGGCCTGTCATCCACACATGAAAAGCATCGGCGGTGGCAAGATCATCAATATCGGGTCTATGTATTCAATTTTCGGTAGTCCTTTTGGTGCCCCCTACTCGGCGAGTAAAGGTGGCGTCGTGCAATTGACAAAATCCCTGGCGGTTGCCTGGGCCAGGGACAACATTCAGGTCAATGTCATTTTACCCGGTTGGATTACAACGGATATGACGGCACCGGCAATCGACAACAAGGCATTCTACGATTCGATTATCGCCAGGACCCCAACGGGCCGATTTGGTGAGCCGGAGGAAATGGCGGGTGCCGCGGTATTCCTGGCATCTCACGCGGCAGATTTTGTGACTGGTATCTCATTGCCGGTTGACGGTGGCTACAGCATTACTTAAAGAGGGTATACCCATGAAGCTTCATAGTTCGGTTTGCGATATTTTTGAAATTGAGTACCCGGTCGTACTCGCGGGGATGGGTGGTGCCAGTACGCCTGAACTGGCTGCTGCTGTATCCAACGCGGGAGGACTGGGTGTGTTGGGAGCCGCTGCATGCCAGCCAGAACAGCTGCGAGAGTGGATCAGGCGTACGCGCGAATTGACTGACAAGCCCTTCGGAGTCGATACGTTATTACCGGCCTCGGTCCGGCGTGCAGCCCAGACCGCCGCTGACGGCAAAGACGATGCTGAAGATCCGATGGAACTGTTGAAAGGACATATGGCGTTTGCCAAACAGTTTATGGAACGGGAAAACCTGAAGGATCCTTACGCGGATCGCAGGAGGGAGTCATCAGGTGATGACTTACCGATTTTCAGCAAGGAATTTTTTGAGGCCCAGATGCAGGTATGCGTCGATGAGAAAATTCCTGTCTATGCAGCGGGTCTGGGTAACCCGGGGCCCTGGATGGATGAGTTTCGTTACAATGGTACCAGGGTGATGGCGGTGGTGGGCGCGGTACGTCATGCCGTGCAGGTAGCATCTACTGGTCTCGACGTTATTGTTGCCCAGGGGCATGATGCCGGCGGGCATAATTCGCCCGTAGGCGCAATGGCGCTCATACCACAGGTGGTTGATGCAGTCGGTGCTATTCCCGTGCTGGGTGCCGGCGGGATCACTGACGGTCGTGGCGTTGCGGCAGCGATGATGTTAGGTGCAGCTGGCGCATGGATCGGGACGGCATTCCTGGCGGCAGAAGAGTCTGGCATCCTGCAACACCAGAAAGAAGCGCTGGTAGAAGGTACAGAAGAAGGCACGGTAATTTCACGTTCAGTCACCGGGAAACCGGCCAGGATCATTCGGAGCAAATGGACTGATGCCTGGGAGCAAGCCGACATCAAACCTTTGCCTATGCCGTACCAGGGCATTGTCGCAGGCCCGGTAATGGCCGCGGGCAGTGCCGCGGGGCGGGCGGACGTGAATCCGGGATTTGCCGGCCAGGGCATGGGCCTCATCAAGGCGATACGACCTGCTGCAGATATTTTCAGGGATATTGTTGAGGGTGCAGAGGCGTCGCTGACTCGTGCTGCGAAATACCTATAGCGGGTTACTCCTGGCGAGTCACGGCAACGTGTTCGACAATCTGCCACATCAAGTTGACGTACTCGAAGAAAGGCGGAAGGCGTAGATATTCATTGTTGCCGTGAATGCCATTGTCGTCACCAACGACGATACCCGGACCGAAGCCATAGGTGGGTATCCCGGCGGCGCGCAGTTGCGCTGAATCGGTTGCGCCCGTCAACATCACGGGTAATACCACCGCTTCGGGATGCTGTCTGGTCAGCACCTGCTCAAAAGTGCGAAATAGTGTTGTGTCAAGTGGCGATGGCTGGTGCGGGGGCCGTGTGACCTTCATGGGCCTGATCTGGACAGCGGGATCGTCGATAATTTGCCGAACCGTTTCAAACATCTCTTCTATATCGATGCCGGGTAGTGCTCGAATGTCCAGTGTGGCAACGGCTTCAGACGGGATTACATTACGTTGGTAACCACCTTGTATGATGGTGGGCGAAACTGAGGTCCTTATAATCGAATAGTAGTAGGGATTGATGTCTCTCAACTTTTCCTGCACGGCAAGATCCGGGTCAGGTTCCAGAATGGCACGATAAATTTCTGCCTCGGATGCCGGGCTTGATTGCGCAAGTCGCTCGAAGAAGGTCCGGGTCGTCTCATTGAGTGCCATTGGCAGCGGACTCTCAAACAGGCGTGTCACCGCTCGGGCCAGAACGCCGATGGCGTTATCCCGGGTTGGAACCGAGCCGTGTCCGGCGCGACCCTTGACCACGAGGCGAGCGCGAGTTGGAGTCTTCTCGGCGGTACCGATCTGGAAGTTGAGATACTCACCTGTTTCCGGGTCAATGTAACCCCGGCCCCCTTCGTTGATCGCGAATTCTGCCATAATCGCCGGGAGGTGGTGTTCTACCATGTAGGTAATGCCAAGGTTGCCACCACCTTCTTCATCGGCAACGCCGAGGAATATCACATCGCGATCCAGCGCAATCCGGTTGCGGTGAAGGGCCAGCAATATTTCGAATGTTGTCGCCACGATACCCTTGTCGTCTGCAGCACCACGACCGAAGATTTTGCCGTCAGCGACCGTACCAGAGAAGGGGTCAAACTCCCAGTTATCCCGTTCGACTGTGACGACATCCGTATGGCCCAGCAAAAGAAGCGGTTGTTTGGAACCGTTTCCTTTGACCCGGGCGACGATGCTTGCCCTGCCTGGGGCAGACTCGTAGATCGTGCTGGCGATACCTTCAGCGTCGAGGCGTTGTTTCAAATAGTTGGCCGCGAGGATTTCATTGCCTGCGGGTTGTGATGTGTCCAGGCGAATAAGGTCAACCAGTGTCGCGAGCGAATCCTGACGCAATCGGTCAAGATCGACGGAACACAAAGCCGATGGCGTGAACAGAAAAAGGGCCAGAATCAGATTGCGCATCGTTTCAGCTTAACCAACTTCAGGATTCAATCAAGGGTGAAGCGGAATCATTCTTTTGACACCCTCGACAGTGAGGTCAGCAGGGGCGGTCCGGGGAACCCATCTATCGGCTCTCGTGACGCTGACCAAAGATTGCATCAGCTTCACTGCAATCGTTAGTATTACCAGAAGCACGAGATTTTTCATTCGACTCTCGCTAACATTAGACTCTCGTTAACATTGAAGTTTGAGTTTCAAAAAGCCATCATCGAGGCATGTCAGTTCGAAATCAGGTGAGTGGTTGACGATGTCCAGTTATCGGGTTGAACCGCTACGTGAGGAACATGCCAGGGCAATACTCGGTTGGCGCTATCCGCCTCCATATAATTTTTATGATCCTCCCGAAGACAGTCACCATGAACAATACGTCAGGGAGTTTCTGCGCCCGGAATTGGGGTTTTTTGCCATTGTCTGTGACGATGAAGGCTTTATTGGATTTTGCTCATACGGTCAGGATGGCCAGGTACCTGGTGGCGACTATAGTGCCAATGCACTTGATATTGGTCTTGGTATGAAACCCGAGCTCACCGGAAGTGGTCATGGTAAAGCCTTCTTCGATGCCATACTGGATTTCGCTGCCCGTAATTCAGAACCGGCTGCCTACAGGTTGACGGTTGCGGACTTCAACGAACGTGCGAAGAAGCTATATCGACAGTTCGGGTTTCGAAAGCACAGCGAGTTCCATGACGAACGTGCCAACGTGCCTTACTTGATAATGATCCGGGATAACTGAAGTTGGGGAACCGCTGAACACGGTCTATTCCCTCCAGGACGGAGTTGGATCCTATTCCGGAAGCCTGGCGAATTCAGGGCATATTCGCGATTTTCCTCCATGTGATCCGCCTTGTCCCAACGAAAACCCGCGCTTGTTACGAGGTTGCCTCGGTCATCAATTAGGATTTGTCTCGTCCACGGCAAAACGCTACGCTAGTTTCACCTTCAATCAGGGATTGCTTACCCGAGGTTATTGTGAACAAGGATTTTGAAGACAAGGTAGTCGTTGTCACCGGTGCCGGGCGTGGGCTCGGACGCTCGCATGCGATTGAATTTGCCAGGCGCGGCGCGAGTGTGGTGGTCAATGATCTCGGTGGTGCCGTCGATGGAACCGGATCCGGTAATACCGCGCAAGCCGTGGTAAATGAAATCAAGGCATTGGGTGGAATCGC
>JBBDIT010000047.1:0-3522 GCA_040880285.1 Pseudomonadales bacterium | reverse complement strand
TCGCACTTGACGGTGTCCAGGATTTTCTCCGACGTGTTGCCCATGATCACACCTCGGGTGCCGCTGCGGCGGTGAGTACCCATGACGAGGATTTCTGCGTTTAAATCTTCCACGGCTTTCTGGATGCTGACCTCGGTAAATCCTTCCACCGCGTGAACCTCGTCCACCTGTATATCCAGCCCATCGACCAGCCGCTTGACCCGATTTTCAATATCACGAGAGACAGTTTTTCGCACCCCGTCGAAGTCGATGACTACTGTCACTGGCCCTACCCAGTGTTCTACCGACGGGTAAACACTGATCACATGCAGTTGACCACCCAGCAGACTCCGCAGTTGGTTGGCTCGAAGCAGCACGCGTTGGTTGAGTGCTTCCTGTTCATCATCCAGCACATCAAGCGCCGCCAGGATTTTGGCGTCCTTCACCCAGTTAATGGGCTTGACCAGCATGACTGGCAATTCCGCATGTCGCAACAGGTGCCAGTCGGACGGTGTTCGAATGACTCCTTCAACAGGATGCTCCGTGCCCTTGATAATCAGGTCTGCACTCACGTCAGCTGCGATTTCCAGTACGGCTTCCCAATCTGACTTGTGCCAGACGGTAGCGGACTCGACGTCGGTGCCGCTGGTCTTGAGTGGCTCGATCAACTCTTGCAGCATGGTTTCTTCCGCCTGCAGCAGGAAGGTCTTTAACTCCTGGCTGATTTCAATGTCGTGAATGGAAAGTTCAGCAAAGGCTTCATGTACGACTCGAACGACATGCAGTTTCGCACCCGACAGTCGGGCAATTTCGTTAGCCTTGTCGAGGACGATCTCGCCGTCGTCCTTGCCTCTGACAACTACGAGTATGTTGCTGATTGTGGCTGTCTCCATGGTCCTCATCCTCCTGTCTACTCTGGCAGTTCATTGTGGAAATTTTACCATGCCAGCGGTCCCGGCGTTTCAGGGAATCGTAGAGAAGCGCTGCTAAATGCGGATCTATTGATCCAGCGCAACCGTACAAATCCTGACGTTAGTAACCGGAAGGGTAATGCGGTTAGAATTTCCGTTTCAATTTTCAGTCAACGATGGTGCTGGCCTTCGAGCCTGCACCTGCAGTGCGCACGATTGATGATGACAATGAACGACATTCAAAACGCCATCGACGCCGTGCTTGTGGACTCGGAGTTAACGCTTGCGCCTTGCGCGGATGGCACCATGCCGTTTCGCCGTTGGGGAAGAGGTCAGCGTGAAATCCTGGTCCTGGCGCATGGCGGCTCAGGTTCGTGGACTCACTGGATCCGCAATATCCCCTATCTTTCCGACCGCTTTGAACTGCTGGTGCCGGATTTGCCCGGACTCGGTGATGCGGCGGCGTTACCACAAGGCTACACGGCAGAAGACGCCGCGGGATTCTTTGGCAATGGCATTAGGGGAGTGATCGGTGGGGCCCGGTATCACCTGGTGGGATTTTCCTGGGGCTGTACGCTGGCATCGTTGGTGGCAGCTGAACATCAGGATCAGCTGAAATCGCTGATGCTGATTGGCCCAGCGGCCCTGGACGAAATGCCGCGGCGCGCTAACATGCAAGCCCTGATCAAGCGCACTCCGGATATGTCAGCAGAACAAGTCGCCGCGGCCAATCGTGAGAATCTTGCGCGCTTGATGATTCATGATCGTGACCGGATCGATGAACTAGCGGTGTATCTTCAGACCTGGAATACCAATCGGGCGCGATTCAACAGTCCACAGTTCGCCTTGTCGACTCGCGTATTGGATAACCTGAAGTCTGTGACGGTGCCACTCTCTGTCCTGTATGGAGAATTTGATGCGCCCGCCTATCCAAACTTTGCAGTACGTGAGGCACGTCTTAAAGAGGCATGCCCGGGGCTCGAGTTCGACATTATTCCCGGCGCCGGTCACTGGCTGCAGTATGAACTGGCCGACGTCTTTAACGCCCGGTGTGAAGCCTGGGTGATGGCCAATGCCGATCAATAACGACTCGCTGGACGTGATACCACACCATCATCCGTCAATGCCATGTGCGTCAGCGTCTGTTCGTCGTGGTTCATGCGCCACGACAACATTTTCTGCGAGTATTCAAGTACTAGCGGCAGGTATTCCGGGTTGTTGGCCTGATTGGTAAGTTCCGCCGGGTCCTTGTCCAGGTCAAAGAACAGCGGCGGTAGATTGGTAAAGTGCACGTACTTGTACTGGTTACTGCGAATGACATTGAGCGTGCATTGATGCTGTGTCAGCCCCAGTTCTGCCTCGTGTGGTTCACCGTTCGGGACACTGCGAAAGTCGAATTCCCAGTGCGCCTCGGTGCGCCAGTTGGCAGGAAATGTGCCTCGCCTTGCAACGGTCAGCAAGGATTGTCCGTCGCACTGTACCGGCACTTGAATATCCAACCAATCCAGCAACGTCGGCATGATGTCGATGTTTTCCGTAAAACTATTTAGTTGCAAACCGCGTGCAGCGTCGGCGGCAGGGTCCGGATCACGGATAATCAGTGGTATGTGATAGGACTGGTCGAAATAACCCATCTTACCCAGCAACCAATGATCCCCGATTTGTTCGCCATGGTCGGAGGTGAAGATGATGAGTGTGGAGTCCCACAGGTTATTGGCCTTCAGGTAATCAAACAGACGTCCGAGGTTGTCATCCACTTCAGTCATCAGCCCGAAGTAGCTGGCTTTCATGCGCAGTAATTTGCGGTCGTCGGGTGGCGCGAAGTGACGTGGCCGACGCAAGGTCCAGTCCAGGTATGGATGCTGTTGGCGTTCGGCTTCAATACTCGGTGCCCGCACCAGGTCGGCTAGATCACCAGGTGGGTACAGGCGATTATAGGGCTCGGGAGCGACCCAGGGTGGATGCGGTCGCAACAGCGACAGGTGGATACAGAAGTCCCCGGCATTGTTCTCCACGAAGTCGATCACCTGGTCGACCATAAAGTAAGTGTCGTGATGTTCGGCGGGTAGCGCTAATGGCGCGGGCGCTGTGCCGCCATCTTCATATTCCGGTTCCGCGGTCTTGTTGGTATAGAAACGCCAGTTGGGTGAGGGCACTTCGTAACCTTTTGCAGCGAGCCAGTCGGCCCAGGCATCAGGGAAAGTACCCATCTGCACGATGGGTCGGATACCCGGTAGTGGTCCCTCGTAGGATCGTAATATTGGATCTTGCGGGTCAAAGTCCCGTGGGTCATTCGCGGTATCCGTGTAGCCGAAGAGGACCGGGTCACGGCCGTGCGTGCGCAGTTCCCTGGCCCAGTTAGTGTGACGTGAATCCAGTGGCGTACCATTGGTACCGGAACGGTGATTTTGTAAATACATACCCGTGTGGATACTGGCGCGAGATGGTCCGCAGGGTACGGCATTGGCGTAGTGTTGCCGAAACAGCACGCCTTCCCTGGCAAGCGCATCGAGATTTGGCGTTTGCACAAGGTGGCCAAGGCTGCCAAGACATTCACCCCGCCACTGGTCCGCGGTAATAAAAATGAGATTTTTCGCCATGGTAATCCGCTCCGTAAGCTGCAATGCGATGC
>JBBDIT010000046.1:16201-22493 GCA_040880285.1 Pseudomonadales bacterium | reverse complement strand
TCAGGTCCCATGCAACGGCCAGTGCCCTGGGCATATTCAGGTCGTCGTTGATACACTCGAAAAAACGCTGGTAGTAGGATTCAGCGATTTCGCCCGGCTCACCCCACTCGAATGCGGCGGAGCGCATTCGGTTCAATGCCACCTGGTTTGATTCCATGCTCTCCCAGCTGAAAGACATTTGCGTACGATAGTGACCCGTCAGACACAGGTACCGATACACGAGTGGATCAAAGCCGCGTTCTTCAAGGGTCGTCAATCGAAGGAATTCGCCTTTGGATTTCGCCATTTTGGCGTTGTCGTCCTGCAGGAAATATCCATGCATCCAGAAGTTGGCCAGGCGGGTGCCCCTTGCCGCCTCGGTCTGCGCAATCTCGTTGGTATGGTGAATCGGGATATGGTCCTCACCACCACAGTGAATATCAAAAAAGTTACCCAGGTACTTGGCGGCCATGGCAGAGCACTCGATGTGCCAGCCGGGAAATCCGGTACCCCAGGGACTCTCCCATTCCATCTGGCGGTTTTCATCCGGCGGTGTAAATTTCCACAGGGCAAAATCCGTGACGAACCGGCGTTCACCAGGTTCTACCCGGGCACCTTCCAATAGCCCGGTCACATCCAGTCGTGCCAGGTATCCGTAATTATTGAGTTTGCGGGAATCGAAGTAGACCCCATCACTGGTGATATAGGTAAAGCCTTTGCTATCCAACTCCTTGATAAAGTCGATCTGCTCCCTGATATGGTCGGTGGCGCGACACCAGGTGACCGGTGGCAGGATATTCAGTCGGGCAATATCTTCCTTGAAAGCGGCAGTGTAGAAATCCGCCATTTCCCATGCATTCATACCGGTTCGGCGCGAACCCACTTCCATTTTGTCCTCTCCGGTATCGGCATCGGACACCAGATGCCCTACATCGGTAATATTGACGACGTGATTGACCTCATAACCATTGAGTGTGAGGACCCGGCGCAACAGGTCTTCAAACAGGTAGGTGCGCAGGTTGCCAATATGGGCATAGTGGTACACCGTTGGGCCACAACAATAGAGGCCGACCCTGCCAGGGTGAAGAGGTTCAAAATCACGTATCTTTCGATCGTAGGTATCGAATAATCGCAAATGTGGCCTGGTCGGGCGTGCAGAATTCATGGCGGTAGAAACTACTTGTCTGGGTGGCTCCTGGGTGGGTGCGGATAGTAGCGCATATACCGGCCAAGGTCGCGCTCACTCAGGTAATCCGAAACCAACGGGACGCCAACCTCAGGTAAATCGTTCGTGCATGACCCGCTCTACCGTCTCGACAATCACCTGGGTCTGGTGATCAATTTCAACATTAACCCTGCTGCCTTGGCTCAACAAGGCAAAATTGGTGCGTGTCAGGGTCTCCGGGATCAGATTAACGCGGAAGGAATGATCGCTGTGATCGACCGCCGCCACCGTGAGGCTGCAGCCGTTCAAAGCCAGGAAGCCCTTGTTGAACACGAACTTCATCCACGCTGGATCACCCTTGAAGGTGATTCCCCTATTATTCTCGGTCTCCTCCATGCGAACGACAGTGGCGATGTCGATGACATGGCCCGATAGCACATGGCCGCCGACTTCTGCCCCAGCCTTTGCTGAACGCTCGATATTAACGGCCGTACCTGCTTGCAGGTCGCCGATATTGCTGAGTGCCAGGGTTTGTGCGATGGCATCGAATGAGACCTCCCGGCCTTTGATACCCGTGACGGTAAAACACACACCATTGACGGCAACACTGGCACCAGTTTCCAGCCCATCCAGCAGTGACGCCGGGAACTCCACACTAAATGTGGCAAGCCCTGGCTTTAATTCCCAGGTCTTGACAGGCAGCATGGCCTGTACGATACCGGTATACATGGATTCTTCTCCCTGGATTTTGAAACAGGATTCCTGGCAGGCATGCAGCTACAGTGTCATTTGATTTCCACCCTGGGCAAAGCGAGGCAACCGCAATGATCCCTTTGCACCGGAGGTGAAGCGTATGCACATTAGCCTTCGGGTATACTGAAGTCAATTGCGCTCCATATTGAATAAACTTCATTAATTATTAGTTGTAACTGATTAAAGTATAAGTATTAATTGATCTTAAAGTAGATTCTCAAGTTACGGATAAATTACAGGAATAGCATGTGATTGATTTGCGAAGTGATACGGTGACCCGGCCGGGTCCCGCCATGATGGCAGCCATGCTGGCGGCGCCGACCGGAGACGATGTCTATGGCGAGGATCCCAGTGTTAACGAGCTGGAGTCCCTGGCGGCAGGCATGACCGGCAAGGAAGCCGGATTATTGGTCAGTAGTGGCACCCAGGGTAACCTGATCGCCCTTTTAACCCACTGCCAGCGTGGTGACGAGTACATCGCGGGCCAGGATGCCCACACGTATCGTTATGAAGCCGGTGGTGGTGCAGCGCTAGGTGGTATCCAGCCCCAGCCCCTGCCCTTCAACGCGCGTGGTGAGTTGGATCTTGACCTGGTTCGCCGCACCATCAAACCGGACAATATTCATTTTGCGATGACGCGGCTGGTGTGCCTCGAAAACACGCAAGCCGGCAAACCGCTTTCGATGGACTATCTATCAGACTATGTTGCCTTGATGGCCGCGTTCGGCCTGCGTCGCCATCTGGACGGTGCACGGCTATTCAATGCTGCGGTTGCGCTCGACGTGCCGGGCAAAAGAATTTGCGATCATTTTGACTCGATCACTTTTTGCCTGTCGAAGGGGCTTGGCTGCCCGGTGGGTTCGGTCCTGGTGGCTGACCAGACCTTCATCGAACGGGCCAGGCGCTGGCGCAAGATGTTGGGTGGCGGCATGCGCCAGGCCGGGATACTGGCAGCCGCTGGTGTCTACGCGCTCAGCCACAATATCGAGCGCTTGAAGGAAGACCATGACCACGCCAATCGTCTGGGTTCGGGGCTGGCAGAGCTTGGCATTGGGTTGGCCGAGCCGGTTGCAACCAACATGGTCCTGCTGGATCCATCCACTATCGAGATCAGGAAGTTGCAGGCGTTTCTGGCAGACCGGGATATCACTATCTCCGGGCCACGCCTGGTGACTCACCTCGATATATCAGCACAGGATGTCGAGTCGGTGCTTGCCGCCTTCGGAGAATTTCGCGCGTGAGCAAGGTCCTGGTCTGCGGTAGTATTGCCATTGATTTGCTCGGTACCTATGCGGGGTCCTTCGCCGACTATCAGGCACGTTATCCCATCAATGCCCTCAACTTTTCCCTCCAGCTCCAGGAATTGCGCTCCAGCTTCGGTGGTTGTGGCATGAACATCGTATATGGCTTAACCCGGCTCAATATCGAGTGTTTGCCCCTGACGGCCGCCGGTGTGAATTTCTACGATCATTATCGGGATCACTTGCAGGAGCTTGGCGTCAATCTCAAGCATATCGTTGTCGATTCGGATTACGCCCAGTGCGCGACCGCAATCGTCATCAGTGACCAGCTCGGCAACCAGATCACGAGCTTTTATGCAGGGGCCTCACCCTCGCCCAAACGCAAGTTGCCCAGTGAGATTGACGGCATTGATCAGGTCAGGATCGCGGTGCTGGCACCGGAAGACGCGCCAATCATGTTGCGCCAGGCTCGCGATCTTCACTCGCTCGGTATCCCTGTCCTGTTTGATCCTGGCCAGGGCATTTCTGAATTCAGCCGCGAAGAGCTGCGTGAATTACTGTCCCTGTCCGCCTATGTGATTGCCAACGCCCATGAATGGGAAATAATCCAACTGAATGCCGGGCTTGCGGCCGACGAGATTGTGGCCGACCAACGGGAAGTAATCGTGACCCTGTCTCAAGACGGCGTCGACATCCTGAAAGAAGGTCAGGCAAGGGCCCGGATACCGGCACTTAAACCAGATCGGATCGTGGAAGTCACGGGATCCGGGGATGCGTTTCGTGCTGGTTACATTGCCGGGTTATTGCAGGGCTTACCATCCGCACAGTGCGCCCGCATCGGTTCATTGATGGCGATCTATAACCTTGAGTCGCCAGAGACACAGCGTTATCACTTCACGCCGACTGAGTTCAGGCAACGTTATGCACGCATGTGGTCAGAAGAGCTCAATCTTTCGAGCCTGGCCTGATCAGCGTCCGGATCCAGTGAGCGAATGAGTTACCAGCCAATAACTCGGACCAGTAGCTGGCTTCGAATTCGTCGTAGGGAATGTCGCCCGAAAAGAGCTGTTTGCGCATCGTTAAATGGCCCGGATCCAGTGCTTTGACGATTCTGGCCGGATTGCCTGCAACGATGACATTGTCGGGTACCTCTTTGGTTACTACCGACCCTGCCCCGACAATGCTGTTGGCGCCGATGGTAACCCCCTTGGTGACCAGGGCCCCGTCTCCGATCCAGACGTTGTCTTTCAGTGTGATCGGCGCAACGGCGCCGGGCGCAAAGATACGATGATGGATGTCATGCCAATCCGCGTCTGACAGGTAGCAGTTCATCGCGAGCAGGCAACTGTGCCCGATCTCGACTGTTGCCGCCGAGGAGATTCGGACGCCCGGGTTGATAATCGAATAGTCACCGATGTTAATGTGACCCAGACCCTCAAAGACGGAAAGGCGAACCGGTTTATCCGGTAGTGCCATAAAGTGGACATGGTCACCTACAACGATTTTCGGACCGGATATCTCAAGGTAGCGTGGATACATGACACGCAAATCAATGCCGCTGGAATCGAATTGCGGTCGGATATAGCGATCAATGTAAAAACGATTGGCACGCTCGAACAGCAACTTTAGCCAGAATGGCCGATGGTCTCTTCTCATTGCGATATTCTCGTTTGCGTGGGCGCTCAAAGCAAAGCATTTACTAATCAGGGATGGTCCACCGTCGCAGAAAAGCCACCGACCACCTCTTCAGGCGAGCTTCAGGTGAAAACAGTCAATTTCCAATGAGCCACCATCTGGCCGGCGAAATGCCCTGTCCCTTTTCCTGAATCTATGTAAGCATTGCCCATCCAAGAGCTGGTAGCTGACGTTGTATGGCCCTGGGGCAAATCATATTCCTGAATGGTACTTCCAGTGCAGGCAAAACCACCCTTGCCCATGCACTGCAGGAGGTTTTGCCGGAACCCTATCTGCATGTGGCGCTCGATCACTTTCGTGACGGCCTGCCGGCGCGATTCCGTGGTTTAAACGCGCCGCCAGGTACTGACGGAGCGCGTGGTCTCAATGTGGTCCCGGTCGAGCGCGATGGACGCATGTTTACCGAGATTCGTTTCGGTGATACCGGTCGGAAGGTGTTGCGTGGTATGCGCCGTGCAACCGCCGCCATGGTCAGGGAAGGAATTAACGTCATCATTGATGATGTGATCCTCGATCCGGCTTTCCTGGATGATTACCTACAAGTATTTGCGGGCTTCCAGGTCTACTTCGTTGGCGTCAAATGTACCCGTGAAGTATTGGGAAAACGCGAGCGCGCTCGTCCCGGCAGGTTTCCAGGTACCGCCACAGGCCATTATGAGGTGTGTCATGCCCACGGAAACTACGACGTGGAAGTTGACACGTCGACAATGCCGCCAGATCAATGTGCCGAACAGGTACGGTCTTTTATCAGCCGAAACCAGCCGACTGCATTTACCGAGCTCTCAGCGCTGAGAAAATCCAGCAAGGGCAACGAACAATGATTCACGCCAGACCGGGCGAATTCCTCGGGCATCCCGGGGGGCTGTATGTTCTGTTTTTCACCGAAATGTGGGAAAGATTCAGTTACTACGGCATGCGAGCGCTTTTGATGCTGTACCTGACCAAACACTTTCTGTTCGGCGACCGGGACGCAGGTCTTATCTATGGTAGTTACGGTTCGCTGGTCTATGCAATGCCGGTACTCGGTGGCCTCATTGCCGATCGTTACCTCGGTTACCGTAAGGCGGTCGGGTTTGGTGCCTTGCTGCTGGTCTGTGGCCACTTTGGTATGGCATTTGAGGGGCCGCCTTCTGTCATGACATTAGCGGGCGGTGAGATGGTGGTGACCCGCCATCCGCTCTACGAGCAGGTATTTTATCTGTCACTTTCACTGATCATTGTTGGTGTGGGATTCCTCAAGGCGAACATCTCAACCATTGTTGGTCAACTGTACAGTATTGATGATCCACGCCGGGATGGTGGTTTTACCATTTTCTATATGGGCATTAATCTTGGCGCGTTTACCGCCACCCTGGCCTGCGCCTACCTGGGTGAGACCTATGGCTGGCGTTACGGGTTTGGGCTCGCTGGTGTCGGGATGTTGTTCGGCCTGCTGGTGTTCCATGTCTACCGCGAGCAT
>JBBDIT010000046.1:0-16101 GCA_040880285.1 Pseudomonadales bacterium | reverse complement strand
GCTCGAGCCGGTGGATCGGGACAGGATGCTGGTGATGCTGGCGCTGATCGTTGTGTCGGTCCTCTTCTGGGCACTGTTTGAGCAAGCAGGTTCGTCGCTGACCTTGTTCACGGATCGAAACGTGGCCATGGGTGATTATATGACTGCCGGGATGTTCCAGTCCCTGAATCCGTTTTACATTATTGTCCTGGCGCCCCTGTTTGCTTACCTGTGGGTCAGATTGTCGGCACGCGGTCTGGAGCCGAGCACACCGGCCAAGTTCGGGTTGGGCATTGTCCAGGTTGGCCTCGGTTTTGCAATACTGGTCTTCGGCGCCTCGCAGGCAGGCGCCGACGGCAAGGTCGCGATTATCTGGCTTGCCTTGATGTATTTGTTGCACACCACAGGAGAACTTTGCCTGTCTCCGGTGGGCCTTTCCATGGTGACCAAATTATCAGTGCAACGAATCGCGGGCATGATGATGGGCGTGTGGTTTCTGTCCAGCGCGTTTGCCGCCTATGCTGCCGGTATGATCGCTGGTGCTATGGCGATTGAAGACGTGGGCAATGGGTCGGCTGATGCGTTGACATCACTTGGCGTATACACCACGGTATTTGAAAAGCTCGCACTGGTGGCAATTGTACTTGGCGTTGCGCTTCTACTGGCCTCGCCACTCCTGCACAAAAAAATGCACGGCGTGCATTAAGGCATCAGATGGGCGTTGCCACGCCACGGTAGTTGTAGGTCGCCCATCTGGGGCCAGCAAGATAGCCTTCGCTGAGTTCCTCGAATTTAAACCCACTGTCCGCCAGTGACTTGTCTGGCCGTCGATTCAAATTACAACCGCCGGCGATTTTGCCCCACCACGGGTTTAATCTGTCCTGCCACTTCTCGACTGATGCTTCCGGTGACCTGCCGTGTTCTGCAAAAATCAGTTCGCCGGAAGGTTTCATGACCCTGCGTACTTCCCCCAGGGTCACTTCCGGGTCGCCAATAGTGCATAGGGTCCAGGTGATCACAACCGAGTCAAAATAGTGATTTTCGAAGGGTAGGCTCTCGGCGCTCTGGGCCAGGAACGACACATCCAACCCCTGATCTGCTGCAATGTCCCGGGCATAGGCTTGTAGCTCAAGCGACGGGTCGACGCCAATGACTTGCACGCCCCGGCTGTAGAATGGAAGGTTCAGCCCCGAGCCAATACCCAGTTCCAGCACCCTGCCCCTGGCCCTTGGCACTAATTCTCGCCGCAACCCGGTCATATCAGGCGATTTCATGGCAAGGTTCAACAATTTTGGCAACAGGTACTTCTCGTAGAATCCCATAGACGCGGCCAGCTCTTCATTTGAAACGTGTGGGCATCTTACTGGATGTTTTATTCGAACGTAAATGTGTGGCATCGTTAAAAACAGGTAGCTGGTATTCAGGGGCGTATGGCGATGGACACTGAGCTTTTGGAACTGCGACGCATGGTCGCAAGCGCGGAACGAATCGTGGTTTTTACCGGGGCAGGTATCAGCACCGAATCCGGCATTCCCGATTTTCGAGGACCAGATGGGTTATGGAAAAAAATCTCCCCCATCGACTTTGGCGACTTCGTTCGGTCCGAAGAAGTCAGGCGGGAATCCTGGCGCAGGAAATTCGCCGGTGGCGATCGGATGGGAAGTGCCGAGCCTAACCAGGGGCATAATGCTGTGGCCGCTTTGTATCGCCTGGGTAAATTGGCCCACGTCATCACCCAGAACGTGGATGGTTTACACCAGAAAGCCGGTGTACCCGATGAGGTGGTAATACAGCTTCATGGCAACGCCAATTACGCGACCTGCCTGGAGTGCAGCAAACGATATGAACTGGACGATATCAAGGCGATTTTTTTACCCGACGAAACGGTCCCTTACTGTAGTGACTGCGGTGGCATCATTAAATCAGCAACCATTTCTTTTGGGCAGCCGATGCCGGTAGATGAGATGGCGCGCGCTGAAGCGGCTGTCCAGGCGTGTGATCTCTTGATTGTCATGGGATCGTCACTGGTGGTCTACCCGGCAGCCGGATTTCCGCGATTGGCAAAACAAAATGGCGCACGGCTCGTCATTATCAACAATGATCCCACGGATCTTGATATACATTGTGACCTGGTCCTGCACCGTCCCATCGGTGTCACAATCTCGTCGGCGGTCGACTAGCCTTACCGCCGGATTAGATAAGGTCGCTGACCATCCTGGTGAGATCGTTGATATCGATCGGCTTTTCACAATGGTAGGTTTGCGAGTCACTGGTAATAGTATCGTCTTGTTCCGAACAAAGTATCACCGGTATTTCTGCGCGTACGTTATGCAGCGCGGCGGCCAACTCCTGCCCCGAAAACTGCGGCATTCTATGGTCAGCAATAACAAGATCAATGTCACTCGCGTTGTCGAGACAAAACGTAATGGCCTCACTGGCATTTGAAAAAGGTGAGACCCGGTAGCGCATACCACGCATCAGTTCTGCAATGTATTCGGTAATGGCGACCTCATCATCGACGATGACCACATGCCTGTGATTCAAGGGTACTGTAGGGTCTGATCGCCTGCCACCAAGTCGCTCTTGCTTTAGTAACCGATCGACGGTGTCCAGCGACTTGCGAAGCTCTTTATGATAGCGCTTGACCACGCTCAAGCGGTCACCGGCGATGACGGGTTCTTCGTCCAACAGGACGGCAATTAACTCGGCGTAGCCCAGCATCGTCGTATTGGCAGCGCGCAATTGACCCATGATCTTTTTTGAAGGATAGCGTGACATCCGTAACTGCCTGCCAAGCGCAACCTTCTCCGAGATATCGGTTACGAACAAAACCTGGCGCTCATCTTCAGGTGGTAATGACATGGCCTCGACGACTTTACTACCAAGGTCCACCTTTAGCCTGAGTTCCACGGGTTGTTTGTGATCTAGTAACATTTGTCCGAATACAGTTGCCGTATCCGGATGCACCAGATCCATAATATTGGTGCCAGGCACTGAACCCAGGATCTCGATGGCGGTAGCATTTACCTTTTCGATGACCAGATTGGCATTGAGCAGGATTACCCCGACGGGTGCGTGTGCCAGCAGGTCTTGAGATAATGAATTATTGTCGGACGTCATGACGCGGCCTATTGGGCGTTCCTCAATACACGACTGACCATCTTCTCAAGGTCGCTCAGGGAATTACAGACTTCCGCGTAGTGACAGTACGGCAGATACTGTCCCATTTCCGCGTCGCCTTCCCGCCATTTCTGTCTTGGTTCGGGATTGAGCCAGATGACCTGCCGGGCTTTACCGGAAACCTGCTTCAACGCTTCGGTGCCAGGTGCAAAGTAATTGTTCCTGGAATCCCCAAGAATGATCACTGTCGATCGGTTATCAATATCCGCGTACGCCAGTTCCTTGAACCGGTGGAATGCGCGTCCGTAGTCTGTCGACCCCTTACCGTAATCGTCCAGGCTCATGTCAATTGCCTCGTCCACACCATAGCGCTCAAACAGCTCCGATACCTCACCGAGGTCATTGGAAAACGCGAACGCCCTCACACGTGGCAACACCTCGCTCAGGCTATAAAGGAAGGTTAAAAGGAATCGGGAAACATTCTTGACGCTGCCACTGACGTCACACAGCACGAACACCTTGGGTCTTTGCGATCGAATCTGTTTCCATTTGATATCAAACAGGGCGCCGTCATATTGCAGGTTCCTTCTTAGCGTTTTTCGAACGTCCAGCTGACCGCGATTGGTCATACGGCGCCGCTTTGCGTGTTTTTTTGCCAACTGGTTGGCGAGCTTACGAACGGCCTCGCGGATGTGGTCGAAGTAATAAGCCTGCATATTGGTGAGCTTGGTCTGGCTCACTGCATCACTCAAGAATCGATTGCCGCTGCCGTCGACAATAAGGAAGTACTGTTCTTCAACAAACTGCCTGACCTGCTCGGTCACGTAATGTTTGGCGATGACGAGATCGTCGGCGGTGGACCGGCTCATCGGGTCGTCACGGGCAGAGAGGCGATCGATTTCCTCTTCGAGTTGCACCAACCCCATGTGAATGAGAATTCGGCGAGTAAACAGGCTGCGTTCCCTCAACGTCTTGATGTTGCCAAGGTGGACCGCGTTGGCTGCTTGCATCATGATCACGGCGAGCTCTCCTGCATCACCTGAAAGTAGCAGGTGGCCCAGTTTTGAGGTGTGGTGGGCCCCCGGCTTGTTACCACGACGGCGCCGGTTTCTTCGATTCTCCCCTCCACTGCCCTCTTCTGTTTGCAGCCATGCCCCGCTAGCCTCAGAGGCAGCGGTAGTGTTGACTGATGCGCCCTTATGGCTGGGAGAAAACTGATTAAATGAGAAGAAGCGGTCGAAACAAACCTGGAACATCGCTTTTTCATCTGGCGTCTTTGCCAGCACGAGTGACAGGGTATCGCGCAATAATCGACGGTCCTCAAGCCCAATAATTTGCAAGGCGTTCATGGCGTCAAGGGTTTCTGCCGGTGAAACTTCAAAATCAGCCTTGCGCAACGCGACGACGAAATCACCCAATGTCTTTTCCATCGCCCCATTCTACCTGAATTATTCAGGTTCATGGCGCTGGCCCGCCTAAAGCCGGATAGTCAGTGCGGGTAGTGGTTTGTTATGATCCCGCTTCCCTTGTAGTAGATCAAAAAGTAGTAGATGAAAAAGTGATCTTTAAAAATATTACCTTCCAGGTCTTTCTCGCAGCGCTTGTGGGAGTGGGCTCAGCACTAATTTTTGCTGACGAGTCCTGGCTTGTATTCCCGGCTCCAGCCGCCTATGAGTTCATCACACTACTGAAAACGTTTTTCCTTGCGGCACTCAAGATGTTGATCGCGCCAATGATCTTCTTCTCCCTGATTGGTGGCATCATCAGTATTGGTAATGTGGTTCGCCTCAGGCGGCTCGGCGGGGTCACTGTACTTTATTACCTCGGCACGACATCAATCGCGATCATGTTGGCACTTGTAGCCGTATTCCTGATCCATCCCTGGACTAACTATCCACCGGCACCGGAACTCGCCCAGGGCCCTGGCCCGGCCAGTATGATCAATCCGGGTGATGATTCGATTGTCAGGGTCATCACGCAGCTACTCGGGATGGCATTTACCAATCCTTTCACGGCACTGGTCGAACTCAACATCCTCGGTATCGTCACCAACGCGATCCTGATTGGGATGGCGATCGTCCTGGCGCTACCGGAAGATAGTCCCATCTACACGGTAATCGAGCATGTTAACAAGGTGATATTTCGGGTACTCCATTGGGTCATTCGAATATTACCGATCGGAATTTTTGCGATCCTGTTTGATTTCACGCTGAGGCTCAATGTCGGGGACGGGCAATCTGAATCTGTCCTGACGCAATTGTTGCAATTTGGCCTGGTGGTGGTGGGTATGACCCTCGTGCACGGGCTGTTGGTATTGCCGCTCATTGCCTGGGTATTGGGTGGCCGATCGCCGATTGCGTTGTTTACCCAGATATCAAGACCGCTGATTGTCGCATTCAGTACTTCTTCGAGTGCCGCAACCCTTCCGGTTTCCATGCAAGCTTGCGAGGACGACCTTAAGGTCAGCAACAGTGTGGCAAGTTTTGTCCTGCCTCTGGGCGCAACCATGAATATGGATGGCACCGCGTTGTTTGAAGCCATCGCGGCTATATTCCTGGCCTATTTGTTTGGAGTGGAACTAACCACCGTTGCAACGATTACTGTGTTCCTGATGGCCATGGTTGCCTCTATCGGTGCACCGGGAATGCCTTCAGCGTCCATGGCCGGAATGCAGATGGTGCTGCTTGCGGTGGGCATCCCGCTTGAGGCAATCGCAATCCTGTTGGTGATCGAGCGGCCGCTGGATACCATTCGTACCGCAGTCAATGTAGAGGGTGACCTGGTGGGCGCCCTGGTAGTTGAACGATTTACCCGTTCGCCTGCCCAAGAATGAGTCGGGCGAAATAAAACACAAATTCCCGGTGCTGGCTGCCGACTTGTAACCGGGTCATCGCATCCTCACCTTCCTTGCTAACGAGATACTCGTAGCAACGCGTGATCGATTGACCCTTTCCGAGTATTGATTCGATTTCCTCATTCAGGAAATCATGCAGCAGGCTCAGTTCTGACTCAGCGAGCCCGCTCTTTTCCGGTTCCAATACCGCATTGCCCCAGATCGTCGCGATGTAGACTCGAAACAGGTCCTTGTCGACAAAATCTTCGGTTAATCGACATTGATCGATGATTTCCTGTACAGCGGGCGTAAATTTCTGGCGAATTTCGTCGATATTCATCATCTGCAGTATATCGTACTGGCACTGGTGGTTGGTCGTTACCCTGGTTTAAACTTGAGCAGGACGACTTTACGCTGAGATGATCCGGGAGAATACCAGGGTGACTGACTCACATTTGCTGGAATCGATAGAAAATGGCATCGCGACACTGACTATGAACAGGCCCGAGAGTTTGAACGCGCTCTCGGACCAGATGATGAAGGGCTTTCTTTCGAGTCTGCCCCGCCTGTTTGCGGATCCACAAGTTGGTGTGATTGTTCTGACCGGCAGTGGTCGGGGATTTTGTGCGGGTGGAGATGTCAAAGGCATGGCTTCCCGGAATGAAGGCGGTAACACGCGTGCACCGGTGTCGATGGAGACGAGAGCCAATGACCTGCGCGCCAGTATGGAAATTTCCAGGCTCTTACACATCGGCCCCAAGCCCACGATCGCCATGATGCGGGGCCCGGCCGCCGGTGCCGGACTTTCGATGGCCCTTGCCTGTGATATCCGTATGGCCTCTGATACGACGCGAATGACCACCGCATTTGCCAATGTTGGATTCTCCGGAGATTTCGGCGGCAGCTACTTCTTGCCAAGGCTGGTGGGCACTGCCAAGGCCCGGGAGTTATTCTTTACCGCGGATCGGATTGATGCCGATGAAGCGCTCCGCCTGGGGATCGTCAACCATGTTGTGCCGGATGCGGAACTTGAGACGCGTACTCTGGCACTGGCCGAAAGGCTCGCCCAGGGACCACGAGTGGCCTACGAATACATGAAGAAGAACCTGAACGCATCTGAAACCGGAACCCTCGACCAGGTTTTCGATCTGGAGGCCTGGCATATGACAAGAACCGGACTAACCGAGGACCACAGGGAAGCGGCACTGGCTTTTGTAGAAAAGCGCTCACCTACCTTCAAAGGTCGTTAAGTTCAAAAAAATGCATACACCGCAGCGGAAGATTATCCATATCGATATGGATTGCTTTTATGCCGCGGTGGAGATGCGCGATGATCCGTCGCTTAAAGGTCACCCTCTTGCGGTTGGCGGTGCTGCAGATCGCCGCGGCGTGGTTTCGACGTGTAATTATGAGGCTCGTGAATTTGGTATCCATTCAGCCATGGCGACTGCCTATGCCCTGCGATTGTGCCCGCAACTTAAGGTACTGCCGGTTCGAATGAGTTACTACGCCGAGGTCTCACGGCAACTTCGTACTATCTTCCGGCGTTACACCGATATTATCGAGCCCCTCAGCCTCGACGAAGCCTTTCTTGATGTCTCCAGCGTGAAAATGTTGGGAGGCAGCGCTACATTAATCGCGCAGGACATACGCCGTGCTATAAGACGGGAACTGGACCTGACAGCCTCGGCCGGCGTCGCACCCAACAAGTTTCTGGCCAAGATCTGCAGTGATGAGAATAAGCCTGATGGTCAATGCGTTGTGACACCGGATAAGATCGATGAATTTGTTGTCCAGTTGCCGCTAAAGAAAATTCCGGGTGTCGGTAAGGTCACCGTTAACAAATTGGCAAAGCATGGCCTGCACACCTGCGCCGATGTCAGGGAGATGGGTGAAACCGAACTATATCGGCGATTCGGCAACCTGGGAAAGCTACTCTACAAGCGAGCCTGGGGAATCGACGATCGACCCCTGACGACACAATGGATTCGCAAGTCGCTGAGCGTCGAACGTACGTTTGCAACAGACATTCCAGATTTTAACGCGGCTACTGAGTCCCTCGATAAGCTGTTTGAGGAACTCACCGTGCGACTCGAAAAAAATGGTGCCAGGCCCATCAAGAACCAGCAGGTCAAACTGAAGTTCTCTGACTTTAAAGTGACCACTATGGAACGCGCGAGCGGATCGCTGGATAAGTCCCTGTTTGAGGAACTCATACCGCTCGCCTGGGAACGTGGCGTGGGGAAAAGTATCAGACTGCTCGGGATCGGAGTCACCTTCAGGGACGATGAGGCCCATCTTGACACGCCACAACTCAAACTGTTCCTGGATTCCCTTCCCTAGTAAAGACCTGTCACGACGTTTATCATTAGCGCCTTTTTTACAGACTGTCGCTATGCGTAAGACCAAGATTATTTGCACAATCGGACCGGCCACCAGCTCATATCCCATGTTGGAGAAAATGGCGAATGCGGGCATGGACATTGTCAGGTTGAACATGTCTCATGGCGACCACGAGACCGCTGCCCGGGTGATCAAATCAATCAAGACGCTTAATCGCAAGATTACTTATCCGATTGCGGTGCTGATGGACACCCAGGGACCGGAAATCCGCACCGGCGATCTTGCCAACGAACTCGAACTTAAAAATGGCTCTATCATTTCAATTACGGTACGGGACCAGGTGGATGTGGAGTCATCGTCGTTTCACATTCACTATGATGACCTGATCGAGGCCGTCGGTGTCGGTGACCGTATTACCGTTGACAACGGTATTATCAATCTTGAAGTCCTGGACAAACAGGACGATGGCATTATGAAGTGCAAGGTAATCGACGGTGGCATCCTTAAAAGTAAACGTCACGTAAACCTGCCTGGCATACGCGTCAATCTGCCGGCGATTACCAAAAAAGATCGTGCTGATATCCTGTTCGCGCTGGAACAGCAGGTGGATTTTATTGCCCTCTCATTTGTGCGGGAAGCGGCGGACATCCGCGAGCTCAAGGCATTGATGGGTGATAAGGCGGGCAAGATCAAGATCATCGCGAAAATCGAGGATCAGCTTGGCGTCCAGAATCTGGAAGAAATCATTGAGGAGTCAGACGGCATCATGGTAGCGCGTGGTGACCTGGGCGTAGAAATTAACGTCGCAGAATTACCCAATGTGCAAAGGCGTATCGCGCAAAAGTGCGCCGAGCATGGCAAGCGCGTGATTGTTGCGACTCACCTGCTTGAGTCTATGATCGTGAACCCGATTCCAACTCGTGCGGAAGTGACTGACGTTGCAAACGCTGTGTATGAAGAAGTGGATGCAGTTATGCTCTCCGGTGAAACGACGATTGGAAAGTATCCGGTACGTTGTGTTGAGCAATTGGTAGAAATCGCCGAGGCGACAGAGTCCATCAAGGGGCTCGAGTTTACCAAGAACCTGCATCTCAAGGACGAAAAGCAGCACCTGGCATTAACGGCCGTTAATCTGGCGGAATCGCTGAAGGCGAGCGGTATAGTCGTGATTACGCGACGTGGCTACATGGCGGACTATGTTACTAACTGTCATCCTCAACACACTCGAATTTTCGCGTTTACCAATGACAGCCAGACCCGTCGCCGACTCATGCTGAACCGAAACCTGTCGCCTTTTCGAACGGCGTTCAGCAACGATCCCGAGAAGACCCTGAACACAGCATTCAATGTCCTGAAATCTCGTGTGGGTCTACAAGCGGGTGACAAGGTTGTGGTGATTTCCGATGTGCTGGCCGGATCGGGTATCGAGGCCATTCAGATCAGGACGCTTGCCTAGTCAAACGAAGATTTTTCCCGGATTCAATATATTCTTTGGATCCAGTGAATTTTTGATCAGTTGCATCATCGCGATTTCAGGCTCGCTTCTGGACCAGGACAGGTAGTCTTTCTTTTGCAAACCAATACCGTGCTCTGCCGAAACTGACCCGCCCCTCGATACCAGCCCCTGGTAGACCGTTTCTTCCACCTGTTTTTTTGCATTGGGTGTCCCGTCCCCGATGCCTACAATGATGTGCAGGTTACCGTCTCCGAGGTGTCCGAATATCATGCAAGTATGTTCCGGCCACTTCTCGGTCAGGTCCGCCTTTAACTCTTCCACATAGGATTCCATATGATTGAGTGACACGCTGACATCGAAGGTAAAGATCGGCCAGTTCTGTGCGACTTGCCCCACGTCATCGCGGATAGCCCACATGGCGTCGCGTTCAGACTGGTTTTGGGCAATTACGGCATCAGTGATGATGCCCTCGGTCAGGCAATACTCCAGGGCTTGCACAAACCGTTCATTGTCTCTTTGTGGATGCCCGCCCAGGGCTTCGAGCAGCACATAGTAATGGTATTGATGGGAAAGCGGTGGTTTGCCCCTGGCCGGAGGTGTTGTCACCAGCTTGTAATAATCCTTCCACATCACTTCAAATGCGCTGAGCGTTCCGCCAAGGGCGGTATCGATATGATTGAGAAAGGTTGTGACGTCCTTGAAGTTATTGAGAGCAACAAATGCCATATCCTGGCTTGCCGGTAGTGCACGCAAACGAAGCACAAGTCTCGTCACGATCCCAAGTGTTCCCTCGGCACCGATAAAGAGTTGTTTGATGTCATAACCGGTATTGTTCTTAATAATCTTATTCATTGAAGTGATGATGGTGCCGTCAGCGAGGACAGCTTCGAGCCCCAGCACCTGATCGCGCATCATGCCATAGCGTATAACCCGGTTTCCGCCTGCGTTAGTTGAAAGGTTACCACCCACGGTGGCGGTACCGCGGGCGCCGAGGTCCAGTGGAAACAGCATCTGCTCTCGTTCTGCGGCCTCCTGTGCCACCTGCAGGGGCACACCCGCTTCGAGCGTCATGGTACGGCTTTGTGTATCGACCTCTTCGATATGATTCATTCGCTCGAGGCTGATGGCGACTTCATTATTGTTGGACTGTGCACCTTCCACCAGACCCGTCATACCGCCCATAGGAACCACGCCCTGGCCTCTCTCATGGCAAATCCTGAGAACTGCCGAAACCTCTGCAGTCGTTCTTGGTCGAGCGAGGGCGACGGGTTCAGCACCAGGGAATTGGCGCTCCTTGAGCTGATCACCATGTAACAATCCGCCCTGATCGAGAACCTTGCCAAGTGCATCGATTAATTCTGACATCCGGCCTCCGCGTTCCTATACTCGTTGTTACCAGCCTTACTTGGGGGCGCCATCCAGGTCCGCACGAAGTGTTCTACTTGCCATCATGTAATGGAAAGTAGACCAGACGTAGACCAGCACCACAAAAATGAGTGCGTAGCGCAGACTGTCATCACCATAGCGTGGCACCAGCCTATCGCTCAGAAAGCCGGTAAATAAAGGCCCGAGTCCAAGCCCGATCAGGTTCAGCACGAAAAACAGGATGGACGAGGCCAGTGCACGCATCCGTAAGCTGACAATACCGTGGGTCATGGCGATCGTAGGGCCCAGGTACATGGCCCCCAGAAACACCGGTACAGTGTAAGTTAAAAGCGCAAAGTAGTACGCATCCATCAGGTAGACTGCCAAAGAGAAGGGTACAGCGGCGACCGTCGCAATTGCTGGCGCCCAAACGTACCAACGTCGATCCTTGACACCCAACTTGTCACAAATATACCCCCCAAAGAATGTCCCGGCAGCCCCGGCTGTACCTGAAATCAGTCCGAGCCAGGTGGCAATTTCCCCGGTTGAGGTCAGGTCATAATTCCGGATGAAGAAAGATGCGATCCACTGGCCCACGCCATAACCTACAAAGGCATGCAAACCAGCCGCGATACTGAGGTGCCGAAACGACTTGCGTGACCACATGAGCGCGAATACCGACATCATCGGGGGTGCATCAGCCACGGTAACGACATGTTCAGAATAGCCGCGTGGTGGTTCGCGCAAGGTAAACCGCACCACCAGTGCCCATAAAATTCCGGGTATACCAATAACCACGAAAACCCAACGCCAGCCCAGCCAATCATTGACCCAGCCGCCAATAACAAAGCCGATCAAGACGCCGAAGTTAATACCCATGGAATAAATGGATAAGGCGGTAGCGCGTTGTTGCGGCGGAAAAATATCGGAAATCATGGAATGTGCTGGCGGGCTACCACCGGCTTCACCAACCGCCACGCCGATACGTGCTAAAAGGAGCTGGATGAAGTTTTGGGCGGCACCTGACAATGCCGTCATAAAACTCCAGGCGGCGATCGCCAGCGCGACAACATTGCGGCGATTGGCGCTATCTGCATAACGTGCAATGGGAATGCCAAGCGTTACGTAGAATAAGGCAAATGAGATACCGGACAGCAAACCCAGTTGTGTGTCACTCAGGCCAAGATCCGCTTTAATACTTTCCTGCAGGATGACCAGTATCTGGCGGTCGATAAAATTAAAAATATAGACAGTCGTCAGAACTGCCAACGCGTACCACCGATAGTTGGTGGCATATGCGGCACCATCCTCGGCACTGGTATCTTTTTTCTTTTCGCTCAAGTGTCCCCCCCACCCTTCTCTTATTCATGTCATTGTTGCATGAATGGCTTTGAACTTAATGCAAGGCAGTGAAGGGTGTCAATTAAATCTGAGCCGTTGGATAACAAGGCCGGTGACAATAACGAGTAATCCGACGTAAGTTGTAATAAAAATTGGCTCATCCAATACCTGGTTGATGAAGATCAGGGACAGGAACGGTGACAGGAAAATGAGATTGCTGACCCTGCTGGTGTTTTCCGCCAGTTTGAGGGCCTGCGACCAGCATAGAAACGCAAGGCCCATCTCAAACAGGCCAATGTACACTGCACTTGCAGCGCCCATGGGGGTAATTGCAAACGGGTCCGAAAGGAGACTACACAAAAGAAAAGCAGGCGCTAGCGAAACGATAAAGTTAAGACACAGCGCCGCCAGCGGATCCCGGTCATCGTGAAGATTGATGATCCAGTAAGATGCCCAGATCAACGTCGAAAGGAGTGCAAGGGCGACCCCCGGTAGGTCGGGTATAGCGGTTATTGACCAGCCGCCCTGCCCTATAATGATCACCACGCCAGCGTAACAAACAAATGCGGCCAGCAGGTCCTGTCGGGTCATTGCCTGCTTGAGGATGAGCATGGACATGAATGTCAATACGATCGCCCAGGTATAGTTGATTGGTTGGGCGACCTGGGCCGGCAGCCGGTCATATGCGGCAAACAGGATCAGGTAGTAGATCAGCGGATTGAGCGCGCCAGCGATTAACGTGATACGCCAATGACTGGAGAAAACCCGCCACAATTCCCTCGCGCCCGGTAATACACCGTTGCGCACGAAAAAACAGCCGACGAGCACAGTGACCGAAGAAAGGACCGAATAAAAGATCAGTTGATAAATGTCCAAATGCTGGAGCGCGATCTTGAATGCCGTTGCCACGGTGGACCAGAACAAGACCGTCACGATGGCATAGCTGTAACTTCGCCTGACTCTTGTGAAAGCAAGTCTTGTCAAAGTGCGTCACGCCGTGGAGATGAAGAGCTATATCCTAACATCGGGATAAGGTTGACACAGAGGTCGCGTTGCAGTGCTAGAATTGGAGTGCCACTCCACCGCTACTGATGCAGGGTATGTCCATGATTGATTGTCCGAAGTGCCATGGCCAGATGGAAGAAGTCACTTATGGCAAGAAGGTAAAAATTGATCGTTGCCTCAATTGCCAGGGTATCTGGTTCGATACAGGAGAAGTAGAAGCCCTGCGTGGTAAGTGGATGTCAGAATCAGTCGATTCTGGTGACCCCAGGGTCGGGTCCTGGCTGAACCGGCGCCATGAAATCAATTGCCCCAGGTGCAATCAGTTGATGACGGTCAATGTCCAGACCGGGAAGACCGACATCTGGTATGAAGTTTGTGAGGAGCACGGCATGTACTTTGACGCTGGCGAATTCAGCGCCGCACAGTACGAAACCCTGATGGCCAAATTCAAGTCGTTTTCGGGTTAGGGACTCCACGCTGGCGCAGCGAGATCCTTCGCGAGGTCCTTCGACTCGCTGACGCTCGCTCAGGACGCGGCTTGCGCCGCGCCTCAGGATGACAGGATTATTGTCATTCTGAGCGCAGCGAAGAATCTCACACTAAGAACCATCACCGAACAATGAGATCCTTCGCTGCGCTCAGGATGACAAAAGGGGGACTCAGGATGACCGGAGAAAACTGGAGGCTGGGGTCGGAATCGAACCGGCGTAAACGGAGTTGCAGTCCGCTGCATGACCACTCTGCCACCCAGCCAGATGAGCAGTATCGGAAAGCCGGCAAGTCTACTGGATTTTGGTCATGAATTCATCGTTCTGCCGGGTTTATTGGATGCCTAATTTCGCTTCCGGTAGCAGAGCCGATACGATCCTGTAGACCACATCACCGGCCTGGTCCACGCTTAGTTTCTGGTCGTTACGCAACTGGTTCCACATATCAAAACTAAGCACAGCTTCCAGAGCCTCGATCCGCGTGCGGTCATCCAGTACCAGGTCAGGTAGTGCAGCCACCAGGCGTTCACGCTCTTCCCTGACGATCTCTCTGTGCCGGCTATGGAGTACATCGGATTGAAACCTGAGCGCACCAGCAGCGATTCGGTAAGGCATGATGATCTCGTAGACCCGGAGACGTCGCTCCAGTAGCTGCGCAAAGTTTTTCCACCAGGTCTCATGCGCCAATTCCTCATCAATGATTGGCGTGACCTTCTGGCTGATGGCGACAGACATTTCCGCGTACAAGCTCTCCATGTCCTTGAAGCGACGAAATACGGTTCGGAGCCCGACGTTCGCTCGCTGCGCCACTTCCTCAGCAGTCGGCGCGATCCGGCCCTCTCTTACCAGTTCCAACATTGCCGAGACGATCTTGCGTTTGCTATCGCGGCTACGTAGTCGTCGGCCATCGGTGGTATTAATTGTAGTGGTTTCGGTCTCAGACACAGGTCTACAGCTTCTTTTCTATTGGCACTTGCCATGCCAAAAGGATTATGGCCGCGTTGGGTGGTGATGTCCACTCTCGCAGAGTCCCGGATGAGCAGGTAAACTACGCGCCTCGTGGCCAACCGCGATCAATGCCCGGGTGGTGAAATTGGTAGACACGCGAGACTTAAAATCTCGTCGCCGCAAGGCGGTGCCGGTTCGACCCCGGCCCCGGGCACCAATGAGTTGGTTGGCGGCATCACTGGTGCGAGTTGTAGTCAGGTCGTGACACTCGTCTAATGCCTGTCTATACTTTGATGTTTTCATAATTAGAAGAAGAGGTAATCGCATATGCGGCCAGGGATTATTTCCTATTTTGTATTGGTATTGTCGGTCGTTGTGGGGCTCATCATTCAGGGCTGTGCATCGACACCCCAGACCTACACGATCACGCGCACGATCAATTCCCAGCCACCTGGTGCGGACGTATATTGGGGAACCAGTAAAGACAATCTCACCAACCGTGTCGGTGTAACGCCCTATACCAGTCGCAGTACGGGTGTCTCACCCTACTTCTACGCCGGCTATTACAAGCTCGTCAAACGAGGTTTTCGGCCACACATTGAGACGGTCCCACGCAATAGCTCAAGTACTTCCTTTTCCCTGATTCTCGAAGAACTACCGCGGCGACCGGAGCCACCGAATTTTGTCTATCCTTCGGTCGAGGACGTTGCGGTATCGCCGCTTGACATTGAGGCCAATCGTTCACCTGGCCTGGATATCCAGCAATCGGACACCATCGCGGTTATGGCATTTGAGGAGCCCGCAGGCTCCGGTGCCGGTTCGCTGGTGGCCGACAACCTGATCCTCGCGTTGCAGGTCAAAGGTTATAACGTGGTCGATCGTGAACAAATCGAGCGCATCATGCGGGAACAAGGCATGATGGCAGATGGACGCACCAACCTGACGGATCTGGAGATTTCAAGGAAGCTGGGTAAAATCCTGCAGGCGGACTACATCATCTATGGTGCGATTACCGAGTACGTCTCCAAGAGTGAAAATATCCAGCTCTCGGCCAGGGTTGACTCGGAAGATCGGCGTCGTTACCAGCGAGACTACGATGAGTTCGTCCACTTCTACGAGGACAATGCGAGCGACTTCGAAACCCCGCCTACTATGCCAAAGACCTTGCGGGAGTGGGAGTTTGAAGCAGCCGCCAACTCGCAACGAAGCTATATCAATATTGC
>JBBDIT010000045.1:21402-22746 GCA_040880285.1 Pseudomonadales bacterium | reverse complement strand
TGCTGGATGTCCTTAAATTGTGCTGGATGTCCTTAAATTGTGCTGGATGTCCTTAAATTGCTTAAATTGTGAGTCGGGTTAGTGCAGCGAAGTCGATGGGTTGGTGCAGGTCGAGTTTGTCGGGGGCGGGGGGCATGGGATATTTTAATCCGGTGGCGCAATTAAAGAGGATGCAGGATTCGTCGGGGTGGATGCGGCCGGCTGCGATTTCCTGTTGTAATGCTGCGGCAGTGGCGGCTCCTTCCGGGCACAGGAGCAGGCCTTCAGTGCGCGCGATTTCGGCTTGCATGGTGAGGATGTCGGCGTCATCCACGGCGGTGGCAAAGCCGCCACTTTCGCGTATTGCGTCCAGGATCAGGAAGTCGCCAATGGCTGCTGGCACGCGGATGCCGGCCGCCGCGGTGTGGGCGTTTTCCCACAGGGTTGCGTGCCGCTCGCCTCGATCAAACGCGCGCACGATCGGGGCGCAGCCACTGGCCTGCACGGCAATCATGCGGGGTCGTTTGCTGTCGATCCAGCCGATGGCTTCGAGTTCGGCAAACGCTTTCCACATGCCGATCAAGCCGGTTCCGCCGCCGGTAGGGTAAAGGATCACATCCGGCAACTTCCAGTCGAGTTGTTCGGCGAGCTCGAGGCCCATGGTTTTCTTGCCTTCGATACGATACGGCTCTTTCAGCGTCGAGGTGTCAAACCAGCCGGTGATCGATTTCCCCTCGCCGACGACTTTGCCGCAATCGTTGATGAGTCCGTTGGCGCGCCAGGTGTGCGCGCCCTGAAAGGCGATTTCGCGTACGTTGATTTCCGGTGTGTCGTCCGGACAGAACACGTAGCTCTCGATGCCGGCTCGCGAGCAGTAGGCGGCAAGGGCAGCACCGGCGTTGCCGTTAGTGGGCATGGCCATGCGCGTGATGCCGAGTTCTTTCGCCATGGAGACAGCAAGCGCCAGCCCGCGGGCCTTGAAGGAACCGGTGGGCAGTCGGCCTTCGTCTTTGATGTGCACCGATGCCATGCCGAGCCGCTGTTGCAGGTAGAGTGATGGTAGAAGCGGCGTCATCAATTCCCCGAGGCGCACGATATTGTCGGCACGACGCACCGGCAACAGTTCCCGGTAGCGCCAGAATTCGCCGGGGCGGCCTGTGAGTGAGTCCTTGTGCCAGGCACTGGCAACGGCGGGCAGGTCATAGCGTACCAACAAAGGCTTACCTGTCTCGGACAGGTTATAAATTTGATCCGGTGGATACTGCTTGCCGGTTTCACTGCACTCCAGGTGCGTGACAAAGGTTTCGGTTTCAATCATAGCGACGACTCTTTCAGCGTGGACTCATTCAGAAGGCCAATTAAGGA
>JBBDIT010000045.1:15759-21302 GCA_040880285.1 Pseudomonadales bacterium | reverse complement strand
GCCAATTAAGGACACCCACTATTCCGGAGAATTAAGGACACCCACTATCCAGGATGCGAGTTAAGGACACCCACTATCCCGGAGCGGCCAATTAAGCGGCCAATTAAGGACACCCATTATCCCCGAGGCCAATTAAGCGGCCAATTAAGGACACCCACTATCCCGGCGCGGCCAATTAAGGACACCCACTATCCCGCAGAGGCCAATTAAGCGGCCAATTAAGGACACCCATTATCCTGAATTCACCAGGAAATAGAATGTTATGATGGCCGCTCACCAAAAGTGATGAGCATGATCGATGAAAGACGGCCAACCCAAAGCCATCCAACTCAAAGACTATCAGGTGCCACCTTATCTGATAGAGCGCACAGACCTGCATGTGGAGATTAATGACGACGAGACCCTGGTCACCAGCACCCTGACGCTACGGCGCAACCCGCAGGCAGACTCCCCGGCGCAGGATCTGGTGCTGAACGGCGGCAAGGACCTGGAAACTCGAGTCGTTGCCATCGATGGCCGGGAACTTTTGTCCAATGAATACCAGATCGAGGATGAGTCGCTCACCTTATTTGGCGTGCCGGCAATGTTTGAGCTTAAAACCCGTGTGGCGATCAAACCCCAGGAAAATACGGCGCTTGAGGGGTTGTACAAGTCCGGCGACATGTTCTGTACCCAGTGCGAGGCCGAAGGTTTCCGCAATATTACCTGGTATCTGGACCGGCCCGATGTGATGAGCGTGTATCGCACCACCATTGATGCAGAGAAAGGCAAGTACCCGGTGCTGTTGTCTAACGGTAATGCGGTGGCGCAGGGTGAGAACGGTGATCGACACTGGGTCACCTGGGAAGACCCGTTCAGGAAGCCGGCGTACCTGTTTGCGCTGGTAGCCGGTGATTTGCAACACATCGAAGACGAGTTCGTCACCATGAGTGGGCGCGTGGTAACGCTGCGGATTTATACCGAGGCGCACAATATCGATAAGCTGGATCACGCCATGATGTCGCTGAAAAATGCCATGGCCTGGGATGAGCAGGTCTACGGTCGTGAATATGATCTTGATATCTTCATGATCGTTGCAGTTGAAAGCTTCAACATGGGCGCAATGGAAAACAAGGGGCTCAATATTTTCAATACGTCCTGCGTGCTGGCACGCCCGGACACGACCACGGATGCCGGTTACCAGCGGGTCGAGTCGGTTGTTGCGCACGAGTACTTTCACAACTGGTCAGGTAACCGGGTGACTTGCCGGGACTGGTTCCAGTTGTCATTGAAAGAAGGTTTTACCGTGTTCCGTGACCAGACCTTTTCGGCGGACATGGGTTCGGCGGCAGTCTGCCGGATCAATGATGTCGCGAACCTCCGAAGCGCACAGTTTCCGGAAGATGCCGGCCCCATGGCGCACCCGATTCGCCCGGACGCCTATATCGAGATCAACAACTTTTACACCGCCACGGTTTATGAGAAGGGCGCCGAGGTCGTGCGTATGATCCATACGCTTCTGGGCCCGGAACGCTTTCGGGCCGGTAGTGATCTTTATTTTGAGCGTCACGACGGCCAGGCGGTGACGACGGAAGACTTTGTCACGGCGATGGAAGACGCAAGCGGCGAGGATCTGTCGCAATTTCGGGTCTGGTACCGGCAGGCGGGTACGCCGGTACTGTCGGTGGAGTGCGTTTACGATGAATTGGCCGCGACCTATACCTTGCAGGTCACCCAGTCCTGCCCGCCGACCCCGGGCCAGGATGAGAAGCAGCCCTGTCATATGCCGTTTGCAGTGGGCCTGCTGGATGCGGACGGTAACGATATTCGTGTCGAGACAAAGGGTAACCCGGTTGCCAGTGTCAAGGATGTCGACGGTGAGTACACGGTGGTGCTGGGCCTCACCGGATTCGAGCAGACCTTTGTGTTCAATGACATTACCACGCAACCGACGCCGTCACTGCTGCGGGGATTCTCGGCGCCGGTAAAACTGCGATATGAATACAGTCGTGATGATCTCATGTTCCTGATGAGCCATGACGCTGATGGCTTTAATCGCTGGGAAGCCGGACAGCGCCTGGCGATCGATGTGATTCAGGACGTGATGCGCCAGATCCAATCAGGCGAGCCCATCAAGGTGGACGAGCGCCTGGTCACTGCGTGCGGTAATGTTTTGAGTGAAGCCATTGAGCGTGATCGGGATGCCACGACCGACAAGGCCATGATTGCCGATATGCTGGTGTTGCCATCCCCCCAGTATCTGCTTACGCTGCAGGAGGTTGCCGATGTTGATGCGATCCTTGCCGCGCGTGAGGCAGTGCGTGCCGCCATCGCGGTCGAGCTAAAAGGTGTGTTGTTGTCGGTCTACAAACTGAACCAGAGTGACCAGGCCTACGCTGCGGTCGGTGTCGATATCGCCCGGCGTGCGCTCAAGAATAGTGCGCTTGGCTACCTGATGCAGCCTCACGATACTGAAATGGTATCGCTGGCAGTTCGACAATTTGAGTCAGCCGACAATATGACCGATACCAGCGCGGCGTTACGCACGCTGGTGAATTCTCAAGCGCCCGATGCCATGGCAGCGAAAGAGAAAGCCTTGACGGATTTTTATAATCGCTGGGCTGATGAAGCGTTGGTGATTGATTTGTGGTTCCAAATTCAGGCTGCGTGTCCGCTGCCGGAGACCATGGAACAGGTGAAGGCGCTGATGAGCCATGAGGCTTTCACGCTCAAAAATCCCAATCGTGCCCGCGCCTTGATTAGCCCGTTTGCAAGTGCGAGCCTGGGTAATTTTCATCGTGTTTCGGGCGAGGGCTACCAGTTTCTGGCTGATCGTGTAATCGAATTAAACGCGATCAACCCGCAAGTTGCATCGCGCATGTTGTCACCACTCACGCGCTGGAAGAAGTTCGACGAATCGCGTCAACGCCTGATGAAGGCTGAGCTTGAGCGAATCCTGGCGCAGGAGGATTTATCGCCCGATGTATACGAGATCGCCTCCCGTAGCATCTGAATGCTAGGTGGTTTGGCCAGTGCTGGCGATCGTTAGCAGAATGACGGCGTCATCCAGTGCCGTCAGCGCATGGGGGTCGCCGCCTGGTAAATAGAGCAATTGGCCGCTGGTCAAGACCTGGCGTGCGCGTGAGGTAGTGAGTTCGACGCGGCCGCTAATACAATGGATGACGATCGGGTCGGGGACCTGGTGCTCCTTGATCGCCTTGTCTTTTTCCAGGACCAGACGGGCGACGGTGAGGTTATCGGTCTTGATCAGCGTGTGTGACTGACCGGGCGCTACGTCGTGTGGCCAACTGGCAAGGTCGATGAGTTCGCCTGGTCTTGCGTGATGAATTGCCATGCTGGTTTCCAGATGCGCTGGGTTGAATGCCGGATAGTAACAGATAGCGTATGCTTCGTGGATAGATGGAGGTGTTGGCGTTGACTGAAGAGCAGATGACGATTAGCGTAATCGGAGTGGTCACCATTGTGCTTTTCTTGTGGGGGCGCTGGCGCCATGACCTGATTGCGCTGGCCTCGTTGCTTGCGTGCGTGCTCACGGGGCTGGTTCCGGCGACCGAGGCTTTTAGTGGATTTGGCCATCCGGCCGTCATTACCGTTGCCTGCGTTCTGATTTTGAGTCAGGGGCTTCGAAATACCGGTACGGTGGATGTGCTGGCGCAGCGAGTCATGCCCACAACGGACAGCCCAACCTTGAGTATTACCGCATTGATGCTGTTGGGTGCTGTGCTGTCAGCGTTTATGAACAATGTGGGCGCAATGGCCCTGCTGATGCCGATCGCGATCAAGACTGCGGCTCGTCATGAAATACCACCCGGCAAGATGTTGATGCCGCTTGCGTTTGCAACGATTCTGGGTGGGATGACCACACTGATTGGCACACCCCCCAACCTGATCGTTTCCGGCTTTCGCGCCGAGATGGGCACAAGCTTCAATATGTTCGACTTCTCGCCTGTGGGTATCGGCGTTGCTGTCACCTGTCTGGTCTTTCTCTCGCTGATCGGGTGGCGCCTGGTGCCGGCCCGGGTACAAAGTGATTCCGGGAGTTTCGACACCGGCACCTATTTAACGGAAGTGCACGTACCGGCGGATAGCAAGACCATCGGAATGACCATTCGCTCGGTGCAGGAAAAGTTGGAAAGTGCGGATGCGCAGGTGGTAGGGATGGCCAGGAATGAATTTCGGGTGATTGCGCCCGTGTCCAACCGCAAGGTGCGCGAAAATGATGTGTTGATCATTGAGGCCGAGCCCGAGTCCCTGGCAGCGGTGCTGTCGTCGCTCGACATCCGGATGGAAGAACCGGAACAACCAGAAGATCCAGAACAGGCGAGTGATGAAGAAGTTGCCGGCGAGTCGTCAGACCAAAAAGATTCAGAAGAGGACGATGAGTCAGCGGAGGAATCGAAAAAAAGTAATCATTACGATGAGATCCTGTTGGCAGAAATGGTTGCGATGCCGGATTCGCTGCTCATCGGTCGCTCCTCAGAAGATCTGTCCCTCGGTGCTGGTCATGGGCTGAACCTGCTGGCAATTTCACGTCAGGGAAGACGGTCCATCAAACGATTGCGTTCGACGCCGATCATGGCCGGCGACGTAATGTTGTTGCAGGGTGCGCCGGAAGCAATCGCTGCATTCTCAACCGAGTTTTCAGCGGTGCCCCTGGCGGAGCGATCAGTAACGATTCCGGACCGGGGGAGGGCCTCCCTTGCCACGATTGTCATGGGGATTGCGATTGCCGGGGCGGCCTTTGGGCTTCTGCCGGCAGCGGTTTCGTTCGCTGCCGGGGTCGTGTGCTATGCGGTGTTCAGGATCGTCAAGCCACGTAATCTGTACGACGCGGTGGACTGGCCGGTGATTGTATTGCTGGGAGCCTTGTTACCGGTGGCCGGTGCAATGAGTTCCACCGGTGCCGCGGACCTGCTGGCGAACGGTCTACTCAACCTGGTGGCGCAAAATAATCCGGTCATTGCACTGGCGCTGGTCCTGGTCATTACCATGACCTTGTCGGACTTTATGAACAATGCCGCCACAGCGGCCGTTATGTGTCCAATCGCGATCGGTATCGCGTTCCAGGTGGATGCCAGTCCGGATTCGTTTCTGATGGCGGTGGCGATCGGTGCTTCCTGCGCCATGCTGACGCCGATCGGGCACCAGAACAATACCTTGATCCTGGGGCCGGGCGGGTTTCGCTTCGGTGACTACTGGCGCGTGGGTTTACCGGTTGAGATCCTGGTGGTGGCGGTGAGCGTGCCGCTGCTACTGATTGTGTGGCCGCTGTAAAATGAATCGCGCAAAACCGGCCGCACTATTCTGTAGTGAGGTAAGTAGTCTGGTAAGTAGTCTGGTAAGTAGTCTGGTAAGTAGTCTGGTAAGTAGTCTGGTAAGCAGTCCTGGGCTATTTTCAGTCAGGAACTTCAAACAGGATTCAACCGGTGCAGCAATGCGCCGCTATCCTCGTCGGCCGTGCGCTCGTTTCTGACAGCCTCGACCCGGGTGAGTAACCCTGAACCCCGCCAATCCGCTGCACTTGCCTGATCCGTGTTCGGCGC